>NZ_CP014162.1:671113-1006669 GCF_001543205.1 Aerococcus urinaeequi
ATATTATGATTTTCTAGCAGCACAAAATAGGCTGTTCTTATTCTTCTATTTGATATTTTAAAATGTCTCCGGGATGACAATCTAATATACTGCAAATTTAATCCAAAGTAGAAAAGCGGATTGCTTTCGCTCGGTTATTTTTCCAGCGTAGTATTGATACCGTAAGGGATTTTATTCTTTATTTAAAACTTTGCAACAGAACCCTTTTGACCATAACTTTTCTCCTTATTATAACTTCACAAAAATTTTCTCGCTTCATACATCAACAAAATCAATAGTCATAAATTTAGCCAAATAATACTACAGCGCGAATTTAGATTTCAGCTATCGCTTAACTTAAATATGATATATACCATTTCTTCCAAATCAAGCAACAAATTATAAATTAAATGAAGCAACAATAAAAAAGATAGGTATCCACTAAGGTTGTAGATACCTAGCTTCCTAATTATTTGAAAGTTTTATTTCAATTATAATATTTCCTTTACTCGGCCAACGGTGCCATCTTCTAGCATGACTTTAATACCATGTGGATGGTTTTGAGAGTTTGTCAGGATTTTACTCACAATACCCTCTGTTAATTTTCCAGATCGTTGGTCCTGTTTTTGAACAATTTTTACCTGGCTACCAATTTGAATATTACTTCTTTTATTACCTTCGTTCATGATGGGCTCCTTTTTCAGGTCTCGAATTTTTTATAGTCGCAACCATTTGTTTAACCTATTTTATCAGAAGATCATCGAAAAAGGCTAATATGAAAAACAATGGAAAACCAGTCGCTGTACCTTTACTAATATCACCAGTGATAATCCCGAATATCCCAACAACAAACCAACATAATATACCATACCGTTGTATAAATACTTGCGTTCTATTTCCTAAATTAAACCTCCATATAAGTCCTCTAGCATCCTAAACTTATCTAACTTTTTAAAGTTCATTTTTCTCAAATTATTGAAAGCATGATTGTATTTTTTACATTATTATATATATAATTGCGAATATCATTTTTGGGATAAAAAAGGCTATAATCTATTCAATTATAGCCTGCATAACATATAAAATTGTTCCTACATCAATCTATCTATTACTAAGTCATTAAATCGCAGCTAATGCTTTATCTAAGTCAGCTATGATATCATCCACATTTTCAATTCCGATAGACAAACGGATTGTTTCAGGTTTAATGCCACCTTCAGCTAGTTCTTCTTCAGTTAACTGACTATGGGTCATTGAAGCCGGGTGAACCACTAATGATTTAGCATCTCCAACATTCGCTAATAGAGAGAATAGTTCTAGATTTTCAATGAATTTGACCCCACCTTCATAGCCACCTTTAACACCAAAGGTAAAGATTGAACCTGCCCCTAGAGGTAAGTATTTTTCTTTTAAGCTATAATATGGGCTACTTTCTAATCCCGCATAATCAACCCATTCTACTTTGTCGTGTTGTGCTAAGAATGTAGCCACTTTCTCTGCATTTTCAACATGACGATCCATACGTACATGTAATGACTCTAAGCCTTGAACTAATAACCAAGCATTGAAAGGTGAAATTGAAGCCCCAGTATCACGTAATAGCGTCGCACGAATTTTTGTAGTATATGCTGCTGGGCCAAAGGCATCTGCGAAAACAAGATCATTATAAGTTGGATCTGCTTGACTTAAACCTGGGAACTTATCATTTTGTTTCCAGTCAAACTGTCCACTTTCTACAATTACCCCACCGATTGACGTACCGTGACCACCAATAAATTTAGTCGCTGAATGGACAACGATATCTGCACCATGTTCAATAGGTCGCGCTAGATAAGGTGTTGCAAAAGTATTATCAACGATTAATGGAATACCATGCTTATGTGCTACTTCAGCTAAGCCACTAATATCTTCAATATTTCCAGCCGGATTGCCGATTGTTTCTACAAATACAGCCTTGGTATTGTCTTGAATAGCTTGGTCTACATTCGCTAAATCACTCGTATCTACTATCGTCACATCGATACCGAAGTCCTTGAAAGTATGTTCAAATAAGTTGTGGCTTCCGCCATATAGGTTAGCTGTCGCTACAATATGGTCTCCTGCTTTAGCTAAAACTTGAATAGCATAAGTAATAGCGGCCATACCCGAAGCGACAGCCAAACCAGCTGAACCGCCTTCTAAAGCAGCCACTCTACCTTCAAAGACGCCCTGAGTAGGATTTGTGATTCGCGTATAAATATTGCCACCTTCTGCTAAGGCAAAACGATTAGCACCCTGCGCTACATCATCAAAAACATAAGCTGTTGTTTGGTGTAAAGGAACAGCGCGTGACCCTGTTTCATCAATCGTTTGGGCAGCGTGAATGGCTTGTGTCTCAATTTTATAGTCTTTTGTCATAATAAATTCCCCCGATTTTATAATTTTTTTCATAAAAAAAGCTTCCATCCCTTGCTTCTGCAAAGGATGAAAGCTACTTCATGGTACCACCTTAATTTATTATATTATCGCTAATATAAACTCACAGAGTACGTTAAAAAATCATTGTACTCTCTCCCTGTAACGGGGGCTCCCGAATAATCCTCACCTATCTTAGGCTTAGACTATTATGCTCCTAGACCATTTTCTTCTAATCTCCTTGACCTACTTCCACCACACATAGGCTCTCTCAGCAAGTGTCATAAAATACTTATCTCATCATCGCGTACTACATATATTGTTTAATACATGTTAATGGCATTTTGATGATAAGTCAACTACTTAGTTTTTAATTTTTATTTCATTTTAAACCTTTTGCTAAGCGTAATCCACTATATTAATAAAATGTAGCGCATAACTTTTTAAAAATTAGTTTTATACCTTCATCAACTTAATTTCTGCTTACAGGTAAACTCTCCGCAACTTTTACTTACTCATTAAATTACTGCTGATACTTTTTCTAAACCTGTGATGATTATATTAACACCTTCGATTCCAAAGAATAAACGGGTTGTTTCAAGCTTTATGAGAAACCTATCATCATAAATACCACCTACAAGTATTATCGACTTAGCTTATTTTTATAAAAATCGTTGAAGTATTTGCTTGGTTTCTTCGTCGTTTAATTCAGATTGATTGGCACTTTGAGAGACCGAATGGATAATATCTCTTAAGTTGATTTGCTGCATCTCCAATTCGACGCTACGTTGCAATTGATTATATTTTTCCGCTAAAACACCCTGGATATTACCACCTACGATACAGGCTGGTGCTGTTTTCTCATCTACACGGAATATTTGCTGTTCTTCATCAATAGCTTGATAAATATCATAAAAAGAAATATTTTTGGGATCTCTACTTAATTTTGGATTTGCCTTACCAGATTGGCTAGTAATTAGGTCGGCCTTTTTTAGGCTACTCATAATGCGTCTAACAGAAACGGGATTAGCATTCACACTTTTGGCAATCACTTCACTAGATAAGTCTGTGCCTTGAAGCATCTCGATATAAACTAGAATATGAATAGCATCACTAAACTTTACTGAATGTTTCATCTGAATATCCCACCTCTTTTCTCTTGACTTATTATAGCACATTCACTATTATTAACCTGTAACTTTAATTATTACAGGTTAAAAAGGAGTGTTTATTCATGAAATATTTAGTAACTGGCGCAACAGGTGCCTTTGGTGGGCTTGCATTAGACAAATTAAAAACATTAGTTCCCGTATCAGATATCCACATCTTAGCACGAAGCGAAGAAAAAGCTGCGCCACTTGCTGAAGCTGGCTATACAGTACACATCGGCGATTACTTAGATAAAGCATCTTTAAAAGCTGCCTTCACAGGTATTGACCGCTTATTACTGGTTTCATCAGCACCTGGCACTCGTCAAGAAGAACATCAAAATGCAATTGATGCAGCCAAAGAAGCTGGCGTTAGCTTTATCACCTATACAAGCTTTGCCAATGCAGACCAATCTTCTGCCGACCTAGCAACTGACCACCGTTATACCGAAAAAGCCATCAAAGCATCCGGCATTCCTTTTACAATTTTAAGAAATAACTGGTACTTGGAAAATGAACTACCGCTAGTAGGTGCAGCTTTAAACAGTGGCAAACTATTATACACCGCTGAAAATGATAAAGCTGGTTGGGCATTACGTCGCGAATATGCTGAAGCAGCTGCGATCGTTTTAGCTGGCGAAAAAACGTTCCCTGAAATCCTAGAACTATCTGGTAAACCAGTAGACTACGCAACTTTAACTAAAGCACTAGCAGAAGCAACAGGTAAAGAAATTGCCCCTCTCGAAACTAACGACGAAGCATTCGTTAAAAATCTAACTGACAATCAATTGCCAGAACCAGTAGCAGGCTTCTTCCTAGCGATCCAAAGAGACATCAAAAATGGTGTATTAGATGTACAATCAGATGACTTTGAAAAAGTATTAGGCAACCCCCTAACACCGCTTGTGGATGCCTTTAAAGAATTACTTCAATAATTTCATATCATCCAATAAACCACTCTTCACAAAAAATCAAAAGACCCTACTAGCTAGCCATAACGGCAACTAGTAGGGTCTCTTTTTTACTACCGTATTGCTTTATAGTCCACATCTGTATAGGAAAAATTAGTAATCAAATTGACTAATTGATCATAAGTTTCAGGGCTTATTGCCTCCTTAAATCCATCATAATCATTGACATGGACTTTTCCTATACAACACACGCAAACTCTAGCAATATGTGCCCCAGAACATGGCTCATCACGACAGATCACAGCAATATGATCATGCTCCTTAGGATCCCCTGTCTTACTTTTGCGAAAACGAAAATACGGCATAAAACCTAGGGCGCCAATCCCACCTACAAATTCACTAAAATTTACGCACTCATCATTAAACATTCGACACACTCCTAGTTATTTTATTCAATAAAAAAAGCACAACGCGACTCGTCGTGCCAATAACTTGGTTAGACTCATCTATCTCTTTCGAGTTGGAATTAGCACCTTGCCAAAGGTAGGTTGCTGAAGCTTCATAGGGCCAAATCCCTCCACTTGCTCTGAATAAGTTGTGTTCTTTAATTGTGTGCGTATTATACCAGACGTATGGATAGATTTCAAATCGTGATGAAATTCGACAATTAGATTAAAATAAGCAAACTTTTATTCGAATTATTTATCCATTCAATTATGAAGTAAAAATGATGATACTTTTACGCGACGCTAGTTCGACGTTTCAAAACTATCATCATCCATTTGACGTATGATTATCCTAGCTATCTTCCACATGATAAAACCTCCTAAAGCAAGACTGTAATCTGGCTTTAAGAGGCATCTACAAACTATACTAGTAGCTAGTATAATCATTATTTATTTAAAAACATATGAAGATTTTATATATAAACCCTATTCAAATACAGTATGTGTTGCTGCACTAAAATTCCCTACATATGTATACTATAATCATTAAGCAAGTTCTGTAACCCACTTTATAGGCTACTGTAGTCTATATTATAAGTATCCCATTGTGACAAGTCGCCTGCTTCTAACCCTTTCTTAAACCATTTTTGCCGTTGCTCAGCAGTACCATGGGTGAAAGAGTCGGGCATCGTATGGCCATAAGCTTTTTCTTGCAAGACGTCATCACCAATGTGATAAGCTGCGTTTAATCCTTCTTCAAGGTCCCCTGCTTCCATCCAATCATTCTCAACGACGTTATGGGCCCATACACCAGCAAGATAGTCAGCTTGTAATTCCATCCGTACAGTCCATTGATTTTGTTCAGTTTGACCAACTTCAGACTGAATTTGTCGAACCTGATCGGAAAGGCCTAGTTGCTGTTGAACATGGTGCCCTACTTCATGGGCGATCACATAGGCCATAGCAAAATCACCACCGCCTCCATAATTTTTAACAAGTTGATTATAGAAATCTAAGTCGATATAAATAGTTTCATCCGTTGGGCAATAGAAAGGTCCAACTTCAGATGTGTTATACCCACAAGATGAATTCACAGCATCCTCAAAGATGACCAGGTCTGGATTCTTATATGTATATCCAGCTTCAGAAAATGCTTGTGTCCAATACTCTTCGGTATCATAAAGAATAACAGAAACAAATTCAGCCAACTCATCTTCAGTAACTGTGTCACTATCTGTGGATCCAGTCTCTGGTAAACTGACTTGACTATTAGGATTTGCTTGAATTTGCGTATTCGATTCCATTTGTCCTGGTAATTGTACATCTACCTGACTGGTTTGATCGCTCGATTGATTATTACTTGAACTAGACTGGTTGCCACCTAATAAAGATGACCCACCAAATACAAAGAATAGAATCAACATTAAAATAATCGAACCGCAACCTAAGCTTCTACCTCCAGTTGAAGTCCCACGACCACCTGGAAGCTGAATAGGTATTCTTCCTCCGGACCGCCCTTGTCCCAAACCACCTAATCCACCACTTCCCGTGTTTTGACCACGCAAGTCTTTTACATTACCACTACGTTTGCGCCCTTGCCATTTCATGGAAATACCCCCTGACAGTTTTCTCCATTATAACATATGTGATATATTCCATGAATAAATGTAATGTAAACGTTCCCCACAATTAAACATAAGATGATCGTCAAGTCTAGTGTCACCCTTAAAAATACTAAAGCATTTTTTATTGAACTATTACGAAAAAAACAGTCAATAAAGCCGTAAAGGCGTTGAATATCATCTACACATTCAATGCCTTTATCATTTTCATTAACAGCCTTATATTATCAAGTTTTTAATCAAACATATTTTCCATTAACACAACTGCTGCAACATGGCTTGAGGCGATAAAATGAACGTCATACTGCCATTTTTAGTATTAAATTGTTTGGGACATATCCACGATGTTTTTTTACTCTGTGGGAATATGTCCACTCATTTCTTTAGTTTATTTCTAAGTTCTTGCCATGAATATCGTTCTCCATCAATTTCACGATGTAACATAGCATGGCAATTGGGACAAACGGGAATCAAGTCGTTTTTATAGTCAACGATATATTCTTCTCCAATTTCGTTCAATGGTATTAGGTGGTGAACATGAATAAAGTTTTTGCCGAGTTCACCATATACCTTTTCAAATTCAAACCCACAGACCAAACACTTACATCCATAATATTGAATACACTTTTGACGCGCTACAGAACTTCGCTCATACTTGTTTACCAATACCGCATGTACGGCGCCTTCTAATGCATTTTCTGTATCATCGGATTCAGGGAAAATGTTTACTGAATAGTAATCATTCATATATTTGTCCATATATGTTGCTAATTCAGCAGATACTTTTACACCTTTTTGAGGAGCAGCATTTAGTCCATGCATCTTTAGTTTTGCCAATGTTAATTCTTCTGAGTCAACTTGAGCCACTAATCTTAAACGAGCATACTTGCCACCTAATGATTTTAAGTATTCTTCCTTTTTAAACCAATACTTTTCGTCGTTTACAATTTCCTCACTTGACAAAGATTCTTTATCTACTATTGTTTTAAACATTACTTTTTTAAATGGCCTAGTGCAATAAATAAATACTATGTCACCAACATTAAATTTCAGATTCTGTCTCCAATCAATAAAACCCCAATTTTGAAAAGCAGATGCATGATCATACATTTTTCCGTTTGCAGGAATCATCCAAATCATAGTTTCCCCTCCTAAAGAGATTACAACATTTCTATCAACTCAGCCTAATCTTCAGTATCTTTTCCGTCAATACAACTATGAGTAAATCGATATGTTCTCACATACTTCAAAACCACCTCTAAGGTTGTGTTGGTTGAATTATTAATCCCCGCAACCCCACTTTAATTAAATTTTCTACCTTGTCATCAACACTACACACTCCACGTGGGATGTGATTAAGCTATTTATTGATTAAAGTGTGGTTTTAATATCCTATGTTATCGATTCAATAAAATAACTTTGTGAAAAGCGCACTCTACTGATTTCTTTTAATAGTTCATTAACGTAAACTTTATTCCTTACTATTTTAGCATCAATATCATATTTAATAATTGTTTCTTTTTCATTCTCCACAGTGATTTTATGACTATGAGGCCAAAGTGTTATGCGCTGAAAAAAAGATTAAGATCATGATGAAACCAAGCAAGAAGATTTATACTGTGATTAAAATAAAGATTTTTAATGAACTTTTTTGCTTTTATTGAGAGTTTATATTTAGATACAGCAGAGTGGTATTAAGTAACTCCTCGATACCCCCCCTCGGAAGAAGAGCTTCAAGACGGCCTAGGACAAAATAAAAAAAGTCAGTAGAACAAGCCCACTGACTTTTGAAACACTCGTTTTTAATGGTTAACGGTTAGACATGATAACTTTAATTTCGTCTTCATTAATACCTACCATCGCTTCGCCTAAATCAGTTGAGATTTCGACTAATTTGGCAGCGTTTTTGTAATTGGCTACTGCTTCAACTATGGATTTGGCACGTTTTTCTGGATTACCTGATTTGAAAATACCTGAACCAACAAAAACGCCTTCAGCACCTAATTGCACCATTAAAGCCGCATCAGCAGGTGTTGCCACCCCGCCAGCTGAAAAGTTCAACACAGGTAATTTACCAGTATCATGTACTCGCTTTAATAAATCATAAGAGACGCCTAATTCCTTAGCTTGGTTAAAGAGTTCATCATCTTGTAACGAAGCCACATAGCGGATTTGTTCATGGATTTTTCTTAAGTGGGTAACCGCTTGACTGACATCCCCCGTTCCTGCTTCACCTTTAGTACGAATCATTTTAGCCCCTTCTTGAATACGGCGTAAAGCTTCACCTAAATCTCTAGCGCCACAAACGAAAGGTGTTTCAAATTGTTGTTTATCAATATGATAAACATGATCAGCTACTGATAAGACTTCTGACTCATCAATATAGTCAATTTGTAAACTTTCTAAGATTTGAGCTTCGACAAAGTGACCAATTCTTACTTTCGCCATGACGGGTATAGAAACTGCTTCTTGAATTTCTTTTATCATTTGAGGGTCACTCATTCGACTAATACCACCAGCAGCTCGAATGTCTGCAGGAACTCTCTCTAAAGCCATGACCGCTACGGCACCAGCCGCTTCAGCAATTTTAGCTTGCTCCACATTTACCACGTCCATGATTACGCCACCAGCTAATTGTTTATGTACTTCTTCGATTGATCGTTTCATTTTGATTGCTCCTTTATAAATATTGTCTTCACTTTAACAGTCTTTTGGATGTTTCTTAAGATGCAAAAATGGATATTTTTATGGGTCCAGATAGTTTTTTTTATGTATAATGAATAAAATGAATAATACGAGGGGAGAGAAAGCATGATTACGGTGAACTTTAACGAAGACCAACACCTCTACTTACAAATAGTTGATGAAGTCATCCGGCAAATTGCCCAAGGACATTTAAAAAGTGGTGATCAACTACCCTCACGGCGGGCCTTGGCAGATCATTTAAAAGTCAGTCTTAATACGGTCATTAACGCTTATGACCAACTGACTGATGAAGGCTATATAGTGCCGAGGGAAAGATCTGGCTATTTTGTGGATTTACTTGCAATTGATATGTTGCCCTCTGAGGAAATTGAGACAAAGCCACTAAAACATGAGCATGCTAAAATAAGTGAAGCCAGCCAATATACTTATGATTTTCACTTTGCCAACCGTGATATGACTACTTTAAAACCCAAACAATTATTGCAGTATGCACCCGACGCTCTAGCAAGAAGCATGGTTAATTGTAATTTAAAAGAAGACTTGGGTGCGCTCCCTTTACGCTTGGCTATTGCTAATTATTTACGTAAATACCGTGGAGTGATGACTTCAGCTGACAATATCATCATTACAGGCGGTCACAAGGCTAGCTTACAGACGCTATTTGCCTTATTAGACGATTCAATCTATGCCTTAGAAGATCCTGGCTATTATAAAAATTTAGATGTCTTTACAGACTATCAGCAAAAGACGATTCGAATTCCGATTGATAAATATGGTTTCTCAGTTAAAGATTTGGAGACTACCTCAGCTAACATCGTGATTACTACTCCTAACCATCAGTTTCCCACCGGCATTATCATGGGGATGCGTCGACGTCAGCGTTTATTAAAATGGGCCTATCAGGCAGAAAATCGTTATATTATTGAAAATGACTACTATAATGAGTTCCGTCTTAAGGGCCGTCCTGTTCCTGCTTTGACTAGTCTGGACGACCAAGAGCGAGTCATTTTATTAGGGGCCTTTCGTCAAAGTATGGGGTCAATTTTTAAGATGTCTTATTTAGTTTTACCCGATCAATTAATGAATAAATTCCATCAAGCTAAATTAAAAATCAGTGATATTTCCAGCTTTGAGCAATACTTAATGACTGATTTTCTCAATTCTGCCCATTTCCCTAAATATATTAATAACCTGCGGACTAATTACCGTCGTAAGGAAAAAGCGGTTCTAGCAGCGCTTAACCAAAGCCAACTCCCCCTAACCATTAAGGAAGCAGGGGCTGGACTTTTCTTTATTATTAACATTGAGGGTGAGATTCCACCGGCTGACGTGATTCAAGCTAGGCTAGCTGAAAATAAGATCCGCTTGCAACCGGTCAACCACTACGCTAAATTAAACAACCAGTTCGACCAAAGTTACATTTTAGGTTATGCTGGGCTAGCGCTTGATGAAATTGATCATGCTATTCAAGCTTTAGTCACTATTTTTAAATAAAGCAAAAGACTCAGTAAGTCAGCGAAAAGCTTACATACTGAGTCTTTTAATTAGATTAAAAGAAATTCAACTAGATAAACGATGATTACCGATACCGTCATAACTGCTAAAGACACATAAGGCACTTAAGAAAATATACGCCTACATGTTCAAAATTATTAATGTAGGTTGTGAATTCAAACCTATATAAAAGCTCTATAAGTAATGGTAAGTAGACCTGTACTCACGCGCTGACTACTTCCTTCATAAGTTTGATAATTTTCCTATCCAACCTAACAGCCTTACTCTAATTGACCAGTTCCCACAAACATCCCCCTGTTTGCATAATAAAAAGGAGTAAACTTAATCTTAAAACTAAGTTTACTCCTTTTAATATTAGTGGAAATTCTTATGTGGTCCATCAAGAACATTATAGTCTCTGACCTTTTGCATCAGCTACACTTCGTTACGCAGCTGAGGCTGTATATCGCTAAGCTCTAACAGCCTCAAGCAATACCACACACTCAACATGGGAAGAGTTGATAGAATTGATGTATTTGCGATTTTTAATGAAATAGTCATATGCGAGAACATATCGACTATTTCGTACGTTCGTGGGAATATATCCACCAATCGTACCGTTTACAAAAAGGGCACTCTTGCTAGGAGTGCCCTCAATCATAAAAATCGGTGTAATTAATAGTCCTTTTTCTTTACCGGAATCCAGATTTCGCTTCGATACTTTGGATTTCCAGTGTCTGGACTCTCGTTCCACAAAATTTCTGGGCCTTCAACTAACTCATAACTTGAAGACGGAAACCACTCTGAGTATATTCTACCCCATACATTTTGAAGTGTCTCTGGGAATGGTCCAATCGATTCAAATACTGCCCAGGTACAAGCATCAATTTTTAATACATCAAATTCTGCTATTTCATCACCTGAAGTTGCTACCCCGATGTAATGATCCAACTCGCCCTTTTCTTCCATTCTTCCTTCTGAAAAATTAGTGGAAGCACTAATAATACCCATTGGTTCTACATTTGAGATTGCTTTTAATTGTTTAATAACCTCCGGTGTTAAAAATTCGGTCATTTGTGCAATCTCTTGATTGACACCTTCAAAAATAATTGGGACTCTCTTCTTAAATCCTACTAACTTAAACGACTCTTTCTCAACAATACGATAATTCATCTCGCATCCTCCTTTAATTGATAATTGAAAGGTCATTCGTGGATAGGCTTTTAACTGCGTTTTCTCACTTCTTGCTTCTGAAGGAAGAATACCATGCAGGGAATGAAAAGCACGGGAAAATGAATCAGCCGAATTATAGCCATATTTGACGGCTACATCAATTATTCTCAAATTTGTATCTTTCAAATCAATTGCAGCCAACGACAGTCTTCTTCTCCGAATATATTCTGATAAACCTATGCCAGCTAAAAATGAAAACATCCGCTTAAAATGATACTCTGAACAGTAAGAAATTTTAGATACTTCACTATAGTCAATTTCTTCTGTTAAGTGCTCTTCAATATATGTCAATGCATTATTCATATTGCTTAACGTATCCAACAAACAACCTCCTTTCAATTTCAATATTAGCAAAGGGTGCGTTTTTCTATCCGACAATCTGTGCACAATATAGTCGAGTCTGTTTCATAGTAGGATAAATATTTACACTATTGCAGACAGGAAACATATCGACTAAATCACAAAAATAAATTGATTTTTGGTGCTTGCTCATAAGCCTTACCAGATTTGTCTCTTGCAGCATTCTTTAATCCAAATCCGATACCCATTTCAATCTAATTTAGAACAAAGATACATTCTTATTAAAGAATGAAAGAGACATTTAGTTTTGCAGCACCCAGCATAACTAAATGTCTCTCTTAATTTTGAGTCTTAACTACGTTTCCAAGTTTCTGCTCTATCTCAAAACTCACGAATTGTGTAATTATTACTTCAAGCAATTTTTATATATTTATTAACATCAAAACTTCACGACTTTAGCCACTCAGCTCACTCCAATATGCTTAGCTTCTTCGGATTCGTTTATTGGCAGAACTAATTGTTAATTGCGCCGCTGAAAATTTTTGTTAATAAACATACTGCTTCACTGTATTTAAGGTGAAAAATATCGAATTAAATTAATATTTCGACTATATAACATTAGTTAATTTCATCATTCATTAATAGGAATCATTATATCTAAAATATTCTTAGATTTATAGTGTTCTATCATTGGAAGTGACCAATTAATATGACCCCCATATTGACTGAAAAGAAAATCATATGCAGGGCTAATCTTCTCATAAAGTTCGGGCACATCATATTTAAGTCTTAACCTTAAATAATTTCCGCCCTCAAACTCAAATTGGTTTAAACCATATGTATCATCTCGATCACTTTCAAGGACTACGGAACAAACTCTATATACTTTATTTTCATCATAATCTAAACCAAACATTTTTCTGCCGGTTAAGGAAGGGAAATGTGCTTCAAATAATGGCCAGGCTTTTTTTTGGCTCTCAGGGTTATTTGGTACCTCCATATAAAATAAGTTCATTTTATCTATGACGACTCTTTGTAAAGTCCCTATATCAATTTTCATGTTATTATCCATACTAATCTTCTCCTTCAATTTGTAAACATAATGCCTTAAATTCTTCATCAAGTTGAGCAATTTCTTCAAGTGTATGTGCTAAATTAAAATAATCTTCTTTAAGTGTAGATAAGTGTGCTTGTCCAAATAATTCAGCCAATTGTTCTTTAATTTTTGATTTATTTGAATCATGACTTTTCAAGAACTTACTTATATACAAATTTCTGGCAGAAGCCAATCGAAAACTAAAAAACTGAAGAATTTGTTTTTGTTCTTGATTCAGTCGATTATCTCTTACTGCATGGGCGAATTTTTCTATAACATTGTTTTCACCTTTTTGGTATCGCTTTTTCATTATTAAGGATACTTCATGAAATATTTTTTCAGAGTTGGGAGTTTTAACTTTTTTGAACTTACCCCACATTGAAAACGAACCGCGTTTGTAATCTATCAAATTAGCTTTCCAAGCTTCAATAAATTCTTTGAATACTATTTTCATACATGGATAACCGGCAGGATCATGTAAATAAACGAACTCTTCGTCCACATCATAAATTGATACAAAATGGTCAACACCACTTAGATTAATTGAGTTAGGGTTATACGTTAAATATCCCATATCTATTGGGCCAGCAACAACTGATCCATAAGTTAAAAGGTATTTTAGTTTTTCCTTTATTTCATTCACCTGGATATTATTCAGGCTATTTGTGAAAAACTCCTTGTAAGTAAAACCCAAGATTCTTAAACTATTACTTATTGACACATCTGGCAATCCATTATCAAAGAATACCAGAGGGTGTTTAGAATCGTTGCTAACGATACTCGCACCATTGCCCATGACCATTTACTTTATTTGTTAGGTTTCGAGGCGAAAAAATGTTAAATAAATTTATTAAAGTGTTTTCGCTCGCGAACGCTTCTCGTTCTGATAACCAGTAATTTAAAATTACTTTGTTAATCGTAAATCCTTCTGCCTTAATAGCTCTGATTTTGTTAATTTTTAAGTCTTCAGTTTTATCTTCACTTTCTAATAGCAGTTCTAATTTTTTATTAAAGGCAGCTTTCTCATGATTAAAGACACGATTTCCCTTCCCTTTACCGATGTAGAATATCTCTTCCTCATCGCTACTAGTATCGACTAAACAATAGATGTAGAACTCTTTATCTTTGTTTTTATTTAAATATGATAAAACTTTATCTGAAAATTTTTCCATAAAATATTCCTCTTTATCATCTTTTTCAATTCTGAAGCTATCTAGTATTCAACAAATCAATTAAATAGGCTTCAAAATCCCTGTTAGCTCATCTAATGTTTTCGGTGGGTTAACCAGAATTTCACGGGCCTTATCCATATCAACTTTCACATTATATGTTAAAATTCCAGATGGTTTGCCTTTAAAAAGATAATATACAATATAACCTCCGGCAACTTCTTCAATAATCGCATCATCACGGTTTCGACTCATTTCACCGACACCTTCAATAGAAATATCTAAGACATCCGTATAAGAGAGTGGCGCACCATGATTATAAACTTCTTCAGCGCCCGTCATGTTCCGTCCCGCTACTTTCCCAGAATACTCCGCTTGCTCTTCATGTTCAAATCGATTACGTCCTATGATCACATCTGGATAATTCAACACATCTCCTGCTGCATAGATATGTTTGTTGGAAGTTTGCAAAAATTGATTAGCAATGACGCCATTACCCACGTCTAAACCAGCTGCTTCTGCTAATTCAACATTTGGATTTAATCCAATTCCTAAAACAAGAATATCCGCTTTCAATACAGCGCCGTTCTCTAATGTAAGACTCACTTGATTGTCCTCTACACTGTAACTATTAGCATAAGTATTGTTTATCAAAGAAACGCCGATATCTACAAAGCGCTGTTGAAATTCTTTAGCAAGCATTCGTGGTAGTCGTTTTTCATTTAATACTTCATTAGGAAAAACAAGCGTCACATCCATATCATTCAGCTTTAGACCTGCTGCAAGTTCTGCTCCAACCCAGCCTCCTCCAACGATAATGACTTTGCTCCCAGGTTTGGCTAATTTTCGGAGGTTTCGGTAATCTTCTAAGTTTCTTAAAGCTAGGACACGCTCACTTTCCAGCCCATCAATCCACTTTGGAGCGCCACCCAGTGCATAAAGCAATTTTTCGTATTGATAGATTTCTCCACTATCAATCTCAATCGTTTGTTGATCGGCATTAATTTGCTTAACAGTTGTCCCAGTTAAGAAATCAATCGATTCATCATCCGAAATGTTATAATATATCGTTTCTTTTGGATAGTCTGGCTCTGTCCAAAATTCTTTACTTAATGGAGGACGATAGTAGGGTTTGTCAGTTTCTTGTGTGACTATCAACAATGTCCCTTCACGGTCATATTTACGAATTTCCATTGCGGCATTGGCCCCAGCCATCCCGCCACCTAATATTATATATTTATATGAATATTGCATAAATCATGCCTCCCTTTTTCTATTCCTACATATATTACCAAAATTCTTCTTAAATGTTTTTGTATACGCTATATTTCTTATTCTCTCTCGAATTAGATCTATGATTGTCTCAGTTATTCAAGCATAACCTATTAATAAAATATCAGCTTATTTATTTCCCATTTAGAGAATAAGAAAGCTGTGAACCATAATTGTTAAAAAATATACATAAAAATGAGACACAAAACAATGCTAATTATATTGCATCGTTCTGTGCCTCTTTCATATTCCGGCTGTGTTATATGTATCTAAGCTCAACCTTATATACTTTAATGGTGTATTCTACTTTCCGTGAAGCTGCTTAAAATTCTATGCAATCAGTGACCAAAGATGTTGAATCGTACCATTCTCTAACAGAATAAAAATACCCAAGCCAATGAAAACGACTGGTACGATGACTTTTTCGTAACGCTCAACTACTTCACCAATCATAGGAACCGAAGCTAATCGTTTGGATAAATAACACAAGGTAAAAATCCCAATGATAAAAACAAGGATCACAACCATGACTTCCTGGAAGGACATTCCAGTAAAGTAAGGAATATAAATCCCCAAATTATCTCCGCCAAGGGCAATGGTCAGAGCAACCACACTCGCAACTTCTGACTGTCTATGCGACATCTTTTCTTCTAAGTCCTTTTCATCTACATCTTCATCGATGAAAATGGCCCGAATCCCCAGAATCAAAGGAAGTAAACCAAGTAATCCGATCACCCAATCTTGTGGAATAAAGTTCAAGAAGTACGCTGCAATGAGACTAAAGCCAACGAGCAACCCCGTTCCAATATATTGGCCAATATAAATTGATCGTTGTTTACCCGTATTCATGGTAGAGAAAAGAATCGTTAAAACAACCAAATAATCGATGGACGTAGAGATAAAAACTAACATTGAAGATATAATTATTTCCATAAGCCTCCCCTTTCAATATGTTTATTAGAATTGGTGGTTTTCACACAAACACATCAACTTGGCCAAAGCCAAGGGAGAATGTTTAATAAATTGCTTCATATAAAACATCCAACTTTCATATTTTTTTCACGTGACTCATATGCTTTCTAAACCAACGTTTATGAAGTCGCTTTGTTCCCTCATGAATTATACCGTTAAACATGCAATGTTTCAGCCACTCAGCTTGCTCATTTTGCTTGCCTTCTTGGAAAATCCGTGCATGGGTAGGAGATCTACTTCTGCGAAACTAACGTTTCTTCTCAAGTAGTGTCACTGTCTCAACATGCCAAGTTTGTGGGAACATATCTAATGGTTGAACTGCATCAAAGTCATAACCCGCTTCAACAAATTTAGCGATGTCTCGTGCCATAGTTGTTGGATTACATGATACGTAAACAATTTTTTCTGGATCCGCTTCGATGGTTGATTGGATGAAGCTATCCTCTAACCCTTTACGTGGTGGGTCTACAACAACTACGTCCGGTTGAACGCCCGCTTTGACCCATTCACCCATCACTGTTTCAGCTTGGCCTGTTTCAAAATGAACGTTTGAAATGAAGTTTCTAGCTGCATTATTTTTCGCCATTTTAACTGATTCAGACACAATTTCAACGCCATATACTTTCTTCGCTTTTTGCGCTAAGGCCATTGTAATTGTACCAATACCACTATAAGCATCAATTACTGTTTCGTCACCAGATAAGTCTGCTGCATCGATAGCTAATTGGTATAATTTCTCAGCTTGTGGTGTATTGATTTGGAAGAATGATTTACTTGAAATTTCAAAAGTAAAATCAAACATCTTGTCTTCATAACGGTCCGTACCATATAAAAATTGTTCGTGTCCAGCCATTACAACATTCGTTTTCTTCGTATTTACATTTAGCATAATAGAAACGACGTTTGGCAGTTTTTCCACAATTTCAGCCACAATGGCTTCTTCGTTTGGTAAAGATTTACCATTAACCACAATGATAACCATCATTTGGTCTGTGTAATAACCTTTACGAATCACTAGGTTACGAACTAAACCATAGTGTTTTTCTTCGTTATAGCCACTTAAACCAAATTGATTAAAGATATCTACAATTTGTGCGATAGCTTCATCAATTCCTGGTAGTTGGATTTTATAATCTTCCACAGGTAAAATGTCATGTGAATTTTTGCGGTAGAAACCTGAGTATAATTTCCCTTCAGCGTTAACACCGATTGGCACTTGCGCTTTATTACGGTAGGCGAATGCATTATCTGCGCCTACAGTTGGGTGGATTGTTTTACCTTCACTTAAACCAAATTTGCGGAAAGCATTGGCTACTTGTTTTTGTTTAAAGGCTAGTTGTGCTTCATAAGTCATGTGTTGTAATGGCATAGTCCCTACTTGACTTGACACTTTATCCAAAATGTCAACACGGTCTGGTGACGTTGTTTGCCAGTCCATCATTTTGCCGTAACCGTATTTTTTACCTGTTGAAAGGACTTTAATCGTACCAGTTTCGCCTGGTAATGCATTCTCCACAAATAAAGGGTAGCCTTCTACTTTGGCAACGCCTAATCCTTGGAAGGTTAAATCTTCAATTGTACCTTCAAATGTTTCGTTTTTTTGTATTGGTGTTGTATATTTTGCTTTCATTTTCATCATCCTTTTTGTATGTCTCCATCATTTTACCATGGACAAGATTAAATTACTTATTCTTAATAGGAAAATCCTTTATATTACTGAATTCTTCGTGTAGGTTTTCTGCGATATTGACCATCTCTTCGTTAAAATCCTGTTGGTAGCGACCGAATTTTTCTGCCCCGTTGTAGGCTAAGGAAATGTAAAAATATGGTGGATTTTCAATCGGAATTTCTACTAAATCACCATGGCCATCAATTAAGATCGGCGCCATAAAAGCTAGCATATCTGAGGTACTTGCAATCGATAAGGCCGTTCTGATTTCTTGAGTATATAGGATATTAATGTCCTCAACCAGGTCATTTTTCATTAGCCAATGGTTAAAAATTCGCTCATGTGTATAACCTTTGGATAAGGATAGGAAGGTTTCCCCTTTCAAGTCAGCTACACTTACTCGCTTTTTCTTAGCTAAAGGGTGGTTAGGTTTTGCCCACAAAGTAAATGCTTGTTTGATTAATGGGATTTGCACAATATTTTCCTGGTTAATTCTTGGCTTAGGATGACCGAAAATTGCGATAGGCACTTCCCCTGATGCTACTAAATCCAGCATAATGTCTGAACTCTCCTCTTCATGGAAGTCAATATTTCTAGTTGAACTTTTTAAATGAGGTATAAAATACGGCCACAAATACCCGCCTATCGTCGGCAGAAAACCGAATGATACGACTTGATTGTTGGCATCCATAATTTTCTTTTTTGTAATCTCCAACTGGTGAGTAGTATGGGTAGAAAAAGCGAGAAGCAATAGGCCTGTTTCAGTGATGGTCATGGATTTACTAAACCGCTGGCGTTCAAATAAATTGGTATTGAATTCACTTTCCAAGCGTTTCAAGGCGAGCGTGATGGTTGGTTGCGATACATAAAAATTTTGGGCTGTTTCTGTAAAATTGAGTGTCTTTGCTAAATCATTAAAATACATCAAATCTTGAATATTCATGATACCCCTCCACAAAACGAGGTCTAGCCTCGCATCTGTTGTATAAATCCTCTTAATTATATATTAATAAAATTTATTGTACTATAAAAATATTGAATTTGTAATTTAAGCGCTTTCAAAGTAAAGCTAAAGGTGTAGAAAGAAACAAAAAATGTTTCGATTTTAACAAAAACTGGTAAAGGAGTGATACTTTGAAAATCATTAAACAATTGTTTTGGATTTTCCTATTCTCATTGTTAGGAACAATCGTGTCTGTACTCATTTCACCTTTCATGGCAATTCCTGGTAGTGTAGTTGGGATGATTCTGATGTTTATCGCCTTGCATACTAAATTGCTGAAGGTTGAACAAGTAGATGATGTAGCTACTTGGATCACCGCTAGTATGGCGATTTTATTTGTCCCTTCCGGTGTTGGTATTATGGCCAACTTCGATGTCTTAGCTGACAGATGGTGGCAAATAATCATCATTATGGCTATCACAACAATCATTACGATGATTTTTGTAGGTCGTAGTGTTCAAGGTATTAAGCGTCGTGATGATGCTAAAAAATTAGATAAAGAAATTACGGAGGGTTAGTTCAATATGTTTGAAGCAATTATTAACGATTCTGTATTTTGGGTAACCCTAACCATAGGTGTTTATTTATTTGCAGGTATCTTGCACAAGAAATGGCCAATCCCATTGTTTACCCCATTAGCATTTTCAATCGTTGTGATTATCATATTCTTATTAATCACCGGTATTCCATTAGAAACTTACGAAAATAACGGTGGTAATTTCTTCAAGTTATTCATTACACCGGCAACCGTTGCCTTAGCGGTGAAACTTGAGAAAAACTTTGACTACTTGAAACAATATGCTAAGCCAATCATCGTTTCAATCATCACTGGTGTTGTCATTCACACAATCATGATTTATATCTTTGCATTCATTTTCAACTTTGGACCAGATATGGTTGGTACCATGATTCCTAAATCAATTACGACTGCAATCGCAGTCGGTGTAGCCGATTCATTGGGTGGTATCATATCGATTACAACAGCAGTTGTTATCTTCACTGGTGTTATCGGTGCAGTGCTTGGTGAAAAAATCTTTAAGCTTGCCAAAATTGATGATCCTGTAGCGCAAGGTATTGCTATGGGTGCCTCAGCTCATGCAATGGGGACTACTGAAGCGATTAAAATGGGTGAAATTCAAGGTGCTATGTCCGGCCTATCAATGGTTGTGACTGGTATTACGGTTGTTATCTTGTCGCCTTTAACAGTACCTATTACAAATTTATTGTTCGGCTAATTTAGCGGGACATAACTCTTTTACAAAAAACATTTCATAAAAAGAAAGGAATTTTATTATGTCAAACGAAACAAATTACAATGCACCAAAGGAAATCAAACCAATTAAGGTTATCAACACTTATGAGTTACAAGATGAAGCAGAAAAAATCGTTCCTAAAGGTGGTTTCGACTACATGGCTGGTGGTTCTGGTGACGAATTTACACTACGTCGTAACACTGCAGCCTTCAACAAAAAAGGTATTTTACCTCGCGTATTATCAGATGTTGAATTCCCTGAAACTAAAACTTCTATCTTTGGCATTGACATCAACGCGCCATTTATCATGGCACCGATTGCTGCACATGGTTTAGCGCATGAAACAAAAGAAGCTGGTACTGCAAAAGGGGTATCTGATTTCGGTACAATCATGTCAATCTCTGCTTACTCTGGTGCAACTTTTGAAGAAATTGAAAAAGGTTTAGATGGTAGCCCACGTTGGTTCCAAATCTGCATGTCTAAAGATGACGAATTAAACAAAAACATCTTGGACGAAGCAAAAGCTGATGGTGCAACTGCAATCATCTTAACTGCTGACTCTACTTTAAGTGGTAACCGTGACCGTGATGACCATAACCAATTCGTTTACCCATTCGGTATGCCAATCGTTTCACGTTATTTAACTGGTGACGGTAAAAATATGTCATTAAATAATATTTATTCACAATCTAAACAAAAAATCAGTCCACGCGATGTTCGATTTATCGCAGAATACTCTGGTTTACCAGTATTCGTTAAAGGGATCCAAACACCTGAAGATGCATTGAAAGCAATTGGTGCTGGTGCTGCTGGTATCTGGGTATCAAATCATGGTGGTCGTCAATTAGATGGTGCCCCTGCATCATTTGATGTCTTAGCTGATATTTCTAAAGCAGTTGCTGGTCGTGTGCCAATTGTCTTTGACTCTGGTATCCGCCGTGGGGAACATATCTTCAAAGCCATCGCATCTGGTGCTGATATCGTAGCCGTTGGTCGTCCAGTATTATTCGGTCTAGCTTTAGGTGGTTCTGAAGGTGTTAAATCTGTATTAGACTACTTCAAGAAAGATTTAGAACGTGTAATGCAATTAGCTGGTGCACAAACTGTAGCAGATATTAAAAATACTCGTTTAATCGACTTAGACTAGTAATTTTCTACAGAAAAAATTTAATCGTAAAAAAGGGGCTGTGACAAAAAATGTCACAGCCCCTTTCGCATGCAAAAATTTAATAGAAATGACTGCGTCAGCTTCTGCACTAATCTTCCAACGTTATGAGTGAGTTGATGCTTTAGCATTTACTCACTTAAATGCGATAGAAGTTCATTTCTAAACGGTTTGCGTCATACCTTATTTTAAATACCCTTTATATATGTTTACGTATTTATCAATAAAGTCTAGGTATTGTGCTACTTCGACTGATTCGTCTAGGGTATGGGCGTCGTCTATGTTACCTGGCCCGTAAATAACAAAGTCAAATTTGTTGTCCACATTGGTGAAGTTAGATCCATCTGTAGCGCCGCTTAAGCCGCGGTTTTCAGCTTTTGGATCTTCAATCTTGATTAAGTCTACCAAGTCAGAGTCATTATCTCCATCTGCGTATTGGTTGTTTTGTAGTAGGTTCAATTCCAATTTACCTTGGCCTTGTCCGTTGATTTCTTCAATGACTTCATTGAAAATGCCAATCACAACGTCATTGCCGACTTCAGGAATTGTCCGTGCATTTCCTGATAGGACTGTATATTCAGGGACTGAGTTGATTTGGTTGCCCCCTTCAATCATGGTGAAGACATTCAACATTTTACCTAACATGTCATTTTCAGCAGTCGCAGCCGCTTCATCAATCTTGACATTGGTCTTGTTGATAAAATCGTTAATCAACTGGATCGTGTTAACCCCTTTTTCTGGTGTAGAGGAATGGGCAGCACGTCCGTGGGCGATGACTTGATATTGGATTGATCCCTTGTGTTTGGTGTTGTAGTAAGGAGTAGATGGTTCGGCGATAATCATGCCGTCAATATCTTCTGTATAACCTAGGTCAGTTAATTGTTTAGACCCAAGCATACCGATTTCTTCTCCAACACAAGCTAGTAAACGAACTGTCCCACTAAAGATTTGGCCAGATTCTTTTAATTCGATCATGGCGATGATTAAAGCCGTTAACCCAGCCTTCATATCCGTTGTACCGCGTCCATACATGACACCATCATGGATTTCTGCCCCATAAGGTGGGTATGTCCACAAGTCAGGATTACCAGCGTCTACCACGTCCATATGGCCGGATACCGCTAGAATTTTACCCGCTTGGTCCCCTTTTAATTCAGCCACTAAGTTGGCGCGACCATCCGCATATTGAATCAACTGTGACTCAATACCGTGAGCTTCAAGTAAATTCTTGAAGTATAAAGCGACAATTTCCTCATTACCGTTTGGTGTTTTTAACTGAATAACATCTTGGAGGATGCGAATTTTTTCTTGCTTATCCATAGATGCCTCCTAGTTTAAAACTTTACGTTCAAATGGGTCTACTGAAAAACCAACTGCCAACACGTCTTTCGCGTATTGTTGCGCACCCCATAATGAATGGTCACGGAAGTTCCCACACTCAACACGTTCAGTCCCTTGTACATCTGACCATTTAGCAGCCATTACGTCATTCAAGACTTTAGTCATCGCAGTCGCCACTTCTTCAACCGATGGCGAACCCCATACGATCATGTAGAAACCAGTACGACAACCCATTGGTGAAATATCGATCACACCCTCTAAATAATCGCGCGTATAAGCCGCCAATAAGTGTTCTAAAGTATGAATGGCACTTGTTGGAATAGAATCTTGGTTTGGTTGCACAAAGCGGATATCAAACTTGCTTAATTTGTCCCCTAACGCCCCCGTTTCAGCACCTGCAACACGCACATACGGTGCTTTTACTGCATCATGATCTAAGGTAAAACTTTCTACTTTTGCCATAATTATCTCCTTATCATTTTGTATTGAATTTAAGTTAAAACTTCCTTATTATCTTATCATTAATTGTCAAGCTTTCAAAGGCATCGAGATCATCCCTTACCGGAAGAATGCGTAACTCCAGCTTGTTGGTAGCCAGATGAAAACCTATGCTATAATCAACGAAAGATCTAAAGGAGGCCCCACCATGAAAGCAACCCAACGACGAGACTTACTCATACAAACATTGAACCAAGCCACAACACCCCTTAAGGCGACTAGCCTTGCCAAAGAATTTGGTGTTAGCCGCCAAATTATTGTAGGAGATGTCGCTATTTTACGGGCTAGTCACTATGACATTATCGCCACAAACCAAGGATACCTATTAGCCGATAAAGCTACCAGCGTGGATGATAGTCGCTTCCGCGGTAAAATCGTCTGCCAACATTTAGCAGACCAAGCTATTGAAGAATTAACTATTATCATTAACCACGGCGGTTACGTTGAAAATGTCGAGGTAGACCACCCTTATTACGGGTTAATTAAAGCCAGCCTACAAATTAAGCATGCGGGCGATATTCAAGACTTTGATGCAGCTATGGATAAATCAGCCGGCACCATGCTGTCTTCTTTAACCAACGGCATCCACCTGCATACTATTACAACGTCTGATGAAGCTACATTTGAAGACATTAAAGCCGACTTAAAGGCTGTTGGCATTTTATTAGACGAAAGTATTTAGGTTACTTTCAAAGTTTAGATGATTTTCCTCGTCAGTCTTTACACCTGTCTTGACACCTAAAGGTATTTTGCGTATGATGAACTCAACAAATTTGGGAGGAAATTATCATGCAAAGGAATCAAGTGTCTAAGCACACACAAAATATAACTATTACTGGTTTACTTACCGCTATAGGGATCTTTATCCCCTTAATTATGCCCTTTAAAGTCGTCATTGGACCTGCCTCTTTTACCTTAGGTTCTCATGTCCCTGTTAACATGTCCATGTTTAGAAAGCCTTCAACAGCAGCTATTGTCGCAGTCGGCACTACTATCGGTTTTTTAATGGCAGGTTTCCCAATCATTATTGTGGCTCGTGCCCTAACTCACTTAATTTTTGCAACTTTAGGCGCTTATTACCTACAAAAAGCACCAAATACCCTGGTAAAAACTGGCTCAAGAACTGCCTTTAACTTCGTTATCAACACCATCCATGGACTTGGCGAAGTAGTAATTGTATATGCTTTGACTACGGCTGGCGTAGTCCCACCATCAGACAGTTTCATGTATACTTTAATTGTTTTAATCGGCATTGGTACCTTGATCCATGGAATGGTTGACTTCGAAATTGCCTATCAAATTACAAAAGCCATCGAAAAAAGAGCACACCTTGGTTTTGCTCAGGTAGCTTTATAAAATTGATACAAAAAAGAGAGCAGATGCTCTCTTTTTTCTTACTATTTTCCAAATCTCAATAGCTGCCATTATAGCAATTCACCATGACGTTTCACATAAATGTGTTTCACGATTTGTACTAATATCAAATACAAAACGACTGTTACGGCTAACAATCCCCAGAATTGGATTGGTAATGCAGCTAAACCAAGTGCACGGCCTAAACCTGTATACGGTGCAAATGAACCGATTAAGATACCAATACCTGTAATTGAAAGTACTACTTTTGATGGTCGACTTTGAATAAATGGGATTTTTGGTGTGCGTAAAGTATACAAAACAAGCGTTTGTGTCCATAAGGAAACAATAAACCAACTAGACTGGAAGATCGCGATAAATAAATCTTGTTGGCCTTCGTTTAAGTTTACAAATTGTCCACCAGCAATACTTGGTGCTATAAGGAAAAATGTAACGATAAAGGTCGTGACATCAAAAATGGAACTTGTTGGACCAAACCATACCATAAATTTTTGAATGGAAGAAGCTGCCCATTTTTTAGGTAGGTATAAATATTCTTTATCCATATCGTCCCATGGTAATGACATTGACGCAATTTCATAAATTAAGCCTAAGAATAGCAATTGAATAGGTAGCATTGGTAAGAATGGTAAGAAGATACTAGCAATCAATACTGAGAATACATTCCCAAAGTTAGATGAAGTAGTCGCTTTGATATACTTCATTGTATTACCAAATACTTTTCGTCCTGCTAGAATCCCTTTTTCAAGAATCATTAAGTCTTTTTCTAGCAAAATGATATCTGCTGATTCTTTAGCAATGTCCACCGCGTTATCCACAGAAATGCCCACATCGGCTGCTCTTAGTGCTGGCGAATCATTAATCCCATCACCTAGAAACCCTACCACATGACCATTTTCTCTTAGAATCGTCACTAAAGTTGATTTTTGCGTTGGATTTAATTTTACAAATAAGCTGTGTTTTTCAGCAATTTCACGTAGTTCTTCATTTGTTTTATCCACTAATTGATCACCTGAAATAATGTGATCTGTAGGAATACCTACTTGCTCAGCTACAGATACCGTCACTAGTTCGTTATCACCTGTCATAATTTTCACATTAACTGCATGATCATTTAAAGCTTTAATAGCTGCCTTAGTCGATGGTTTTGGTGGATCTAGGAATGCTAAATACCCAATAAGCACCATTTCACTTTCATCTCTTACTGAGAAAGCATCTACAGGACTAGGGTTAGTTTTTTGGGCAACACCTAGTACACGTAATCCTTGGCTATTTAATTTGGCAACTTGAGCTAACACTTTTTCCCGCGCTTGGTCAGTCAACTCAAGAATTTCACCCGCATAGTCCACGTAAGAGGATACAGCCAACATTTCTTCGATTGCACCCTTAGTGATCATTTGCGTTTTACCCGCTTGATCTTCAACTACTACACTCAGTCTTCTACGTTCAAAGTCAAAAGGGATTTCATCTACTTTTGTATAAGCTAATTTCTCGCAATCAAGTGTCTCTTGGCCTGCTTGAACAATGGCTTTATCCATTAAGTTACCTAAACCTGTTTGGTAGTAGCTATTTAAGTAAGCATGTCGCAATACACGGTTACTTTCTTTTCCATCAATATTTAGATGGTGTTGGAGCACAATATTATCTTGTGTTAAGGTACCCGTTTTATCTGTCACTAATACGTCAATCGCACCAAAGTTTTGAATACCTTGAAGGTTTCGTACAATCGTACCCTCTTTTTTCATATCTTTAGCGCCCTTGACTAGGTTTGTTGTCACAATCATTGGTAACATTTCAGGCGTTAAACCTACCGCAATGGAAATACCAAATAGTAAAGCTTGTAACCAATCACCTTTTGTTAAACCATTAATCAGAATAACAATAACTGCCATCAAACCCATAAAGCGAATTAATAATAATGATGTCTTTTCAATACCTACATCAAAACTAGTTTTGATAGGTTCATTGGCAAAGGCATCCGCAATGCCACCGAATAATGTATTATTCCCGGTTCTTACTACCACACCTTCACCGACACCGCTGACCACTTCACTCCCAGTAAATACTAAGGTAGCGTAATCTGTTTCAGTAGTAGGTTCCTCTATTTCATCCAGTGCGCGTTTCTCAACAGGGTGACTTTCACCTGTTAATGAAGTCTGAGATACGAATAAATCTTTACTGTTTAGTAAACGAATATCCGCTGGAATCATATCCCCAGCTTTTAACCGAACTAAGTCACCGATTACGATATCTTCCGTTCTAATTTCTTGGTACTGACCTTCCCTCTTAACTGCCGATGTCACTTCGACCATAGATTCTAATGCTTCTACAGATTGATTTGAACGGATAGTTTGAATCAAAGACATGGTACCACTTAAGATAATTAACACTACAATAATAATTGGCCCTAAAATTTCCCGTTCAGTAGCCTCTACAAATACATAATCTGTTAAAAATGAAATCAAAGCTAAACTTAATAGTACTAGTGTAAATGGCGTGAAATAAGCCTCAAAGATATAGCGCCATAAACTTTTCTCTGTACCATAATCTATTTCATTATCGCCGTATTCAGTTCTAATTTGATTTGCTTCGTTTTCTTTAAATCCGTCTACTTTTACTTTAAATATTTCTTTTATTTCTAAAATAGGTTTACTAGCTAGTTCAAAGTAACCTAATTTATCTCTGTTATTCATCATTGTATTCAATCCTTTCTTTCACACGATGCTACTTCCTCACATTAGTCTAGACTGTAATCAGCCACCTAAAGTTCTGGAAAGGATGCAAAGAAAGTCTTTAACCATTGAATGAATGATAAAAACAACTAAGAAATGATACACCTTTTTACCATAAAAATACCTCCTCATTTTATACTTGTTAAAATGAAGATTTGTCGCAATATAAAAAGCCCCCACTAAAATTAGCGAGAGCCTACTCTAAATATCCACAACAAAAATGGGTATACACCTATTTTTGTTACTTGATCTTTTCGTGGAGTTTTAGCACTATACAACGTAAACATTACTGTTAGCTACGTTAGAAATTCCTTCTATCGGATGATCCTGTTATACCCATTGGCGTCTCTGGACGTTTCTGGGCAGTAGCCTTTGTTTGTATAGGAGCCTCTGCCTAACAAATCATATTCTCTTTTCAACACCTATAAGCATACAAACTTTAACTACACTTGTCAAGCCATAGAGAAAACTTGGATTGCATTGAGCCACTCTTAGCTTATATTTTCTACTTAATTTTACGATTTTTTCTACCTTAACCTACCCAATCAAACCCCTTCACTTGCTAGGAAAAATAGCCAATATTTACTTTTTAACCGTAATTAGCTTTACCCCAATTTTAGGCAATTATATATCTTAAGCATCCCAATTTATATTACTATCCGGATTAAAAAATAGTAGATTTTAAAGTTGGTCATTAAATTATTCAGGTATGTGAGATACGTTTGCAAGATTGAGCCTAGAACTACCTAGCATGAGCATGCCTTAACAGTTAAAAAGGGTAACTGACCATATCAGAGTATTTGAGGGTAAGTGTAAACAAGAGACTTTGCAATTCATTTACTAACAATAAAAAAACATGTCCGATTCACCGACTTGGTGGACCAGACATGTTTTATCTTTGTTCAAAATTAGCGTTTATCTAATTCTTCTGTTAATAATTGGTTAACAACTTGTGGGTTGGCTTGACCTTTAGTTGCTTTCATAATTTGACCAACTAAGAATCCAGTTGCTTTCTTCTTACCAGCTTTATAATCGTCAATTGATTGTTGGTTGTTATCAAGGATTTCAGTAATCAATGGTAACAATTGTGCTGGATCAGATAATTGTACTAATCCCTCAGCTTCAACAACCTCTTTAGCAGAACCACCTTTGTCCGCTAGTAACTTGAATACTTTCTTCGCTTGTTTGCTTGAGATAGTACCATCTTCAATCAAGGCAATCATTTCCGCTAATGATTCAGGCGTTAAACCAATTTGGTCTAAGTCTTTTTCATTATCATTCATGTAAGCATTCACTTCACCCATTAACCAGTTAGAAGCTTGTTTCGGATCAGCGCCAGCTTTCACTGCAGCATCAAAGAAATCAGACATTTCTAAGGTTTGTGTTAAGATTTGAGCGTCATATTCAGGTAATTCGTAAGTATCTACATAACGTTTACGACGATCAGCTGGCATTTCTGGTAGGGTGGCTTGAATTTCTTCTAACCAAGCATCAGCTACTGTAAATGGCGGTAGGTCGGGTTCTGGGAAGTAACGGTAATCCGCTGCCCCTTCTTTAACACGCATTAATTGTGTTTTACCAGTGCTTTCATCATAACGACGAGTCGCTTGTTCAATCACGCCACCAGCATTTAAAACTTGTGCTTGACGTTTTTCTTCGTAAGCAAGACCTTTACGAACGTAGTTGAATGAGTTTAAGTTTTTCAATTCGTTTTTAGTACCAAATTCTTTTTGACCGTAAGGACGTAAAGAAATGTTGGCGTCACAACGCATTGACCCTTCTTCCATTTTTACATCAGAAACGCCTGTGAAACGGATGATTTCACGGATTTTTTCTAAGTAAGCATAAGCTTCTTCTGGTGAACGCATGTCAGCTTCAGATACGATTTCTAATAAAGGCGTACCTTGACGGTTCAAGTCAACTAATGAATCACCAGCACCATGAATGTTTTTACCGGCATCTTCTTCTAAGTGAAGACGTTCGATACGGATTTTTTTCGTTTCGCCGTTTACTTCAATTTCAATCCAACCATTTTCACCAATTGGTTGCCATAACTGTGTTGTTTGGAAGGCTTTTGGATTATCTGGGTAGAAGTAGTTTTTACGGTCGAAGTGTTGTACTGGATTGATTTCACAGTTTAAGGCTAAGGCCGCTTTAATAGCGAATTCAATACCGCGACGGTTCATTTTTGGTAAGACACCAGGGTAACCGAAGTCGATAACGTTTGTGTTTGTGTTAGGTTCTGCTCCAAAGTGAGCGGCAGATGGAGAGAACATTTTTGATTCTGTCTTTAATTCGACATGGACTTCAAGTCCAATGACTGTTTCGTAATTCATGCGATTTCCTCCCTCTTACTCTGCTGGATGTTTAGTATAAGCGTCGTTTACTTGTTCAACAGCATAAGCTGCACGGTAAATTTTTTCTTCTTCGAAACGGTTACCGATGATTTGTAAACCAATTGGTAGACCTTTGTCGTCAAAACCAACAGGCATTGATAAACCAGGTAGTCCAGCTAAGTTTACAGGAACTGTTAATAAGTCAGCCATGTACATTTCGATTGGATCATCATTTTTCTCGCCTAATTTAAAGGCTGTACCAGTAGTTACTGGCGAGACGATTAAATCAACTTCAGAGAAGATGTTGTCGAAGGCTTCTTTAATTAGCATACGTACTTTAGCAGCTTTCATGAAGTATTCGTCGAAGTTTTCTGATGCGATAGAGAATGTACCTGTCATCAAACGACGTTTTACTTCATCACCAAAACCTTCAGTTCTTGTATTTACATACAATTCTTCTAAGTCATTGAAGTTTTCTGCGCGGTAACCATAGCGGATACCATCGTAGCGTTGTAAGTTTGAAGATGCTTCTGCAGAGGCAATGATATAGTAAACTGGAATACCATATTTCAGATTTTCGAAGCTGATTTCTTTAACAGTTGCACCAGCATTTTCTAATTGCTTGATTGATGCGCGAACTTGTTCTTTCACTTGATCATCAACTGAGTCACCGAAGAACTCTACCGGTACACCAACTGTTAACCCTTGAACGCCATCTTTCATAGAAGCTACATAGTTAGGCACTTCAATGTTTGCTGAAGTGGAATCATGGTCATCATATCCAGCAATTGCTTCTAACATAATCGCATTATCTTCAACTGTACGAGTCATTGGCCCAACTTGGTCTAATGATGAAGCAAAAGAAATCACACCCCAACGTGACACACGACCGTAAGTAGGTTTCATACCTACAATACCGTTGTAAGCTGCTGGTTGACGGATTGAACCACCTGTATCGGTACCTAATGTTGCCATCACTTGACCAGCTGAAACTGCGGCCGCTGAACCACCTGAAGAACCACCTGGTACGCGGTCTGTATCAAACGGGTTGCGAACTGGGCCGAAATAAGACGTTTCATTTGAACCACCCATGGCGAATTCATCCATGTTTAATTTGGCAATATTAATCGCACCTGCTTCAGCTAATTTTTCAGTAACTGTTGCATCATAAATTGGTACAAAGTCCGCTAACATTTTAGATGCTGCTGTAGTAGTGACACCATTTGTTAAAATATTGTCTTTTAATCCAATCGGAATTCCTTGTAATGGTCGGTCAGAGGAGTAACCTTGTTCGTCAGATGCTTTGGCTTTAGCTAAAGCATTTTCTTCGTCTAAAGTGATCACAGCGTTAATAACGTCATTTTCTGCTTTAATACGGCGGATAGCTTCTTCCACTAGTTCAACAGATGTTACTTGGCCTGCTACTAATTTCTCATTTAATGAGCGAATTGTATCTGTAAATTTTTCCATTAAGCGTCGCCTCCATCTGTATCAATAATTGATGGCACTTCGATAAAGCCATCGACTGTTGTTTTGGCGTTGATAAATAATTCATCACGAGTTTGTGTTTTCACAACTTTATCTTCGCGCATCACATTTTCAAAATCGACTGCCCAGAACATAGGCGCTACATCTGTAGTATCGATTTCTTGTAATTCTTCGATCATATTTAAAATATTCCCAAATTCTTCAGTAAAGTGAACGACATCTTGGTCTTCAACTTTGAATTTAGCTAATTTAGCAATCCGTTTAACTTCTTCTTCAGAAATTGACATAACGGGTTCCTCCTTCATTTTTCAGCTTAGTTTTCGCCTTATTTTACCTGTTTCATTTTAGCACAAACCGCTCAAGTCAACAATGTTAATTAAGGTTACATGAGTATTTTTTTACAATTTTAATCTTCTATATTGAAAAATAGCTTATAAATACGAATAGACAAGCTTTTTTACTAAAACTTGCCTATCGATTTGCTCATTTTTCCTATTGCTGTCAGCTAGCAAACAGCTGACAACCCTTTTTTCAAATAAGAAAAATAGATTGATATGTCACAAAACATCACACATGTTAATCGACTAATACATAGTCAAAGGTGTCTGAATCTTTATTTCTCGTCAATAAGGCGCGTACACCGTCAGCGGTCACTACTTGAATTTGAATCTCAATATTGTTATTGAATACTGAGCTAGCAGTTGAAATTGCTTGCTGAGACAAGGCAATAACTTCACTATAACCATCAAACTGACTATTGATTACAATATTAACGTTTTGCAGTTCGTTATCTTGATAGTATCCTACCCCTGATAAACCTGATAGTTGAGGGTAGAAGGACTGGATTTGGTCACGGAAACGGGTGAAGGATACAGTATCTTCTTCGTTTGGTGCATCATCTACGGCATAAACAACGAAGTCCTGATTATAAGTGGACCAGTCACCGAATGAGTTGCCGCTTGATGAAACGGCATCTGTGGTATAAGTACCACCACCTAGATCACCTGATTCCTCATTTTCAAAAATGGCCACATGAATTGGCGTATCAGCGTAAGCTTCATCTTGACGAATATTGCTTACAATCTTTTCCGCCATTTGTTTCCCATGTTCGATACGCTCTTCGGATGTGATTTCAAATTCTTGTGTTTCTGATTCAGAGTTAAAGGTGTCCGAATAGTTCATCCCCAAACCGATTGAAATACCAGCTACATTACCATCTTGGTCCACAACATCATATTCCATAATAGAATTTAAGTAGCGAGGCTCATATCCATCCAGTGTTTCAGAGCGTGCACCTGATGGATTTAATCCTTCTGGGTTTTTGTCCGATTGGGCTGTTAAGTAAGCCAAGGTCTGATCCTCGCCGATGACTTGTCCTTCTTGGAGCGAGTAGTCTTCAGTGGAAAAAATGTTCTTGGCTAGGTCATACAAACCGCGCTCTAAATTCTCCGCATTGGCTTGTGAAGATGCCCCCGCTGTGATGCCTGAAGCAGAATTGGTTTGGTAAGTGCCGTCACTAATGTATGACGAGTAGTATTCTGTCGACAATTGGCTTGTTTGTTGTTCTTCACTATTAGATGAAGTAGATGAAGTTTGGCTGGCTGAACCTGCTGATTCGGTTGAATCCGCTTGGTCATCTTGACAGGCTGCTAGGGCCAAGGTTGCCACCAATAATATAGATAAGGTTTTGAATTTTTTGATTTTCAATACGACATTCCCTTTCTTAACTTGGTATTCTCCCCAATCACAAGTCCGCGTTTTTCTTCTGGCGCTTCAAGAAAAGTCGTTTCAACTTTTCAAGCCCGATAGGATGACTGTAGTCCGTCTAAAGAAGCTATTTCGAAACGCACTTCATAGAGTCTATTATATTATAACTTGTCAACCATGTCTTGTTCAGAAAATACAGTAACGCCTAAGTTTTCTGCTTTGGCCAATTTTGACCCTGCATCTTCCCCGGCAACTAGGATATCCGTCTTCTTAGAAACGGACCCTGTAACGTTACCACCTAAGGCTTCGATAGCTTTCTTGGCTTCCGGTCTTGTGTACTGAGATAATTTCCCAGTTAGGACGATTGTTTTGCCGGCCCAGAAGGAATCGATGGCTTCAACTTCTGCTTTAACCGGCCCCTTGTACTTCATGTTGACACCATTTTCCACTAGGGCGTCAATGGTTTTGCGCGCGCCGTCTGTAGCAAAAAAGGCAACTATAGAATCCGCGATGGTTTCGCCAATTCCTTCAATATTGGTTAAATCGGTTATTTCCTTGGTCATAATTTCTTGCATGCTTGGGTATACTTCAGCAATCTGACGAGCAGCTTTCGCCCCAACATGACGAATGCCTAAACCAAATAATAAGCGCTCAAGTGAGTTTTCTTTGGAAGCTTCAATAGCTTGGATAATCTTATCTGACGCCTTGTCCCCAACCTTGTCTAAGGCCATCAATTGGTCTTTCTTGACTTGGTATAAGTCAGCTGGACTATGGACATTGGCCTTGTCATACATTTGTTCTAGGACAGATGGGCCAACACCGGTAATATTCATGGCGTTTCGCGACACGAAATGATACAACTTCTCTTTTGCTTGGGCTGGACAAGCTGGGTTCACACATCTCAAGGCCACTTCATCCTCTAAATGGACTAGGTCGCTATGGCAAACCGGACAAGTCGTTGGTTTTGGATACGGCGTTGAATCTTCAGGTCGCTTATCTAAAACAACCGTCACCACTTCTGGAATAATATCCCCCGCCTTATGGATGACCACTGTATCATTTAGGCGGATATCTTTAGCCTCAATCAAGTCCATATTGTGGAGGCTAGCCCGTTGAACGGTTGACCCGTCTAATAAAACTGGTTCCATAATGGCAGTTGGAGTCACTACACCTGTACGCCCAACCGTCCACTCGATATCATGGATGGTCGTTTCCACTTCTTCGGCTTGGAATTTGTAGGCAATCGCCCATTTCGGTGCCTTAACCGTATAGCCCAAAGTTTCTTGGTCACTAAAATCGTCTACCTTGATAACAATCCCATCAATACCGTAAGACAATTCGTGACGTTTAGCAGTCATTTCTTCAATGTAGGCTTGAATTCCTTCGAAAGTTTCACACACTCTGGTTAACGGGTTTACACGCAAGCCATAGTCTGGGAAATGTTGGAATAAGTCTTGTTGGCTCTTGATCGGTAATTGATCAGAAAAGACCCCAGAGTATAAGAAAATATTCAAGTTACGACTGGCTGTGACTTTTGAATCCAATTGACGGATTGATCCAGCAGCTGAATTCCGCGGGTTAGCGAAAGTTGGCAAGCCTGCTTCTTCACGTTTTTCATTTAAGGCCAAAAAGGCATCCTTAGGCATGTAGATTTCGCCGCGCACCTCGATATCAATATCTTGGCGAAGTTTCATAGGGACTGATTTAATGGTACGAACATTGTTGGTAATATCTTCCCCAACAACACCATCCCCCCGAGTGGCTGCTCTGACATAACGGCCATTTTCATATTGAATAGCTACTGATAAACCATCAATTTTCAACTCACATACAAAGCGTATATGTTCGCCAACATTTTTCTTTGCATCTGCTACAAATTTAGCTACTTCTTCAAAATTAAAGGCATTACCTAGGGACATCATCGGTTGTGAATGGGTTACCTTAGTGAAGGCTTCGGACACAGCGTCCCCCACCCGTTGCGTTGGCGATTCAGCTTGAATGAAAGTTGGGTACTTGGCTTCTAAATCCTGTAACTCACGGTAAAGTTTGTCGTATTCGGTATCCGAAATCGTTGGATTATCTAAGGCATAGTATTGGTAGGCATAGTCATTCAAGAGATGGGTTAAGGCTTCAATACGCGCAACATCAATACTTTGTTGGTTATCCTTTGTCATCGTTCAATCTCCTTTTATTCCGTTTATTCCGTGATGTATATTTTAAGCTTGTTTCTCAATTGGGGCGAAGGCAGATAATAGACGCTTGATCCCTTGATTAGGGAAAGCGATATCTAGCTCTTGGTCATTGCCAGTACCTGAAACCTTGACAACTGTCCCAACACCCCATTTTTTGTGGACGGCTTTATCGCCGATAGCCCAGGTTACTGGACCATCTACTGTTTTAATATCTTTATTAGCGGTAACTGGGTCAAATACTGACCGTTTCGCTTCTTTCTTGCGTTCATAGTAAGACTTGGCATTGGCTCTTTCATAGGTGTTGGACGCTCGTTTACGTTTGCTGGCATAATCTGCCGCAAAAGTTGCGCCTGAGCCAGATCCTGAGCCGGATGAAGATGATGAACCGAAACCTGATGAGCTGCTGCTACCAAATGGTAAGTCTGATAGACTGCCGCCAGATGGTTGGAAAATAGACCGCTCATTTTCGCTGTCGTCTAATAATTCGTCATCAATTTCTGCGATAAATCGCGAAACTGGGTTGGACTGGTATTTCCCGTAAAGCAAGCGCGACAATGAATTGGTTAAGTATAATTTCTCTTCCGCTCGGGTAATGCCTACATAAGCAAGTCGTCGTTCCTCTTCAAGTTCCGACTCTTCCTTAGCAGCACGGGCTAGTGGGAACATGCCCTCTTCCATCCCAATAATGAAAACAATTGGGAACTCAAGTCCTTTAGCCGCATGTAAAGTCATCAAGGTCAATTCCCCTTGTTGGTCAATTTCTTGGTTGTCTAAATCTGATACCAATGATAAATCCGTGATAAAGCCCATCAAGGCATCATCTTCAGCCGGATTGTTGTCAATCACACCATCAAGTTCTGCTTGAATCCCTTCAAGGTCGAATAAATTGAAGGTACCATCTGGATTGAGTGGGTTATTGCCCGGATTCACGTCACTTTGGTTGAGGTTGGCTTCTTGTAATTCTGTCGGCCGGTCCGCTTCTTCTTGGGCCGCAATTTGCGCTGCTTGTTCGCGGTCTTCTTGCTCAGCTTCCCAACGTTTGTCGAACTCTTGGGTTACCGAAATGAACTCGTGAATATTGTCGATGCGGGCGTCAGCTTCAAGTGTTTTCTGATTTTCCAAGTCCTTTAAGTAGCCGGTTTGCGCTAAAATTTCCTCGACTAAGTCTTGGATGGCTAAGAATTCGCGTTGCGTTTGGAGATTGGCCATCATTTTGCCGAAAGCCTTTAAATTCGTAGCACCTTTACCAGTGATTGGTGAATGGTCGACTAGGGTTGCCGCCTGTAAAAGGGAAATCCCTTGCTGGCTGGCGAATGTGTTTAATTTATCTAGGGTTCCTGGTCCAATACCACGTTTAGGCACGTTGATAATACGCGTAAATGATAGGTTATCAGATGGATTGGCCAGTAGACGTAGGTAAGCTAGAATGTCTTTAATTTCCTTGCGGTCGTAGAATTTTAGACCGCCAACGATCCGGTAAGGCATGTTGGCCTTGACCAAATTCTCCTCCATTACTCGGGACTGAGCATTGGTTCTATACAGAATGGCAATGTCACCGTAACGCTTGTTTTGACCTTTAATAGCATCTTTAATTTTACCGATGACATAGTTGGTCTCGTCACGCTCATTTTGCGCCCGGTAATAAGAAATCAATTCACCCTGGTTATTATCTGTCCAAAGGGTCTTATCCTTACGATAGGTGTTTTTATTGATGACATTATTGGCCGCCTGCAAGATATTTTTAGTAGACCGATAATTTTGTTCCAATAGGATAGTGGTTGATTTTGGATAATCCTTTTCGAAGTTCAAGATATTTTCCATATTGGCACCACGCCAACCATAAATAGACTGGTCAGCATCCCCTACTACACACACATTATGGAAGTACCCTCCTAGGTGTTTGACCAATTTATATTGGGCTTCGTTGGTATCTTGATATTCATCCACATGGATATAGTGAAATTTTTGTTGGTAGTATTTCAGAATATCTGGCTGTTGGTCAAATAATTTAACGGTATACATAATTAAATCGTCGAAGTCGAAAGATTGCGCTGCTTGAAGACCTTTCTGGTAGCGTTCATATACATCTGCCACTACATCTTCTATATATCCAGAATAATTTTGACGGTAGTCATCTGGTAGCATTAAGTTATTCTTCGCATCAGAAATACGCCCTAGCAGCATTTTATGAGAGAATTTATCCTTATCTAAGTTTAATTCTTTAATAATACGTTTGATAAGGGTTTGCTGTTCTGATGGATCAGCTATGGTAAAGGACCTTGTAAAACCAATTGCCTCAGCTTCTCTTCTTAAAATACGTACACACATAGCGTGAAAAGTGGATACCCACATATCATTGGCATCCGGGCCTACTAGAGCTGAAACTCGTTCTTTCATTTCCTTAGCGGCCTTGTTGGTAAATGTAATCGCCAAAATATTCCAAGGATTCACATCTTTTTCACTTAAAATATAGGCCATGCGGTGAGTCAAAACACGTGTTTTCCCACTACCAGCACCAGCCATAATTAATAGCGGCCCCTCGGTATGCTCAACAGCTTCCTTTTGTCGATCATTAAGCCCCTTCGTAAATTGATTCAATGCCATCATTAGGCCACCTTCCCGTATAGTTTCATTGATAAGGATACCATTTATAGAACACCTGTTCAACGAAAACAAGGTGCGAGAGCGACCGCTCAGCTCAACAACACTGGAAGACTAATGCAGTGGCTGATGCAATCAGCTGCAAGTTAGTCTGAAGTGGACTTGAGCTGGTCGAGCGAACCCGTTTAAACAAGGTGCGACATAAACCGGTAGAAATGAATCGTTGGAAGATTAGTGTAGTGACTGACGCAGTCAGTTGCAAACTAATCTGAAACGCAGTCATTTCTGGTTTGCGGAACCCGATTATAGGATGTGATTCAGAGCGCTAAGGCAGGAGACTTCTAACGCATTTGAGCGAGTATATGCTAAAGCATTAACTCGCTCATAAGATGGAAGATATAGTTGTAGTGATGGCACATCACGCAAACTATATTTGAAGCGGACACCTGACTGCTCTGAAGAGCTCAACTAACAAGGTGCGACACAAACCGGTAGAAATGAACCGTTGGAAGATTAGTGTAGTGACTGACGCAGTCAGTTGCAAACTAATCTGAGACGCAGTCATTTCTGGTTTGTGGAGCCCGATTAAACAAGGTATGTCACAAGCTGATGCCATAAGAAAAGACGAACCTTTTAAGATTCGTCTCTCTCCTATTTGTTGATTTGATAAAGAATTAATTGGTTTATCCAGATGCGGGCTTGTTTACGCGCCATCGCATAATCTTTATGTACTAAAGCTTTCAACATCGTTGGGTAGATTTCTTTTAAATCATTCGCTTCACGTTTGAAGGTTGAGTGATCTTCCTTGGCTTCTTTTATGTACAATTCATGTAGGGGTTGAATTGTATTCAAGGTAACCTGTCTGAAGTATGAATTCGGATAGAAGGATACCAAATAGGTAAACATTTTGAATTCAGTATCAAAGTAAGTCTCCAAGTCATATGCTGCAAGTGATTCAGAAATTTTTTGTTTTAATTCTTCAACGCGTTCAATGTCTACTTGGACATCTTTATTTTGCATTTGCTGGAAGAGATTCATAGTTAACAATTCAATAAATTGTAGACGTTCCACAATTGCTCGTGCGTTTAGTGCATTTTTCGCTACTACCGCACCCTTGTATTGTTCAATACGAATATAATCTTCTTCAGCAAGTTGTGCCATGGCTTTTCGAACCGGCGTACGACTCATGCCTAGCGTTTCTGCAATCTCCACTTCTTTTAAGTGTGTGTCTGGTAATAGCAAATTACTATCGATTTGTTCCTTTAGGTACTGATACGCAATGTCCTTATAGCTCTTAGTCTTTGCCACGGTTCTACCCCCTATAAAAAGTACAATATACCGAAATATTGTTCATCTTTTATAATACACTTGAATAGGTACCATTGCAAATGAATTTTCTTTCACTTATCCTATTGAACCTGGTTATCAAACCTAGTTAATTCGTATCTTTCTATCACATCTATCAAAGATTCCGCATAATTAGGATCGGTGGCATAGCCAGCTTCTTGCAAGGCATAGGCAGCTTCTTTATACGAACTTGCATTCAAAACACCATTATAATGTGTTTCATTCCATGAAGTGCCGTTTGCAAGTAACCTTCCGTGATCAGCTACTGATTCTTCCCAGGATGTATAAACCCGGAAAGGCTCATCCACCGTAATATATTGGCCGTTCACAAATTCTTGTGTGGGTAAATCTACACTTGGATCATTTGGGCTATATGATTTACGACCAAATAAATTAAAATACTCACTAGATAATTGACTTTTACCAAAATTAGATTCTAATACTGCTTGGGCGGTGACAATACTTGGTAATACATGAGAATTAGGATATTCAGTTACTGCATATTGCCCGACTAAATCCACAAATTCTTGGTCCGTATATACCATTTCCACCTCTTCACTGGATGTGTCACTTGACGTGGGTACGCCTTGATAGTCTCGGAAAAGGAAAAATAGCATTAATCCAAGAATTGCAAGTGTTCCTAACCATATTTCTTTACGACGTTGTGAACGTCTCTTCTTGGAAATATATTGTATTTTTTTATATTTTCTTTTTTTGAAAATTAGCCTGAATGCTTGTTGATACCCTTTAAACCAACCTTGCAAACCATTTGATTTGCGTCCTTTTTGCTTCTTTTTCTTTGCCAAAATATTGTCACCCCCTTACTTACATCTTATTTTGACCGTAATTAGTCCATTTTCCCTTGCATTATACATAAAAAGCGTTGAGTAAACCATTACGATTACTCAACGCTTATATTAAGATTATATAAATCTATACCATTGCCCCACCAAGATAAGCTTCTTGCACTTTCTCAGAAGTTAATAATTCTTGACCAGATCCTGATAATAAGATTTTACCAGTTTCCATAACGTAAGCACGGTCAGAAATGCTTAATGCTTGCTTGGCATTTTGTTCAATCAATAGCACTGTTGTACCAGCTGCATTGATTTCCTCAATAATGTTGAAGATTTGTTGGATGAATAATGGTGCTAATCCCATTGATGGTTCATCTAACAATAGTAATTTTGGCTTAGCCATTAAAGCTCTTGCCATGGCAACCATTTGTTGTTCCCCACCTGATAAAGTCGCTGCGTCTTGATTTAAACGCTCTTTAATGATTGGGAAGTATTCAAATGATTTTTCCATATCCTCTTTTAAGCCATCACGGTCTTTACGAGTGTAAGCGCCCATTAAAAGGTTTTCCTTAACTGACATCCCTTTAAATACGTGACGCCCTTCAGGCACTTGAGAAATGCCTGCTTTTACAATCTTCATTGCATTTGATTTTAGGATATCTTGTCCCTCATAAAGAATTTGACCACTTTTAGCTGGTTTGATACCTGAAATTGTCCGTAAGGTTGTGGATTTACCCGCACCATTGGAACCGATTAGGGAAACAATTTCGCCTTGATTGACTTCAAAGCTAATCCCTTTAATCGCTTCAATCATGCCGTATGAGACTTTCAAATCTTTTACTTCTAACATTGTCATATTTTACTCGCCTCCTAAGTATGCTTTGATAACCGCTGGATTACTTTGGATTTCACTAGGTGTACCGTGGGCGATCAATTTACCGTATTCTAATACGTAGATACGTTCACACACATTCATTACTAGCGACATATCATGCTCGATAAGGACTACTGTAATGTCGAAATCTTTTTGAATTTGACGGATTAATTCGGTTAAATTAGCTGTTTCATTTGGGTTCATCCCTGCAGCTGGTTCATCCAAGAATAAGATTTTTGGCTCAGTCGCTAAGGCACGAACGATTTCTAGACGACGTTGTTGACCATATGGCAAGTTTTTCGCTTTTTCATATAGTAAATCTTGAAGGTTAAAAATGCTTAGCAATTCGATTGCGCGTTCTTTTAATTCTTCTCGGTTTTTGTAGAAAGCTGGCGTACGCAAAACACTAGACAAGAAGCTAGCGCCGTGTTTAGTATGTAAAGCTACTAACACGTTGTCTAAAACAGTCAACTGACCAAATAAACGGATATTTTGAAAGGTTCTTGCTAAACCATAGCGGTTGATTTCACTTGGCTCTTTACCATTTAAAACCACGTCACCTTCGTCAGTTGATAATTTTACTTCACCTGAACTCGGCTCATAAACACCAGTCAGCAAGTTGAATAATGTCGTTTTACCTGCACCGTTAGGGCCGATAAGTCCAACTAATTCATTCTTTTCTAAATCAATATTTACATTCGATACAGCGGCTAACCCGCCAAAATTTTTATTTAAATCTTTAATCGTCAATAATGACATGGTTATGCCTCCTCTTTATCAGAATCTTTTTTCTTGCGGTTGAATAATTTACTGAATTGTAATTCAAAATCACCCATCAAACCTGATGGCTTGAATACCATGATGGCGATAATCGCGATACCATATACAACCATACGTAATTGACCTAAAGGGGCTAAAACTGAGTTTAGTAGTCCTAAGGCAATTGCCGCAACGAATGAACCTGTTACTGATCCGATACCACCGAATACAACGATAATTAGAACATCGATTGAACGTTGGAAAGTAAATTGTGATGGGTTGATTACTGAGAAGTAACCTGCGTATAAAGTACCTGCAATTGAAGCTGTTACAGCACCGATTACAAAGGCAATGATTTTATATTTAGTTGTTTTTACCCCAACAGATTCGGCAGCTATTTCATTTTCCCGAACGGCAATAGTAGCACGTCCTGGACTAGAGTGGATATAGTTTACAATTAATAATGTTGTTAAAACAATGAAGATAAATAAAGTAATCCAAGTTACGTTCATTGGAATACCTGAGATACCAGCAGCACCGTTAGTGATTTCCAAGTTTTGGATGATGATACGGATAATTTCAGAAGCCCCTAAAGTTGCAATCGCTAAGTAGTCACCTTTCAAACGTAAGGTAGGAACCCCTACGATTAAAGCGACGATAGCTGCTAAAACAGCCCCAGCAGCCATACCAGCATAGAAACCGATTGGTCCTGGAATTTGCGTTGAAAGGATGGCACCAACGTAGGCACCAATCGCCATAAACCCTGCGTGACCCAGCGAGAATTGTCCCGCATAGCCTACTACTAAGTTCAAGCCAACAGCTAGGATCATATTAATCCCAATTGTCACCATAATATTTTGATAGAACGACGTTACTAATCCCATTAAATAGGCTGCCATGATTAAGAAGAATAGTCCCAAAATCACACAAATCCAAGTAATTGTTGATTTAGTAAAGAAGTTTTTTGCCCATGATTCTTTTTTCATCATACACCCTCCTATACTTTCTCTTGTGTGCCTTTACCTAACAATCCGCTAGGTTTGAAGACTAAAATGATAATCAAAATGAAGTAAACCGCAGCGTCACGCCAAGTAGATAAACCAATCATAGATACCATTGATTCAACCACACCGATTAAAATACCACCTAACATGGCACCAGGAATTGATCCGATACCACCTAAAACAGCCGCTACGAAAGCTTTAATACCTGGTGTTAGTCCCATAGTTGGCGAAATAGAATTATAGTAGATACCAACTAATACCCCACCAGCACCAGCTAAAGCCGATCCAATAGCGAAGGTAAAGGAAATGACATTATCTACTGAAATCCCCATTAAACGCGCTGCATCAGCATCTACAGATACTGCACGCATCCCTTGACCCATTTTTGTTTGACGAACAGTGTATTGTAAGGCAATCATCAAGATAATCGTTACAATGAAGATCACTACTTGTTGTGTTGAAATCGTAAATAAACCTAAATCTAATGATAAGTTTGGTAATGATGTAGGGAAGGCACGTACTTCTGGTCCTACATAGTAGATCATAAAGTTTTGTAATAGGTAAGATACCCCTATTGCCGTAATTAAGGCTGCAATACGTGTTGATTTACGTAAAGGTTTGTATGCCACACGCTCAATAATTACCCCTAAAATTGCTGTAAAAATCATTGTTAATATAAGTGCTAGAATAATATTCATCCCTAACCCCGTAATTAACCAAAAACCAAAAAAGGCTCCAACCATATAAACATCACCGTGCGCGAAGTTAATCAAGCCGATAATTCCGTATACCATTGTATAACCTAAAGCCATAAGGGCATAAATACTACCCAAAGAGAGTCCGTTTACAAGCTGTTGCAAAAACATCTCCATTTATTTCACTTCCTTTTCCTTTTTTGAATACTTGTGAGTTGCCCCACGGCAAATATAATCCAACATTATATTTGTTCATCTTTATTAATAAAGTATGTATTTACTCATGTAACATTTAATATTTTCAACTTTTTGTCATCCCTGCCATTGCAGAAGTTGACCTAGTTACCGCAAATACCATAAGAATAAGACTGGTTTTATTATAAGAATATGCCAATTCTTATGCAATCTTTTTTAATAATTTTCTAATTTTGTTTTAAAACCGTAACACTTTTGACGATGTTAACGCTTTATTTCCTCATTATTCAACATAAAATAAGGGAAGTCCTAGTATTAAAAAGACAAACATGTACAAAGTTTGCATTTCATCTAGAACTTCCCAAATTTGTTTTTTATTAAATGGTCAGACTACTCTATTCACTCACGATGTCGTCTGGAGAGATTGTAGTAGAACCTACAACTTCACCTTCTTGCATTTCTAGAATGTAAGCTGTCTTGATTGGATTATGTTGGTCATCGAATGAGAATGTACCGGTCGCACCAGCAAATTCTTCTGTTTCTTCAATTGCAGCTGTTACTGCAGCTGGATCATCTGATCCTGCACGTTCAATAGCGTCAATCGCTAAGTTGGCAGCATCGTATCCTAAAGCAGCAAACATGTCTGGTGTTTTACCGTATTCAGCTTCGTACGCTTCAATAAACTCTGCCGTTGCTTCTGTTGACCCTTCACCAGTTGTATAGTGAGAAGTGTAGTAGAAGTCGGTTACATTTTCCGCACCCGCTAAATCAATAAACTCTTGGCTACCAAAACCATCTGGTGCCAGAATAACTGCATCAATTCCCTTTTCACGTGCTTGTTTAACGATTGGACCACCCTCTGAATAGTAACCAGCTATAAAGATTACGTCCGGATCGTCAGAAGCGATGTTATTTAGGATTGAATTGAAGTCAGAATCACCTGCAATGTATGACTCATTTGCAACAATGTTTCCTTGGAATTCTTCTTCAAACGTAGCAGATAAGTTCTGTCCGTAATCAGTTGAATTATCTTGGATAATTGCGGCAGTTTCATAACCTTCACCATTAGCAAAACTTGCAAGTGCCGAACCTTGGAAAGCATCTTGGAAAGCTACACGGAAAACGTACTCTAATGTATTACCAGAACTATCAACTGTTAAGGTATCACCCGTCGCAGCTGGCGCAATCATTGGTATTTCAGCATTCGTTCCAGTTGGAATTTGTGCTTCAAATGCACCGGTTGTTGCTGGCCCGATAATCATTTGTACATTCTCTTCATCAATTAAGCGTGTTGCTGTATTGGCAGACTCATTTGGATCAGTACGGTTGTCAGCTTCAACATATTCGATCGTTTGACCGTTAATGCCACCAGCATCATTCGCCAGTTTAAAAGCTAATTTAACCCCTTCATTTGCCGGGCCACCATAGGCTGCACCAGCACCAGATAAGTCCCAGTTACCACCAATCTTGATAGTATCTCCGCTACTCTCGCTAGTTGAACTTGCATTGTTGGATGTTTGCGTCACTGAACCACAGGCCGCCAACATCATTAAAGAACCCATTGTTAAAAGCATTTTTTTCATTTTCATCATAAATTCCTCCAAAATTTTATATTTGGAACAATAAAGATAAGACTAACATTAGTATAAGGTGGCTCTCCTCAAAAAGCAATCGATTTTTAATTTTATTTTAATTTTTAAAAATTGTTTTATAGATCAAAATTAGTTGGCAACATCTTCCGGACTTACTGCTGAAGAACCTACCTCTTCACCATTTGCCATTTCGATGATGTAAGCAGTTTTCACTGGGTTGTGGTTTTCATCAAATGAGAAAGTACCAGTTACCCCTTCAAAGTCAGTTGTTTTAGCTAAGGCATCTGTGATCGCTTGACGGTCATCTTCGCCCGCACGTTCAGCTGCATCTGCTACTAAGTAAGCTGCATCATAACCTAAAGCATCAAACATGTTTGGTGCTGAACCGTATTCTTCTTTAAAGGCTTCAACGAATTCAGTTGTTTTATCAGTTGCACCTTCACCAGTTGTATAGTGAGCTGTGTAGTAGAAGTTATTTACGTTTTCAGCGCCAGCTAATTCAACGAATTCTTCAGCCCCGAAACCATCTGGTGCTAAGATTGCTGATTCAATACCCATTTCACGGGCTTGTTTCACAATTGAACCACCTTCAGTGTAGTAACCAGCAATAAAGATTACATCCGGGTTCTTAGAAGCGATGTTATTTAAAATTGAGTTGAAGTCAGTATCACCTGAAACGTAAGATTCAGTTCCGACTACTTCACCTTCAAAGATGTCATCAAACTCAGCTGCTAAGTTTTGACCGTAGTCAGAAGAGTTATCTTGGATGATTGCTGCAGTTTCGTAACCTTCTTGGTTAGCAAATTCCGCTAATACAGAACCTTGGAAAGCATCTTGGAATGGCACACGGAATACGTATTCCAGGACATTACCAGAGCTATCTAATGTTAATGAGTCACCTGTCGCAGCTGGTGCAACAATTGGCACACTTGCGTCAGTCGCTGTTTGGATTTGTGCTTCAGTTGAACCTGTTGTATCAGAACCCACTAAAACGGAGATGTTTTCTTCATCAATTAAACGAGCAGTTTGCGTAGTTGACTCAGTTGCATCTGACTTGTTGTCTACAGAGATGTAGTTCACATCTTTACCTAAGACACCACCATCTTCGTTGATTTCTTTAAAGGCTAAGGCTGCACCATCATTGATCGCAGTACCGTAAGCAGAAAAGGCACCTGATAAACCAAAGTTACCACCAACATTGAAAGTTTCGTTGTCTGCAGTGTTTGAAGCGCCTGAATTGCTAGTAGAAGTCGCAGCCCCACAAGCAGCTAAAGTGACGGTAGATAATAAAGTTAAAGCTAGTTTTTTAAATTTCATCTATATGTCCTCCCCAGAACGTAATTGATTTTAATTTTGCCTCATGTCCAAACCCAAGCGCTACATCATTATTTTCCATAAAAAAAACGACAGCCTCTTCAGGACCGTCGTTCTAACCAAGGCCCCTCTTTAACGAGAAATAGGACCCTACATATTTGTAGAATCCCCTTAGTTAATAATAATAATAATGTTGGCAAAGGTTGGCGAAACAGGACTATTGACATTGCAGGATTGTTTTACAGCTGTTTTCATCTTGTTTCACTACCTTTCTAATTTGTTCTTAATGAGTTGCTATTAATATAGCAGAGTTTTATAACGGTTACAAGCTATTTATTAAAATTTTGCTAGAAAATTCATATAATCTTTTTAACAAAGAAAAAGTACGAAACTTATTCTGGCGCTACCGCTGTTGATCCAACTACTTCGTTATTTTGAATTTCTTGGATGTAAGCTGTTTTATTTGGCGTATGGTCATCTTTCATTGTAATAGCACCTGTTACTCCTTGGAAATCAGTTGTATTTGCTAAAGCTTCAGCAATCGCTTGATTATCTTCTGATTCAGCTTCTTCTACTGCGTTTGCGTATAGATAAACCGCATCATAACCTAAAGCAGCAAACTCATCTGGTGCTTTACCATAAGCCTCTTCAAAGGCTGCTGAGAATTCTTGAGAGGATTTTGAAGCATCTTCATCTGAGGCGAAATGAGATACATAGTAGATGTCATTCATGTTTTCTTCACCCGCAAGTGAGCTCAACTCTTCTGAGGCCAAACCATCCGGTCCAACAATCGCTGCTTCAATACCCATTTCACGGGCCTGTTTGATGATTGTTCCCGCTTCAGTATAGTAACCTGCAATGAAGATGACATCCGGATTTTTAGATTTAATATTCGTCAAGATAGAAGAGTAATCCGTATCTCCTGACACGTAAGATTCAGTTGCTACAACATCCCCTTCAAAAGCGCTTGTAAATTCGTCTGATAGAATTTGTCCGTAATCTGAAGAGTTATCTTGCATAACTGCTGCCGTTTTATATCCTTGGTCATTTGAAAAACGTGCAATCGCTCCCCCTTGGAAGGAGTTTAGGAAGGCTACTGAGAACCCATATTCATAAGCTTCACCATTGGCATCTAAAGTTGCACCGTCACTTGTTACCGCTGGTCCGATGAAAGGTACTTGTGCTTGTGTTGCCGCATTAATTTGTGCCTGATAGTTAGCTGTTAACGAAGGTCCAACAATTGCTGATACGCCTTCTTCATCAATCAAACGCGCAGCAGCAGATGCTGATTCATTGGCATCAGATTTATTATCTGCTTCAACATATTCAATTTGTTTACCATCAATACCACCTGCTTCATTAATCTCTTCAACAGCTAGCTTAGCTCCATTATTAATATCATTACCGTAACCCGCCGCTGAACCAGTTAGTTCAAAGTTCCCACCGATTTTAACCGTATCTGAACTAGTATTTGAATTTGAGCTAGACGTTTGCGTTAAATTCCCACAACCCGCAATCACCATTGTTGAAAGCAACATTACTGAGAAACGTTTAATACCTTTAATATTCATCATAAATCCTCCTATATTCACACTAAATATTTTATTATTGAATTTTACAGATACCTTTTAGCCATTCATTAGGAAAAAGGCATTCATACCCTCAAAAACCATCTCTACGTTTTCATTACCCTCCTCTTTAATTAGCCCAAATTGAACCAAATAAAAAAGCCAGCACTTCGTGAAATACGAACCACTGGCTAATTAGCTAGGCCCATATTTCATGAGAAAAAGGACCCTACATCATGTTGTAGAACCCTAACTAAGCTAATAAAAGTAATAACGATGCGTAAGAATTACGAATTGGGCTTGAGGCCCAAACAGCCATTGATTGATCTTTATTCATGGTACCTCGCTCCTTTTCGTTTTTCTGAGTTGATTATAATATACCAAATTAAATTCTAATAATAAAGTCTTATTTTAATCATTTTATAATTTTATTTTAAACCTATTGACAGTATCCCCTAAATTGACTGTAACCGCTGTTATTAACACTTTTTTTGCTCGCTTTTACTCATTTATACATTTTTGATTCTATTTAGAAATCATGTACAAAAGCTTTGCTATACTTAGGTTAAAACAAACGGAGGAGTGAAGTTATGACGTCTATAATTCAAATGATTATTCTGGTGATGATCATGTTAATCGGGTTTGTTGCTGAACGACAACAAATATTCAGTGACCACATTCAAAGTGACATGGCTCAAATGATTACTGTGGTTACTGCACCCGCTTTAATCCTATCCACCATCAATTCATCCGGTGATTTAGGCACAAAGGGCGACGCCATTAACTTTCTCATTATCGCTTTTATCACTTGGTTTATTTTTATCGCTTCGTCTTTCTTTGTACCCAAATTATTAAAGGCACCCAAAAGCATAATGGGAACTGTCCAGTTTCTCACTGTTTTTCAAAATAACGGTTTTATGGGCCTCCCTTTAATTCTCGCTTTATATGGACCTGGCGCTATGTTCTATGCATCTTTAGTAAATATCCCTACTAATCTCTTTATCTATAGCTTTGGTGTTTGGGCGATGAGTCGCGGTAATGATACTGATTTAAATCCAGGTCAATTAGCCAAAAAACTTTTCCTTTCACCAGGATTTTTAGCAGGATTAGCTGCCTTGATCTTCTTCCTGATGGGCTGGCAGCTGCCATCAATCCTTGAAGAAACGATGTCTATGGTCGGAGCTGCAACCACACCTTTAGCAATGATGGTTATTGGGATGGCTATTGCCCATTCAAATGTCCGTAATGCTTTTGCAGATGCTCGTGTATATCTGTTAATGACCATCAAAATGATTGCTTTACCAGTAATTATTTTCCTTATATTCCGTCATTTTATCAGCAATGAATTGATTCTTTCTACCTTGATAGTGACGATTTCAACACCCGGTCCAGCAGTTGCCACTTCATATGCCTTACTATACAAAGGAGACGTCACTTTCTCTACTAATTATGTCTTTCTTTCGACGCTTGCTTCCGTTGCCACTATCCCCTTATTAATAAATATCTTGGACTTAGCCTAAAACTAAATGACAATTCACGGTTTTAATAAATAATGAACATCAAACAAAGATGGCTATTTCTCGTTTAACAGAGATAGCCATCTTTTTGTATCTATATATTTTTAATTAGTGACGTTTACGCCCAGGTAATGCTAGACCTAACCCCGCTATGATTGCTGAAATTGCCATTCCAATACCGCCAGTTGTAAAACCAGCTTTTGGCAATGTAGCCGCAGCGGCTACAGCTGCTTCTTTTTCTTCAGCTTTAGATGATTTACCTGGGGTTTTAGGATCAGCTTTATCTGCTGCTTTATCTATTGTTTTATCTGTAGAACCAGCTTCAGTTGAACCTGATTGTCCATCCATTTTACCTGAAGTCGCTTCTTCTTCTGCTTCACCGCCAGTTGTTTCTTCTGCCGGAGTTTCCTCTGCAGGCGTTTCTTCACCTGGTACTTCTTCGCCCGGAACTTCTTCACCTGGTGTTTCACCAGCTTCAGCAAGTAAAGCTTCGTAGTCAGCAGTTAACATTGGGATGATTTGATTTTGTGGTAATTCGTCAGCGTAGTCTGCTAAGTTTACAACGCCACTTTCCATTACATCCATCACAACACGGTCTAACGAAGGCCCTTCTTCACGTTCACCAGATAGCATCGTATAGCCGTCCCCACCTTGTGCTAAGAAGTCGTTAGTTGCCATGAAGTAGCTACCACTTGCGTCATCAGCCACTAATTCAAATTCACCGGTTTCGCGGTTTAAGATGTAAACACCTAATACACGTTGACCTACTTCTAATGTTGGGTCGAAGTAGATTTTGATGTCAGAAGATACTTGTAAGAAACCACCTAAAGCTGCTAGACTTGGTAAGTTTGAGTCTTCATCGATTGCTTCTACAGTGTATTGACCATCAGAAGATGAATAAGATTCCGTTACAGTCGTTGCTGAGTAAGCCAATTCAAACATGTCGTAGATTGTTTCACCAGTTACTTGGATTTGAGAGATGATATTACCAAATGGTAAAACAGCAATCACGTCGCCTTCAGTGATTGGTTCACCTTGAACGATTTGCTCACGAATACCACCCCCGTTGATCATAGCGAAATCAGTTGGGTTGTTGAAGCCACCGTTACGGCCGTATTCAACCATAGCATCCGTAATGTAAGTACCTGAGTTTGTTTCGTGTGAACGCACGTATTCACGAACACCGTTAAACCACACTGGATTTTCATCAACAATCACACGTCCTGTTTCTTCTTCAAAAGTTGCAGAAGCATCATCAACAATCGCTTGAACTGTTTCATTTGTACGGCCAGCAGTTACTTGGTTGCCCTCTTCGTCAAATTCGTAACCAATTGTTTCTAAGGCTGTTTGTGCATCCACTAATTGACCTTCTGTTAATGATGGATCAACAAAGTTCAATGTCACTAAACCAATGTTGTTTAAAGCAGTACCTGTTTGTTGTAACAAGACATTACCGTAACGTTCATTGGCAAAAGCTGTATGAGAATGACCATCCAAGACAATAATTTGATAGGCATCGAAGGCAGCAACATCATCTAAGGCTGCAGCTAAGGCCGTTGCTCGCCATTCTTCATTGGTTGTCGCATCTACACCTAAATGCGATAAGACAATAAAGGCATCTTCAATTGTTGTCTGGTCTTCAATTAAACGGTTAATTTCATCAACTGTTGTATCAATTGGAGATAAGAATTCAATGTTCTCAACGTTATTTGGATGTGTTTTAGTCGCTGTTTCTGGTGTTGTTACGCCCACTACACCCAAGTTATATCCTTGGCTAGCAATGTTTGTAGATAGTAAAAATAATAATTCTTGGCTATCAGCATACACCGTATTTGCAGATAAGACAGGAAAACCTGTTTTATCTTGATAACCTATCGCCACATTTTGACCAAAGTCAAATTCATGGTTACCTACTGCCATTGCGTCATAGCCAGCCTCTTTCATTGCTTCAGCCATCGCAGCGCCTTCGTCATGGTTAGATAAAGGTAACCCTTGGAAGGCATCCCCGGCATCTACAACCACATCAGCACCAATTTCTTCATAGTATTGTGCTGCATTCGCAATACCAATTACACCACCATCTTGCTGAGCTCGTCCATGGATATCGTTTGTATGGGCAATGGTAATTTCATCTGGACGACCGTCGCCATCCGTATCTGCGTCGCTTGCTACAGCCGTTACAGGTGTTTCAACGGCTACTTCTGACACTGTTAAGTCTTCAGTAATCACGTCTTCAACAACTGGATCTACAAGTGTTGATTCTTCAACGACAGGTTCAGTAGTTACTTCTTCTGTTGTTTCAGTTATTGCTGAAGATTCTGCTGTTTCGCTTGCTACAGATTCTTCAACTGCTGACGCTTCCTCAGTTGTAGGTGCTTCTTCAGCAACCACTTCAGAAGTCGTAGCTTCAGTACTTGTGGCATTTGTTGCGGGTGTTTCAGCAACGGCGGTTACTTCTGCTGCTTCAGCTTGAGGTGTAGCTGCTAAACCAACGATACCTGCTGCTGCGATTGATAACACAATACGACTAGTAGAAATAAAATAACGTTTTGACATGTTCTCCTCCTCATATAAAACCCAATAAGTGTCCCACTTAGTATCATACCGACTAAATGTTAATATCGCTATTTATATGATGTAAATTTTGTGTAAATAATATTTTTAAAATAAAAGAAGCAGGCACCCTATTACCGGAAACCTGCTGCATTCTAAATGTATTGCAAAAAATATTAGTATTTTAGCTACCAAAAGAAACTTTGATATCTTGATCATATTGATTATCTAGCATACCACGTTGGCAGTATGCGATGTCGTCTTCAATGCGGCAAATCTTAACCAATTCGTTTTGAACGAATTCGCCGTCAGGAATTGCACTCTTTGCCTTGTAAACTATTTGATCAACTAAGACGCGGATTTCGCCTGATTGATCTTTTGTCACAGGTTCAACGACAATTGCTACCCTATTCATCAACATTACTATCTCCTAAATATCTTAATTCAGCCATCAGTCCCACCTATTTTATAATCTTTATAAAGACCTGTCAAATATTGCTAGGATAGGGTTTTCCCATCATTTTCTCATTGAAAACGCATTACTCACCCTAGCGACTTCTTAAAGTCCATGTTTCCTCATGTAAATGGCCGTCAATTACTTTCAAATCATCCGCTATCAAGGGCGTAAATGCCATTTGATCTAGAATATCTTTATGCAAGTCTAGACCCGGTGCCACTTCAGTTAAAACCAATTTCGCTTCCTTATTCAACTCAAATACCGCTCTATCATTCACAATGGTTATTTCCTTACCCGCCTTAACTGCTTTTAGCCCATTGAAAGTGACATAAGGTAAGGCGTCCGTAAACTTACTTTTATTTCCTTGATCATCAATTACTAGTTGGTTATTTTCAATATGACTTTTATCTCTCACCATAAATGGACCTACAAAAATAATTTGCTTTGCCCCTTCCACAATGTCCATCATGCCGCCAGGCCCCATAATACGGTTGCCCAATAAAGTCGTATTCACATTGCCATTTTGGTTTATTTCACCAAATCCAAGTACTGTTGTCTCTAGACCACCACCATGGTATAGGTCGAACATGTCACCAGAGTTAATGACTGCCTCAGCATTATAATTTGGTCCATAGTCAAATCCGGGAGCAGGTACCCCACCAACAGCCCCTAAATCGGTGGTGAAATGATATTGATCCAGTAAATTTGCTTCATGAAATAAATTAGATACCATACAAGGAAGCCCAACTCCTATATTAATAATCGAATGCCGCTTCAATTCCAAAGCTGCCCTACGTGCAATCACCAATTTAGGGGACAAGGGTGCTGATTTTATTGGCAAATAATGGCTACGAATCTCATTTGAAAGCAACGGATTATAGCTTGTAGCAAAAGTTTGTTGATGATACTCAGGTGTGCCTTTATACACGTAATCTACTAAAATTCCTGGTACAAGAACGGATTTTGCCTGTAAACTACCTCTTTTGACTACTTGTTCAACTTGAGCAATGACGATTCCACCAGAATTCTTAGCTGCAATAGCCATTGTTAAGGCTTGTAGGTTCATGGGCTCATGGGTGAAAGCCAAATTCCCCTGAGTATCAGCATAAGTTGCCTTAATAACGGCTACATCAATGCCAATGCTCTTGTAAAATAACCACTCTTCGCCTTGTAGTGTTTCAACTGTCATTAAGTCTTCTTGCTGACGAGCTTTATCAGACATCTTTCCGCCAGAATGACGAGGGTCTACATAGGTGTCAAGTCCAACTTTTGTTCATACGCCCGGTCCTTTTTCCGCAGCATTTCGATAAAGTAAACCAATCGTTCCTTGCGGTATAATAAATAGTTCAATTTGATTATTCAAGGCAGCTTGCCCAGTTAATGGGGCCCCGTGGATATGAGACCCGATATAGCGTTTGAGTAATCCAGTTGCTAACAATAAATCAATTCCCGTTCCCTCACCGCGACTGAGTCCTGCAACTGATATCACAGTAATGTCTTTGGGATGACTGGTTTGCTCATATTGCTGACGTAATGCGCCAAAAAATTCTTCCGCCAAACCACCAATACCACTGGTTGTGAAAGCAATACGTGCCTCATCCTTTATTAAGGTGACAATTTCTGTTACTGAACGAACCTTACTTTTCATAGTCCACCTCTAAATTCTTTTTAATGCTTCAATAAAAATAGCGGACTAAGTTTTCGCACCCGGTCCGCTACAAGACTTTTAAACAAACTATACAAAGGCGCTAAATCCTGTTAAATGTCGCCCTATAATCAGACTATTTACTTCATGTGTGCCTTCGTAGGAATAAATGGCCTCTGCATCTCCAAAATATCTTGCAACTTCCGTATCCACCGTAATACCATTTCCTCCGCAAATTTCTCTACCCAATGCTACAGTTTCCCTTAATAAACGAGCATTTTGCATTTTAGCAATTGAAGCTGGCACTTCAGCATATTTCCCCTCAGTTTGAAGTTCAGCTAAGCGATAAGATAAGGATAAGCCAGTTGCAGCATTCGCTTGCATCCTCGCTAATTTTTCCTGGGTAATTTGGAATTGGCTAACTTTTTTACCGAACTGTTCTCGCTGTCCCGTATATTTCAAAGCCGCTCTTAAGGCACCCGCATGCCCACCTACCGTAATATGGGAAACATCTGCACGCGTTGCGTAAAGGATACGCGAAACATCTCTAAAGGATTGAATTTTAGGTAGTCTAAAGGCCTCAGCCACCTGTACATTCTTTAAATGAATATGACCATTTTGTACCTGTCTTAGGGCTATTTTCCCATCAATCTTCTCTACAGTAAGGCCCTCGGTTGCGGTTGATACCATGAAGCAAAGGATATCATTATTTTCTGGGTTACGGGCAAATATTGGTATGAAATCTGCTGAACCTGCGCCGCCAATCCAACGTTTCTCACCATTCAGTAGCCAGTTATCGCCATCTCTTACTGCTGTTGTCGCCATACCTCCAGCTATATCTGACCCGTGGTCGGGCTCAGTTAGGGCAAAACAAGTCTGCCACTCAAAACTAGTAAATTTTGGTGCGAAATAATCGATTTGTTCCTGACTTCCACCTTGTAGTAAGGTAGTGAAGCCTAGCCCCGAATGGACAGTCATAAAAGTTGCTAAGGACATGTCCGTCCTGGCCAATTCATAATAACGGAAAAGATTAAAATATTCGCTCACTTTATATGGGTGCTGGCTTTCTTTGAATAAATCAGGATGGTTCATTAAACCTAGGTCGCCGACCGCTTTAAAAGCCTCAAAAGGAAAAGACTCTTCTTTCCAGTGCTGTTTTAAAGTAGGTGCTATTTGATTTTCTAATACTTGACGCAATTTACTCAACAATTCAACTTCTATTTCAGTTAATTTTTGGCTGAAACCATATACGTCTTCAGGATATAAACCTGAAAGTATCTGCTGTTTATCCATATGCCTACCCTCCTACTTAAATACAGCCGAAAGGTTAGTCATATAGGCATGTCGTTCTTGGAAACCACTAATAAGCTCCTCAAATATTTCATCAACTGTCATAATCTCGTTAATCCGCCCCACGACTTGACCCATGCTGAGTTGCGCATGTTGGACATCCCCATTTTGCATCGCTTCATAAGACCTACGCCCTGAAATCAAAGGCATTAGTGTTTCTAGTGTCGCGCCGTCTTTTTCTGCTTGTTTGAGAGTAACTGGCTTTCCAAAGGCAACTTATCACTATATTAGGAAGCAATCTAAACGCCCAGACAAGGATAAAGTTTACAAAGATGCTTTACTAGAACTAAGAGAGAAAAATAAAGATTATGGGTATAAAAGACTGACTCCCGAGTTAAAAAAATTAGGTTATCATATAAATCGGAAGAAAGTATTACGCTTAATGCGTGAATTAGGCATTCTTGTAACTGCCTTCTCACACAAAAGCAGAAAGTATAAGTCATATAAGGGAACTGTAGGGAAAGTAGCAGCAAATCGTTTAAAACGACGTTTTAACACATCAGTTCCACATCAAAAAATTACGACTGATACAACTGAATTCAAATACTATTATATGGACCAGTTAAGCAACACTCAGACAGGCAGACTTTATTTAGATCCTTATATGGATTTATTCAATAGCGAAATCATCAGTTTTCAAATAACAAAACGGCCTAACGATGAAAGTATGATGGAAGCTTTGAAGGCAGCTATAGAACGTACAAATGATTGCATATTCAGAAGAACTTTTCATCCAGACCAAGGCTGGGCTTATCAAATGAAACGGTATTCAAAAAATTTAAAAGATAATGATATCTTCCAAAGTATGTCTAGAAAAGGGAATTGTTATGACAATTCACAAATGGAAAATTTCTTCAGTATACTCAAACAAGACAGGAATTAAGCCAAATTGCATGTATTAAAAAAGAGCTGACCAATCGGTCAACTCTCATAAAATTTAGTCTAACTTTTTGGGTCTACTATAGACACCTTAATCATATAACTGGGGTTTTTTCATGTCAAATTTTTCTTTCCACACAAAAAACAAGCTAAAACACTGTCATATCAACAATAAACAGCATTTTTAGAGAAAAAGTTATTTCTATATAGTATCAAGACAAGAAGAAACTCGTTTCTAAAACAAAAATCAACTTAAATATAATTTCTTGATTTTTTCTTCATCAAACCCCTTACTAAAATCTAAAAAATACGGAATTTGCCATTTTTGAGTACTAACAGCTGTTTTATTCAAATTCTGTTCCCAACTAGGATAAACACGAATAGCCATTTTTCCCTTATACTTTTCAGAACTAATAATCCCTTTTTTAACCAATAAATCTTTAGGAAAAACAAATTGACCTTTTTTAGATCCATCTAAAATATTAATAATTAACTTATCTTTTGATTCGTTAAAATTAAAAGGTCTATTTTTATTAACCTCATTCTTACGCCAAAACGCGACAAAATAACCAACTTTTTTAGGCGTTTTTTTAGCCAATCTACTTTTAAATTCAACTCCATCAAACTCAAAATTAAAAGCCTCATACTCTTGATTCCATTGTTCAAATTCATGATTTATCAAAGAAAATCCGTAGTCAAACAACGGAACCTCATTTAAAAAAACGATAGAAACATAATTATTATTCATAAAAAAACTCCCTTCTACTCAGATTAAATTATAAAGCAATATTGCTTTATTCCAATTGCTTTATTGACGGTGAGCCTCGGAATCCTTAACAATCCCAAAACTTGTCGAATGGTCGGCTTAATAGCTCACGCAATGCCGACATTCGTCTGCAAGTTTAGTTAAGGGTTCTTCTCAACATCAATAAATTTTCTCGGCATAAATGCGTGTTCTTTTCATGGCTACCGAGTAGACAAAGTAGACCCGAAGTAAATATTATTTGATATCCAAGGGCGCACTCACACACCTAAAAAGTGGCGTTCTAAAATCAAATTTGCGTGTGATAATCTAATATATCTATTTTGCATTTTAAGGGGCCATTTAGAACAAACTCTAAATTTATATAGTTTTATTCTTAAAACGCAAATATGAGCAAAATACGGTTATATCTCTCTGACATTTATCTTGTATTTAAAAAGATATATTACTTACTTGGCTAAAGTCATTTTAAATACAATCATTCGTATTTTTTAATGAATCGTTGCACTTAATTTGACAATTGAAGCCATAAAAAAAGACCAGGAATGAATCCCGGTCCTAATTTAATTAATCTTCTTCTTTGAGTGCTGATACCATTTCCACGTTCTTCAGTTTGTAGTGCATAAAGATCATGACCACAATTGAGAAAGCTAAGGTAATTAAACTTGCATACAGGTAAGATGGCCATAGGATGACAATCGGGAAGAATACCTGGTCAATGGCAACCGTATTTAAAATGTAGCTTAAAAGGCCATACCCTAAGAAGTTTCCGATAATAATCCCAATTACGGTTAAGAATAAAGTTTCTCGGTAGACATACATACTCACCTCAAGTGACCGGAAACCTAGCACTTTAACGGTCGCTAATTCATGCATCCGCTCTGACACATTAATATTCGTTAATGAGTAAAGGACAATAAAGGCTAATCCACCAGCAGAAATAATTAAGACAACAGTCACCAAATCAAGTGCTGACAAGGTTTCTTCAAAATCAGTGATTTGCGTTGCATTCAAGCTAGTACCAATCACACCGGTTGCGTCTTTTACTTGATCCATGATTTGCGTTTGGTCTTTTGTTGATAAATCATTCTCAAATTGGACAAGGGCTGTGTTGTTTTCACTTTCTTCACCAAAGACTGTTTGATAGTAAGCATCTGTCATATATATTTCATGACCTAGATAGTTGGTGATGACCCCTTTTACAGAAAATTCATAAGGGTCATTATTGGTATCAATTAACGTTACAGTATCCCCTGCTTGTACACCAAGTAAGGATGCTAATTTAGCAGTAATCAGGATACCCTCATCTGGAAGGGACAGTTGATTTTCTGTATCCAGTTCCTGCATTTGGAAATAATCGCGGTAATTACTGTCTGCTTTGAATGCCATTACACTCACAATTTGTTGGGTAATCGCATCATCATCTGTCATCAAGATATCTTGGGTTAAAGGTAAGACATCTTCAACGTCATCATTTTCGCTTAAGTCACTTATCGCTTGATCCCGGTCTTCTTGGCTAGCATCCATATTCAAGGAGATGCTACCATCATACATTTTCACTTGGTTGAATTGCTCATCTGGTAAACCGGAAATAGAGTCGGATAAACCAAATCCCGTCACAATCAACATCGCACAGCCAGCAACACCAATAATCGTCATTAAATTACGACCTTTATAGAGGAAGATGTTCCGCCAGGTAATTTTGCCTTGGAAACTCAAACGTGACCAGAATCCTTTAAATCTTTCCAGAAAAATATGTTGACCATTCTTGCCTGTTGCTGGTTGTAATAGACGGGCCGTTTTCTCATTCAGGGTAGTCCTAGTTGTTAACCAAGCCGGTAAAACGGTTGTTAACAAGGAGATACCCACTGCCAGGGAAATATCTACAAATTGCCATGTATAAATAATACCTGGTAAGGCGACTGTATTCGCGAAGGCTGACACGATAATATTAGGGAATAGGTAGTTACCAATAGAAATACCAATAATCATCCCTAAAATAGCCGCAACACCTGCATACATGATGTATTTGGTTTGAATCGTACGTGGACTATAACCTAATGCTTTATAAGTACCGATTTGTACGCGTTGCTCCGTCACCATTCGTTGCATATTGGTGAAGGACACTAAGGCTGCAATCAGAAAGAAAATAATTGGGAAGGCTTGGCCAATTGTTGCCATATTATCCGCATTATTCTCCCAGGCTGTATAACCTGAAACTGCTGAACGGTCATTTATTGAATAAGTGGGTTCACTCAAATCAGCTACTGTTGATTCAGCATCCGCAATATCCACTTCAGCGTTAGCTAGAGACGATTCTGCTTCTTGGCTTTCACTTTCATAGTCACTTCTAGCTTGGTCAAGTTCACTTTGGGCTGCATCTAGACTTGATTGGCCGGCCTCTAACTGAGCGGCCACACTAGCCATACCTGCTTGAGCAAGGGATACACCCTCTGGTAATTGCGCTTCAACTTGACTTTGTTGTTGGTCCAGGTCATTTTGCCCTGCATCAATTTCTGATTGGGCCTGATTTAATTCACTTTCACCAGAAGTTAATGCTGATCTAGCGGAATCAATTTCTTCCTGTCCAGAGGCAATTTCTGACTCAGCTTCTGTTACTTTTTCTTGATAAACTTCACTCGGACGGTCAGCAAAAATATCCTCTATTTCAGCTTGTTTATCTGCAATTACTTGGTCATATTCATCTGAATAGGCTTCTAAGTCATCAACAGAAGTTACATCAATAGCGATATTGGTGTAAATATCACCTGTAATCACGTTAGGATCTACAACTGCGAAACCGTTTAATTGACCGTCCCCAATAGCAGAAGCTCCGCGACTAATATTTGTAATTTGCAGGGGTGAATTTACGTAGCCGACAATGGTAAAGGTCTCACCCGAAAGAGTTGGGGCACCACTTTCATTGTCTTCTGAGTTGACACCTAAATCAGTTAAACTGATTTCTTGTCCAATTTGGTAGTTTTCATCATTGGCTAATTGGTTATCAATGGCGATTTCATCGGTTGCTTCAGGTAACCGCCCTTCTTGGACATCAAATTGGTTGATATCTGATGTTTCATTGAAGTTTGGATAGAAACGAACTAAATCATTACTCGTAGCAATCTGACGGTCAACATAGCCATAAGGTTGATATTCAATATCTTCCACATCTTCTAATAAGGCTAAATCATCCTCACCAAGTCCCATGGTTGACTGAATAGACATATCTTCTAAGTTAGTTTGGTTAAAATACTTGTCCGCTATTGCAATCATATCCGGCGCAGCAGCTCGAATCCCTACGAAAAAACCTGTGCCTAGTGCAATAATCAATAAGAGGGCTAAAAATCGTCCCAGGGTATGTTTGATCTCACGAAAACCATCCAACCATATTTTTTTATTTTTCATTCACTACCACCTACCATTCAATATCTTGAATCGGCACTGGTTGCTCATTTAATTCCTGTGATGAAACAGTCCCATCATTGATTTTGATGACACGGTCAGCCATTGGGGCAATCGCTTGGTTATGGGTGATGACAACAACAGTTGTCCCCTGTTCATTGGTTAAGTCTTGTAGAAAGCCTAAAACCTTTTTCCCAGTTTCATAATCTAAGGCACCAGTTGGCTCATCACAAAGGAGTAGTTTAGGATTCTTAGCAATTGCCCGAGCAATAGATACGCGTTGTTGCTCTCCCCCAGATAATTGTGATGGGAAATTGTCTTTACGATGGTATAAACCAACCCCCTGTAAGGCATCCTTAGCTGCAAGTGAATTATCTGAAATTTCTTCTGATACCTCTACATTTTCAATAGCCGTCAAATTAGGGATTAAGTTATAATTTTGGAAAATGAACCCCACTTCGTCACGCCGGTATTCGGTTAACCCTTTCTCGTCATACGAAGCGATGTTTTTATCTGCTACTAAAACTTCGCCCGAAGTTACTGCATCCATACCACCCAAAATATTTAATAATGTTGATTTTCCAGCACCAGATGGTCCCAAAATAACCACAAATTCGCCTTCTTCAATTTCTAAATTGACATGATCATTGGCTAAAATCGCCGTATTCCCTGTCCCATATTGTTTTACAACATCCTTTAAGTGGATATAGGCCATTATACAACACCATACTTTCCTTTTTTTATTTACCCTAATTCTTCGTCTTTACTCCCAATCATCCTTAATCATAAACTATTTGGTCAAGAAAAATCAAAGAATCGGGATATTTAATTTAAGTTATTTAAATAATCTATGAGGTAGATGATTTTGATAAAGATATAAATTTACTTATCTGTATGTTTAATAATTATTCATCAGTCCGATTTAACCTAGCGTCTCTTTTTCCCAATCAAAAAAGCCCCTAAAGTAGCTTGTCATGTCTACTTCAAGGGACGTCATTGTTATGTTATTTTAAATGTTGTTTGTGGAAGGCGAAGTGGTCTTCTAGGAAGCTGGCGATGAAGTAGTAGCTATGGTCATAGCCTTCTACTTTTTGATAATTGACTGCTTGACCATTTTCCTTGGTGTTTTCGAGGAAATGGCTTTCGTCTAATTGTTCTGGATAGAATTCATCTTGGCTACCTTGAGTGATTAGAATTGACGGCGCGTCAACGTCTTTAATCAGTTCTGTGGCATCCCATTCTTTCCAAGCTTCCTCATTTTCACCTAGATAAGTTGTGAAGGCTTTAATCCCCCACGGCACTTGGCTTGGGTTTAGAATGGGTGCAAAGGCAGAGATGGCTTTGAAGCGGTTGGCGTTTTTCAAGCCAATAACTAAGGCGCCGTGTCCGCCCATTGAGTGGCCCATAATACTTTCTTTGCCCGCATAATGAGGAATTAAATCGGCTGCAATTTGACCTAATTCATTCACCAGATAATCATACATTTTGTAGTGATTAGCCCACGGTTCTTGTGTGGCATTCAAATAGAATCCTGCCCCTTGACCAAGGTCATAAGCGTCGTCATCAGCAATATCCTCTCCGCGTGGTGAGGTGTCTGGAATCAAAACGGCCACTTGGTGTTGTTCAGCTAATCTTTGAAAACCACTTTTTTGACTAAAGTTATCGTCTGTACAAGTTAAACCGGATAAAAACCAAACTAGCGGGATTTCTTGCCCTTCTTCGTTAGATGGCAAGAATAGACTAAAGGTCATGTCACATTGTAAGGTCTTTGAGAAATGGCGGTATTTGCGGTGTTCACCGCCAAAGGCACGATTGCTAGCAATCATTTCTAAAGTCATTTTTCATTACTCCCCATAAGTCAACATGGTACGGATAGATTCACCTTTATGCAGCAGGTCAAACGCCTCATTGATGTCTGTGAAATCAAGGTTATGGGTGATAAATGAATCGATATCAATCTCACCGTTCATGTAATCTTGAACCATACCTGGTAGTTGCGTTCTACCTTTCACGCCACCAAAAGCAGACCCGCGCCATACACGACCTGTTACTAATTGGAAGGGACGTGTGTGAATTTCTTTACCCGCACCGGCAACACCGATAATGACACTTTCACCCCAGCCTTTATGACAAGCTTCTAAGGCCGAACGCATCACGTCAACGTTTCCGATACACTCGAAACTGTAATCTACCCCACCGTCTGTCATTTCAATGATGACATCTTGGATTGGTTGGTCGAATTTAGATGGATTTAGGAAGTCAGTAGCACCCATTTTTTCAGCTAGTTCAAACTTGTCTTCGTTCAAGTCAATTACAATAATACGACTTGCTTTCGCTTGCACCAAACCTTGAATAGCCGCTAATCCAATGGCACCTAAACCAAATACAGCCGTCACAGCGCCTTCTTCTACTTTAGCGGTGTTATGGACTGCACCGATCCCAGTTGTGACACCACAACCAAATAGACCGACTTTATCAAGTGGCGCTTCCTTATCAATTTTCGCTAAAGAAATCTCAGGAACAACCGTATACTCACTAAAAGTACTTGTCCCCATGTAATGGTAAATAGGCTCGCCGTTATAAGAGAAACGCGTAGTGCCATCAGGCATTAACCCTTTACCCTGCGTTTCACGGACAGCACTACATAAGTTGGTTTTACCAGAACGACAGAATTTACACTCCCCACATTCAGCCGTGTATAGCGGAATCACGTGATCGCCCACTTCAACAGACGTCACTTCATCACCTACAGCAACCACCACACCAGCACCCTCATGGCCTAGTACAGCAGGGAATACACCCTCTGGATCATCACCTGATAAGGTAAATGCATCCGTATGGCAGACAGAAGTATATAAAATTTTCACCAATACCTCTTTCGCCTTTGGTTCCGCAACATCAATTTCAACAATCTCCAGCGGTTCACCTGGATTAAATGCAACAGCAGCTCTACTTTTCATTCAAATTCCTACTTTCTGTTGTGCTTTTTCAATTACTTGTATTACCATAATTACATACTACCATTTATAGCACAATACTGACATTTATATCACTATATCATTTTTTGGAAAAAGGACTTCCGGATTTGAAGCTGATGATTCATTTTTCAAGAATTGAAGTTGGTCAAGAAGTAAATCTTTATATAAAATCGACGACAAACTTTAGTAGTGTGCAAAATATATTTTTTGTAAAAAATGGTGACCACCTGTTAAAAAAACGACATTAGAAAACAAGGTCATCATTTTTTCTCGACATCATCAGACTGTTAGGTGGGGGCACACCTTACAGAATGAGTCGTCAAAAAAGCCCTCAGAAAAATTTTCTGAGGGCGGTCCCATTGCATTCAATGGTATGATAGAGAAAGCGTAAGCTGAAGGCTTACAAGTTAATCTTTATTATAATTTTTGGAAGATTTCTACTTTTAGGTAGTCACTTTCCGGGTTACCTTTTGGTGCCGGGAAGTCGACTGGTAAGCCAAAGTCAGCTACAGGCATGATGTCCACGCGTGCGTCATCTGAACCTTCACCGATCTGTTTAATGAAATCTTCTTTAGTCATGTTGGCGGCATTTGTTGAACTTACCAAGTAACCGCCTGTGTTTAAGATTGATAATGCTGAAGCAACTAGGTTGCGGTAGTCTTTACTTGCTTGGAAAGTGTGTTTTTTCGTACGTGAGAATGATGGTGGATCAAGGACCACGATGTCAAAACGTAGATCATGTGTTTTGGCATAATCTAAGTAGTTGAATACATCCATCACGCGGACTTTGTGTTGGTCACCGATTTCTAAACCATTCGCTTGGAATTGTTCTTGCGTTAATTGTAGGCTTCGTTTTGCAACATCAACACTCATCGTTTCAGCTGCCCCACCTAGTGCTGCAGCGACAGAGAAAGCACCTGTGTATGAGAACAAGTTCAGCAATGATTTACCTGGTGCAATTTCAGTTTGAATGTAGTTACGGACGTTACGTTGGTCAAGGAAGATCCCTGTCATCCAACCGTCATCAAGACGAACGATGTAGTTTACGCCGTTTTCTTGGATGGTTAAGGTTTCAGGAATATCGCCAGCTAAAACTTCTGATTGTTTAGCACTGCCTGTACCATCTAAGTTGAATCTGTTTTTCCCAACAATACCTTTAAGTTCTGGGAATACATTGTTTAGGGCTTCTAGGATAATGTCTTTGTAGCGGTAAATACCTTCTGAATACCATTGGATCAAGGCGTAACCTGCGTACCAGTCGATTGTGAAACCACCGATGCCGTCACCTTCACCGTTGAAAATACGGAAGGCAGTGGTCATATCGTCGATTAACAAGGCTTGACGTTGGTTTTTGGCTTCTTGAAGTTTTGCTTGTACGAAATCAAGGTCACCAAGTAAGCCTGTGTCAGCGTTTTGGTCAGTTGTTAGGATCCAACCAACACCTTTATGTTGCTTGGCCATGTAGCCGTATCCTAGGAATTCGTGGTCGATACCGATGATTTCGACTAGTTCACCTTCAGTAAATGATGGTGGATTAACGAAGTCTTTCTCAGTTAAAAGGATTTGTCCTTTTTTCACTTGGACTGTTGCCCATTTACGTAGTTCCTTTTTGGGTAATTGTGTGTTTGTTTTAGCCATTTGTATTTCTTCTCCCTTTTATATACCTGTTGCTGATTTTCAAAATGTCATAGATCAGGTAACCGATGATTACCCCTGCGCCATTAAAAATGACGTCATCAATATGACTTACGCCTGTTTCTAAATAAAATTGCATGGTTTCAATTGATACGGAAAATAACAATCCCCAAAGTAACGTGATGAAGAAGGCACGCTTCATCTTAAAGATATAGGGGAGCATCATACCAAATGGAAAGAACCAAACAACATTTCCAAAGAAGTTATACCAGAAGGAAAATGCGGACCCGTTTCTTAACTTAATAGTATCAACCAGTGGTATCCAATTTAATTCATTCAGCGACCGTTCAAAATTGAAGGACGCTTGCCACCATTGCCAATCATAACGTAATACGGTTAAATGTACCAACAATATTAAATATATGGCAAAGATAAATTTGATTGCTTCTCTAAACCAGTCAATCGAATAATTTGTATTCTTAGACCGTTTATAGAAAATGATTCCTGCTTGAATAACCAGTAAAGCAATCATATAGAAGATGGTTTTATCCAAACTAAACAACGATAACTCTACTAAATGGAAATTTAAAATTCTGCCTGCAGAAATGTCTTCTAGCCATATAAGTAACGGCCCTAAAAAATACATCTTGTTTCAATCCTTTTGTTACCAGTCGATTGCTTAAAAGCTATTCGACCTTATTTTTTTCTGCCAATGTTTCACGGTCGTAAAATACTAGGGTAAATATTGTCCCAACGCCTGCTTCACTCTCCACGTGGATAGTGGCTTGATGTAATTCAACGAGTTGTTTAACAATCGATAAACCTAAACCAGATTCACCGAATTCATTATTTTTCCGGGAAATATCTGCTTTATAGAATCGCTCCCAGATATTTTCGACTTGTTCTTTCGTCATGCCCATACCTGAATCTTTTATTTTAATATAAGTTTCCCCATCTTGAAAGGCGCTAGACATAAAAATTTCGCCATAATCGGTAAATTGTACCGCATTTTGGGTGATATTGAAGATAATTTGGTGGAATCGGTCATAATCAGCATAAATCGGCACTTCATCTGGCATATCCAATTCAAATTTGATGTGTTTAACTTTGGCTGTTTCTGATAATTGGAGCGAAATATCCCTTAAAACTTCGGCTGCATTGAATTTTGATTTCTTCAATACAATTTCATTGGATCGTATTTTTTCAATATCCAGATTTTCGTTAACTAACCGATTTAATCGGTTGGCTTCCTTATACATCAAATCCACAGACCGGTCAATTTTATCTTCAGGCAATACTTTTTGTCTTAATCCTTCTAATAAACCAATCATAGTCGTTAGCGGGGTCCGAATTTCATGGGCCACATCCATCATCAATTGACGGCGGATGTTTTCTTGTCGGTCGATTTCCACTTCAGACTCCCTTAAGGCAACCGCCATTTGGTTAAAGTCCTTAGCTAAATCATCAAATTCATCAATATTACTGACCTCTAAACGAACCGAATAGTCACCTTGCGCAATTTTTTGGGTGGCCTCCTGGATTCGGCGAATCCGTTTATTTTGGTATCCGGCAATAATCACTGAAAAGATGACCGCAATAATCAAGGCAATCATGATCCCTTTAACCACATTGTGCACCAGGTTATCAATAATGGCATCGGATTGACTAGACGGCACCCCAATAACTAAGTAACCCGCAAAGGACTGGTTTTCTGCATTGGTTAGCGGCATGAAGATGGCTAAGGCATCTCCGACTTTTTCCGTAAAGCCCATTTCAAAAGTCCGTAAATTCAAGTCATGACCATTTTCTAACGTCTTCAATTCTTCATCCGTCAACTGATTATTTGGAATGGCCACTGCTTCATCGGTTGGATAAATCAATTCGTTGTCCGCATTAAAATAGAACAACTTCATATTGGACGACTGCAGTAAGGGTTCCATTGAAGCTAAGAATTCAGGTGAAATGGTCTGCCCTGAAATAAAGTGGGCAATGTCATTCAATTGTTGTTCTTGCCTTAGGAGCACCTGGTCCCTTGAAAAAGAAAACAAAGTTACCCCCATGGCTGCTATGGTCATACCAATGACCACTAGAAAGCTGAGAATTTGTTGGTAAAAAAAGTTCAATTTCATTGTTAAACACCGGTTTCGTCGAATTTATAGCCTACTCCCCAGACTGTTTGAATAAGTTGAGGCCCATACTCTTCCATTTTTTGACGTAGCTTTTTAATGTGGGCATCTACTGTACGCTCATCCCCGTAGAATGGGTCTTCCCATAGCGTTGTCAGTAAGTGTTCCCGTGTGAATACTTGTTTTGGACGACGAGCCAACAATTGTAGAATTTCAAATTCTTTTGGTGTTAAATGTTGAATTAATTGGTCTTTATAGAAGGCTTCACGGTTTTGGCTGTTGATCCGGATAAATTCTGTTTGGATGTCAAATTGGTCCGCATTGCCCTTTTCCTCTGTGGCTTCAACTGATGATTCAGACAATTGGCTACGGCGGTATAATGCACGCATCCGGGCCATAAAGGTGATTGGGTCAAAGGGTTTGGTCACGTAATCATCGGCACCAAGGCCTAAACCAAGGACTTGCTCGCTTTCTGCGTCACGAGCAGTCAGCATGATAATTGGTACTTGTTTATTTTGTTGGCGGATGTCCCGACAGATTTGAATCCCATCTTTACTTGGTAAGTTTAAATCCAAAATCACCATTTCAATCGTTTCCTCGTTAGCTAAATAGTGTTGCCAGCCCTCTTCACCATCTTGGATAAACGTCGCTTCCCAGTCTTTTTGTTGTTCAAAAAACATACTCATCATCTCTGCAACACTTTCGTTATCTTCAATCATCAAGATGTTCATGTTTTCGTCCTCCTTATAAGTCAAATTATTCCTTTAATATATAGTCCGGCGCTACTATTGGGTGGTTTAGGGCAGAATCTCTATTCTCCTATATTGTACCCTAAAATACCTAACGACCGGCTATCTTTACCTATCTTTTGGTTTAATTTTATAAAATATCAAAAAAATATGAACTTTTTTGGGGGAATTGGCGAATAAATACGTATGTAATAGATTGGAGGGACAACCTCTAGTTGAGTCAGAAACCTTAGGAGGATGAAAAATGAATCAAGTGCAATTAATCGGACGTTTAGCCAGAGAAGTCACCCTAACTGAAATTTCAAACGACCGACAAGTGGTCAACAACGCAGTAGCCATTAACCGTAAAGGGAAAGATGGGACTGACCATGTCGACTTTATCCCTATTACCGCTTGGAACGGGACGGCTAAACTCATTGATACCTACATGCAAAAAGGCGATGAATTAGCGGTTGTTGGTCAATTGCGTATGCGTCAGTTTGAAAATAAACAAGGTCAAAACGCCTCAACAATTGAGGTGCAAGTATCTGAAGTGACTTTCCTTCGTAAGAAAATGGGCATTGATCAACCGCAAAACCCTGCCGAACAATTAATGACCAATATCGAAACCCTGATTTTAGATTAATCAAGATAGCAAACTATACTAGCTCAATTTAAATTTGGCCCCATCCTGATTTAGATAGGTCCCACACTTTCCAGTAGAAAAATGTTCCAGTACAATAGACTTATAGAAAAACTTTTATATAGACTTGAATTCAGGCGTTTAATAAAAGCTATTAGTGAAACTATTGTAGAACACATTCTGGTTAGGGGGAAGCAAGTATGTCTATTTTTCAGGTTGTCTATGTCCTTTGCCTAGCCATCCAACTAGGCTTCTATTTTTCTTTCTCCAACACCATCATGCCAGTTCTTGGTAAACAAGCCGGTAACGTTGGCCAAAGGATTATGCAGGACATCAATAAGCAGGTTGAAAACGACCAATTTCTAGGCAGTTTTTTCGCACCGATATTTTTATTCATTGCGATTATTTTGCTGGGCAACCCCATTGACTGGCAAATATATCTGAGCTTTGTGATTTATTTTGTCGGTGTCATCGGCGTAACTATCGCCTTCAATATGCCACTAAACCGCCAACTAGCTAACCGGAAAATCCGAACCGATTGGACTGACTTTGTCCAACAATGGTCTAGGTGGAACCATGTGAGAACTGGGTCTGCCCTTGTCGCCTTAGCCCTAGCCATCAGCTAATAATAATATTAGCTACACCAATATCTAGTGATTAAACATACCATCATTAAATGACTAGCCTACCGTCACCTAATTATTCACTAAACCAAACCTAATACCAGCTGGTCACCTGCACATGCATCAGCTATAGAAAAGGTCTTGTGACTGAAGAAAATCTTCATCCACAAGGCTTTTATCGTGAATTTTTTTAAGGCGTTTTTACTGAACAATCATCTGGCTGAATGATCATCCTATATTATGTAATACAAAGAAAAAATGACCAATACTGAATTTTGGCGCCTGCTATAACCAAATGATTATATCCACGAAAATTGCAATTAAAAAAGCGATTTTCAAGCAGTCACCCACCGTCAAATCGCTTCATTCTATATCTATTCTTCTAAATTTATCCTACTGTGTAATTGCTGTATTTCTTAATTGCTCAGCGTATTGGTTAATCTTACGTAGTCGGTGGTTGACACCTGATTTAGAAATCGGTTCACCGTCAACCAGTTCCCCTAATTCTTTAATAGATGCCTCTGGGTTTTCCAACCGCAGTAAGGCAATCTCTTGTAATTTTTCAGGTAATTCACCAATCCCTACGGTTGCTTGAATCAATTCGATATTTTCAACCTGCTTGGAAGCTGCTGTCACCGTCTTATTTAAGTTGGCATTCTCACAGTTGACAATCCGGTTGACTGAATTACGCATGTCGCGAACAATCCGAATATCTTCAAACTTCAGCATAGAAGAAGTGGCCCCAATTAGGGCTAAGAAGTCAGCAATCTGTTCTGATCCTTTTAAATAAGCGATATAACCAGACCGACGTTCCACTGACCGCGCATTTAAATTAAACTTGTTCATCATAGTCACCAAGTCTTCGCAATGCTCTTCATACACTGAATAGATTTCTAAATGATAAGCTGATTTTTCAGGATTATTCACTGAACCACCAGCCAAGAACGCTCCACGCAAGTATGACCTACTCCGCTGTTCATTCTCCATCATTTCGGCTGAAATATTTGGATTGATGACCAAAGTATCTAGAATTTCCAAATCCTTCAAGATTTCCTCAACCCGGTCTTTCACCCGCACGATATAGATATTATTCTTCTTTAATTTCATTTTCTTCCGAACAACCAACTCACCGTGGGTATGAAAAAATTCCTTCAACAGTGAGTAGATTCGTCGGGCAATTGCAGCATTTTCTGTCTGTACATTTAAGATTAATTGCCCATTCATAAGGGAAATCGATCCGTTCATACGTAGAATGGCTGCTAGCTCTGAACGCGCGTGCTCATAGTCCACTGTTAGCTGAGTGAGTTCTTTCTTTACATCTCCTGCAAATGAAGCCACCAGCTCACCTCTTTCTTATTCACTTTATTTTATGCGATCGTTCATGACATCCATAATAGCGCCTACTAATTTATCCTGGTTGTGGTAAACCCCACTCTTTTCAAGATTTAAAAAGTCACAGCCAACCACCTGACATTTTTGATCTGCCAAGCCTTGACGGTCTTGTGTGATTTGAACTAAATAGTCCTTTTCACTGGCACCCTCCAAGTATTCAAAGGGTACTGGGGTTTTATTCAATAGCACCGTGTCTATCGCCTTAGCCCCTAAGTGTTCGTTAATTACACGTACATGGTCTGCGTCTGAGAAATGCTCAGTCTCGCCAAGTTGTGTCATGATATTACAAATATAGACAACTTTTGCGGGCGTGTCAACAATTGCGTTTCGAATTTCCTCAATTGCCACATTTGGCAAAATAGACGTGTATAAAGAACCTGGGCCCAGAATGACCATATCGGCCTGCATTATTTCTGACACCACTTCACGCCCAGCACGCGGACTGGTGATTGGGTTACCCGACACATCCACTTTCGGTCGGTCATTAGCCAAGCGAACAGTCACTTCTTGAATTTGGTCAGGGTGGGCTACAACAGCCGTTTCCCCTTCAATCATAGTCCCATCTGCAAAATGTCCTTGTAAAACAAGCGCTTCCTCACAAGCTGGCAAGACCTTGCCATCCACTTCCATCATAAAAGAAAGTAGACGCAAAGCGGCAAAGGTATCTCCCCGCATTTCAGCAATGGCTGCAATGATTAAATTCCCAATCGCGTGACCAGAAAATTCTTTATCTTCTTCACTAAAACGGTATTGGAATACATCTTTATATATTTTCTTCATGTCCGATAGCGCAACTAGGCAGTTACGGATATCTCCTGGAGGAATTGTACTGACTGCATTACGTAAAGATCCACTCGACCCACCATCATCAGCCACTGTGACGATGGCTGTCACATTACAATCAGCATTCTTTAGACCTTCCAACAAGATAGGAAGGCCCGTTCCGCCTCCGATGACCGCAACCTTTGGCCGTCTACCCGGACGTGGATTTTTATTAATCACGATAGGTTCATCGACTCTTTTCTTTTTGCGCGATCACGGTGGATGATGTTGACCTTGTAACCTAGGTCTTGGATATGGTGGGCAACACGTTCAGTCAAGGCAATTGACCGGTGCTGACCGCCTGTACAACCGATAGTGATCGTCAGACTAGATTTCCCTTCTTTTTCATATAAAGGTAATTCAAAATCTAATAAATCAGTGAATTTACGGTAGAAAGTCTCTGTTTCTGGCTGAGACATGACATAGTCATAAACTGGTGCATCTAGCCCTGTCATCGGGCGTAATTCATCGATATAATGCGGATTTGGTAAGAAACGGACGTCCATCACGATATCTGAATCAATAGGTAAACCATATTTGAAACCAAATGACATGACGTTAACAGTGAAGGTACCCTCATCTTCAGATTGGAATTCGGTCAACAATAACTCGCGGAATTTACGCGGTGTTAAGTTTGTCGTATCTATCACTGAAGATTCCTTACGAATATCATTTAATAAGATTTTTTCTTTTTGAATCGCTTCTAAGACAGAAACCCCATCTTTTTGAAGTGGGTGGGCACGGCGTGTTTCTTTATAACGCGCCACTAAAGTCTGATCATCCGCTTCTAGGAATAATACGGACATTTCAACGGTGTTTGTGTTGTCCATACCATTAATCTCTGTTAATAACTCATCAAAGAATGAACGTGAACGTAAATCAATCACTAAACAGATTTTACTGATTTTCCCCGTTTCTTTGATTAAATCCCAGAATTTAGGTAATAGCGACGGCGGCATATTATCCACGCAGTAGTAACCCATATCTTCAAAACTTTGTAGAGCGACCGTTTTACCGGCACCGCTCATACCTGTGATAATGACTAATTTTAATTGATCATTCAATTTGTTTTTTCCTCCTTAAAGGGGAGATGAAAGGTCGCCCTTTTATCGATAAAGCTGCCAGACAGCATACACTTAAGCCGTTAAGTCGTTTAAGGCTGCCTCATATGCCTTAATTTTTGCTTGTGTTGCTTCTAGTGAATCAGCGACCACACCAATATAGAACTTGATTTTTGGTTCTGTACCTGATGGTCTAACGGCAATCCATGTTTCATCTGCTAGATAGTATTTCAATACATTTGATTTGTCCATGCCTAAGGCTTCAGTAGTACCGTCAGCAAATTGGCGCGTATCTTGTAGGTAGTCTTCAGTTTCAACAACTGCTTGACCAGCGATTTCACTTAAACCTTCCCCACGCAAATTATTTAGGATGGATTCGATTTTCGTTGCACCCTCTTGGCCTGGTAAGCTTACAGAGATTGTTTTTTCTTGGTAGGTGCCGTATTCAGCAAACAAGTCTTGTAAGCCGTCATAAGCTGTTTTACCTTGTTTCTTGTAGAAAGCGGCTACTTCAGCTAATAATAAAGTCGCTTGAACGGCGTCTTTATCACGAACGAAGGCTTTCACTAAATATCCGTAACTTTCTTCGAAACCGAATAGGAAATTCTTGCTAGCATCAGCTTCATAGTTTTTGATCTTTTCCGCAATAAATTTGAATCCAGTTAATACGTCAACTGTTTCAACACCAAATGATTTGGCAATCGTTGTTGGCATCTCACTTGATACGATGGATTTTAAAATCACTCCGTTATCAGGTAATGTACCTGTATTTTTCTTAGCGGTTAAAATATAATGCGTCATTAATGCGGCAATTTGGTTACCAGTAATCACTTGGTAGTCACCATTTGGCAATTTTACAGCTGCACCCATACGGTCAGCATCCGGGTCAGTCGCGATTAAGATATCCGCGTCATTGTCCTTACCGTACTTTTCAGCCACTTCAAAGGCACCCGCTTCTTCAGGGTTTGGTGATTTAACCGTTGAAAAATCAGCATCCGGCTCTTTTTGCTCAGCCACATAGGTGACATTGGTAAACCCAGCGTCAGCTAAAGTCCGTTCCACCAACATTTGACCCGTACCATGTAGCGGTGTATAAACAATAGATACTTGGTCAGCCATCTCATCAATCACAGCTTGGTCCACCACAACAGCCTTCATATTGTCTAAGTATTTTTGGTCAATTTCTTCACCAATAATCGTAATTGTGCCGTCAGCCTTAAGAGCTGCTTCATCGCCCACTTCAACAGTTAATGGGTTTTCAACCGCACGTACGTTGGCCGTTACAGCATCCGCGTCCACTGGTGGCATTTGTCCACCATCTTCCCCGTAAACCTTGTAGCCGTTGTAGTCAGCCGGGTTGTGAGAAGCTGTGATCATAATCCCCGCAAAGGCATTTAATTCACGAACTGCAAATGACAATTCAGGCGTTGGGCGTAATGCTTCGAATACGTAAGATTTAATCCCGTGTGCCCCTAAAGTCTTCGCCGATTCCATAGCAAATTCAGGCGACATATGACGAGAATCGTAAGCAATCGCCACCCCTCGGTCCTTCGCATCCTGGCCATAATCTTCTAGTAGGTTAGCCAATCCTTCAGTCGCTTGACGAATGGTATAAATATTCATCCGGTTAATGCCGGCACCTAAAATCCCGCGCATACCAGCTGTACCAAAACTCAATGGTTGATAAAAAGCATCCTCAAGCAATTTTTCGTCAGCTTCAATAGACGCTAAATCCTCTTTCAAAGCATCGTCTAAGTCTTCAAAATTACGCCATTGTAAGTAAGTTTCTTTCCAGTTCATCATGTAGCCTCCCTAGTTTTAAAAGCGATAACATCTTAACCTTATTGTATCAAATTTTATAAAAAAAGATATATCAAAGACAAGCTGATTGGCAATTTCATATAGGGTGCCAGCTTAAATGAAGATTCGTCCTTTTTCAATCAAAAAGGAGATAGACCAAAGCCTACCCCCTTCAAGTTAACGCACATTCACCTTGCTTTAACTGTTTTTTATATGATGTTTAGAACTAGTCGTTTAGGGTTTCAATGTAATTGAAGGCTTCTTGGCCACCAATGGCACCGTCACCGACTGCTGTTGAAATTTGGCGCAATTTCTTTTGACGAACATCACCAATGGCGAAGATACCAGGAATATTTGTTTGCATATCTTCATTTGTGATCACCCAACCTTCTTCATCTGTGATGTTTAAATCAGCAAATGCTTCGGTATTTGGAATCAAACCAACATAAATGAAGACACCATCTGTATCCACGTCAGTAATTTCACCAGTTTTAACGTTTTCAACGGCTAAACCAGTGACTTTCATGTCGTCTCCTTTGATTTCTTTGACAACTGTATCCCATGTGAAATCAACCTTATCGTTAGACATAGCACGGTCTTGTAAGATTTTTTGAGCCCGTAATTCGTCACGACGGTGAACGATATTCACGTTTTTACCAAATTGCGTTAAGTAAGTCCCTTCTTCAACGGCTGAGTCACCTCCACCGATTACACGAAGGTCTTTATCACGGAAGAAAGCCCCGTCACAAACCGCACAGTAAGAAACACCGCGGCCTGAATATTTATCTTCACCCGGCACACCCAATTTACGGTGAACAGAACCAGTTGCGATAATGATCGCTTTAGCTTGGTAAGTTTTACCCATATCTGTTTCCAGTAAATGCGCCCCTTCATTCGGCGTTACTTTAGTGACCGTCCCAAATTCGTGGACCACACCAAATTGCATAGCCCCTTCGTACATTTCATTGGCCAAGTCTGGTCCTTGAATGTTTTTGAAACCAGGGTAATTTTCGACATCCGCTGTATTGACCAACTCGCCACCAGGGATTCCACGTTCTAATAATGCTACGGACAAGTTAGCCCGTGATGCGTATAAGGCAGCAGTCATACCCGCTGGTCCTGCACCAACCACAACTACATCAAATTTTTGAATTTCTTCTGCCAAATTGTACACATCCTTTCTTGTAGTTTTTCATTTTTATAATCAATTGCTTTTCTTAACGTCGCTTACCATTCTAACACGATTTAAGGGAAAAAGATTGCAACTAGCTCAAGCTAATTACAACCTTTCACAAAAATTCTCTCATTAAAGTTCATCTTCAATGGATAGTAAATATTCTTTCAAACCTTCTTTGATATCGTCTTGTTCAAGGCCGTATTCAATGCTTGTTTGCATGTAGCCCAATTTATTCCCAACATCATAACGACGACCAGTAAACTCATACGCAAACACGCGTTGCGTTTTGTTTAAACGGTCAATGGCATCTGTTAATTGAATTTCGTTACCAGCACCCTCACCTTGTGTTTCCAACAAGTCAAAGATTTCTGGCGTTAACAAGTAACGACCGATAATAGCCAAGTTTGATGGCGCATCTTCTGGTTTTGGTTTTTCAACGAATTGTTTTACATTGTAGATCTTTTCAGAGAATTGCGCTTCAGGATCGATTACCCCGTATTTATCTGTATCTTCATGTGGTACAGGCATTACCGCAATGTTAGACGCTTTTGTGACATCATAAGCGTCAATCAATTGTTTAGTTAATGGCACTTCGTCAACCATCAAGTCATCCCCAAGCATTACGACAAAAGGCTCGTCACCAACAAAGGCTTTTGCTTGTAATACCGCGTCTCCTAACCCTTTTGGATAAGATTGACGTTTGAAGAATAGGTTTAAACCAACCGTTTCCCCGATGATTTCAAGCAAGTCATCGCGACCCTTATCTGCCAAGTTCGACTCTAACTCAACATTTGAGTCAAAGTGGTCTTCGATTGGTCGTTTACTTTTTCCAGTAACAATTAGAATATCTTCAATTCCAGAAGCCAAGGCCTCTTCTACGATAAATTGAATGGTTGGTTTATTAACAATCGGCAACATCTCTTTCGCCATTGCCTTTGTTGCAGGTAGGAACCGTGTACCTAGCCCTGCTGCAGGAATAATCGCTTTTCTTACTTTCGCCATGAATGAATCCTCCATTTATCTGTTAAATTTTCTCATTTCATTATAAAACAAATTGCCGTTAAAAAATATCCTTTAAGTCATCTTCAAACTGCAATTCACCTTTGCGTTCTCTAGCCATTAAGGCGGTGATCACATCTTGAATACTAGATTCTCCTTGAATCACCTTGTAAATTGCTTGGGTAATCGGCATATCAACGCCCTCTTCTTGGGCCAATTCATAGGCTGAAACAGCTGTTGCAAACCCTTCAACAACCATACCCATATGGTCTTCTACGTCTTTCACCGCTTGACCTTGACCAACTTGTTGGCCGGCCCGCCAGTTTCTTGAGTGGATACTTGTAGCGGTAACAATCAAGTCACCGACTGCTGATAGGCCCATAAAGGTTAACGGATCAGCGCCCATGGCCACCCCTAACCGGGTAATTTCAGCAAGTCCTCGGGTGATTAAAGCCGCCTTGGCATTGTCCCCGTAACCTGCTCCCACTAAGGCGCCAGCACCTAAAGCGATAATGTTTTTCAATGATCCTGCCAGTTCAACCCCGATGATATCTGGATTGGTATAGACCCTGAAGTAGTCATTCATGAATACTTCTTGGACTAAGTGACAGGCCTCGTCATCAATTGAAGCCGCTGTTATAGTCGTAATATCATGTTTGACCACCTCTTCTGCGTGGCTTGGGCCTGATAAAACCACCACCCTCGCTTGACCAATTGGCTGGAAGACTTCCGTTAAAATCTCAGAAATCCGCAGATGGGTGCTCTGCTCTAATCCCTTAGCCGCGTGCATAATGACCGGTAATTCGTGCACATTTTTCTCCTGCAAAATAGTAACCACCTGGCTTGCTACCTGCCGTATGGCCTTGGTGGGCACGACGAAGTTGATCAAGTCTGCCTGGTCCAAGGCTAGGGCCATATCATTTGTTGCAATGATATTCTTCGGCAACACTAGATCAGGTAAATAATGGTCATTTTTCCCAGTGGTTTGAATCTCACGGGCCTGTTCTGGATTATGCGTCCATAAGGTCACCTGATGGCCATTTTCTGCAAGGACCATGGCAAGTGCTGTTCCCCATGAGCCAGCGCCTAGTACGGCAATATTTTTGGACGTCAAGTCATCACTTCTCCAATCTATTGGTATATTTTCTATTTACTTGATTTGTAAGCCGGACCGTTGTGTTCAGAGTAGTATTCATAATACTTGTCGTTCATGCGGCGTGCAGCAAAAATCAATAATGCGCCGATGAATAAGACGGCGGCTAATACTTGGCTGACACGGAATGGTCCCCACCACAAGCTGTCTGTCCGCAACCCTTCGATGAAGAAGCGGCCAAATGAGTACCAGATCAGATATAGTAAGGTGGTGTCGCCAATACGCAAGGTTTTATTGCGTGAACGGACGAATAATAGAACAACTACCCCAAGGATGTTCCAGACTGATTCGTACAGGAAAGTTGGATGGTAGTAAGCTCCGTTGATATGCATGCCGTCAACGATGAATTGCGGTAAATGTAAGGTATCTTGCAGGAATTCTAAAGTCACTTCCCCACCGTGGGCTTCTTGGTTAACGAAGTTACCCCAACGACCGATGGCTTGCGCTAGTAATAGGTAGGGCGCTACCGTATCCGTTACGAATAAGGGGGCCATTTTCTTTGATTTAGCGTAGAAATAAAGGGTTAATCCTCCGGCGATGACACCACCATAAATGGCGATCCCACCATTCCAAATTTGTAGAATTTCGCCTGGATTTTGTAGGTAGTAGTCTAGTTCAAATAAAACGTAGTAAGCACGTGCACCAACAAAACCAATTAGAATGGTCCATACAGCTGCGTCTAAAATAAATTCTTCATCCCAACCCTTACGACGAAAATCTCTTGAAGCAAATGTAAGGGCTAATAAAATAGCAGCCCCGATAAAAATCCCGTACCAACGGATTGGCCAGCCGAATATATCAAAAGCGACTGGATCTATTGCAGCTATATTCATCATTTTGTTCTTTCTCTCCTATGTGTTAATTCCTTTAGTTAAATCCTTATTTAATACCATCTATAATTTGTTGTTGTCGATAAGTGTCGTTAAACGGTCGTTAAACATTTGTGCAGCGTCAAAGCCCATTGATTTGGCTCTAAAGTTGATAGCTGCTACCTCGATAATACTTGAAATGTTCCGCCCAGTTTGGACAGGAATGGTAATTTTGGGAATCGCGACCTCTAAAATTTGTTCACGCTCTTCCGCAGTACCCAGGCGGTCAAAATTGCCCCCCCTTTTCAAGTCTTTCAAGTCAATAATCAAGTTTAGCTGTTGTTCTTTACGAACTGCACCTGCCCCGTAAAGAGTCATCACGTCAATAATCCCAAGACCACGAATTTCCATGACATTACGTAGAATTTCAGGCGCTTCACCCATAATTGTCGTGTCATCACGTTGATAAAAATCTACGCGGTCATCAGCCACTAAACGGTGTCCACCTTTTACAAGTTCTAAAGCGGTTTCTGATTTACCTACACCAGAATGGCCAGTAATCATAATACCCAGCCCGTATACATCCACAAATACCCCATGTTTTGAGATTTGCTCTGCTAAGTGAGCATGCAACATTTCCGCTAAGTTACTAGACAGACGGGTCGTCGTTGTTGTTGAACTTAATACAGGAATATGATTTTCTTCAGCAGCTTGAATCACTTCATATTCCGGTTGTAATCCTCTAGAGAAAATAAAGAATGGTGTATCTTCTTTTGAGAGACGGCGCATAATTAATAAACGCTCATCCGAAGTCATTCTAGACAAATATGTATGCTCTGCACGTCCAAACAATTGGACACGCTCAGATGGATAATAGTTAAAATAGCCGGTAATTTCCAAACCAGGTCTCGAAATATCACTGGTAATGATCTCGCGGTCTAAATAATCTGCACCACAAATAACCTCAAAATCAAATTTTTCGACTAAATCTTTCACGGTTACCTTTGTCATATACGGTTTCCTTTCTTAACAAGTCACTTTGCCCCTATTTTACCATACTAGACCCATATGGACAGTTGGATAAGCTGTAATTTGTGAAAAAGAAAAATCCGCCCGTCAATCTGGCATTCAGATCAACAAGCGGATTAGGATTTAAAATAAATTCGACTAGGTCGGCTCTCGCACCCTAGTCGGGTTCGAGCCTCCAGACAGGGCTGCGTTTCAGCTTAAGCTGTAGCTGACTTCGCCAACTACTGCCTTAAACTTCCAACGTTCCTGTCTGAGCGTCGGCTCTCGCACCCTTCTTAGTCGAGCTCAAAATGTCAGGATCGTGCCGCTTCAGACATGAAGTGTGTGATGTACCATCACACTTATGTCTTCCACCGTTACGAGTCTAAGCGACATTTCTCACATCCTTCATTATTTCCCGGCTTCGATAAATTTCTCAAAGAACCAATGGTACATCGAGAACAAGAAGGCTGCGGCGATTGCGTAAAAGAAGTTTGCGAATACAAAGGATGTTGGGAAGAACAAGCCTACGATAATAAACATAAAGCCATTGACGACTAATCTAAACAAACCGAATGTTAGGATATTTAATGGTAATGCCAACAAGTTTACGATAGGACGAATAATTGAGTTCACAATACTCAATACGATAGCTACTAAGATTGCTGACCAAAAATCTGCCACATATACATTAGGGGCAAGAATCCACGAAATAGCCATCAAGCCTAATGCATCAATAAGTGTTGCTAATAAAAACCGTCTCATAATTAAAAATCACGCCAACTTTCTTCCTCATCAGGATTGTCTTTTGAATCTTTACTATAGCTAGATTCATTATAGTCGTCCTGATCTTCAGCATCAAATGATTTAGTCTGACGGTATTCGTCACGGTCATGTCTATCTACACGTGTACGACCTTCATCCCTTGGTAAAATCAATGCTAACAATAGATAAATCAGTATCCCAGCTCCGCCAGAAAGTGTGACGAAGACAAAAATTACACGGACAATCGTTGGGTCAATTTCAAAGTACTCAGCAATCCCGGCACATACACCATCTAATTTTACGTCATTACGTGATTTTGTTAATTTCTTAGCCATTCTATTCACTCCTACCTTCTTAGTGGCTTCTGTTGGGCATTACAAAAATTAAAATAATGTAGATTAGCCAAACTGGAAACTGTGTCAAACTTAATAATACTGCGATGATACGGACTAAATTACCAGAAATACCAAAGTATTCACCAATACCACCACATACCCCAAATAAGTAACTATCTTTTCTTGACTTCATTAATCTCCCTGACATATTAAATCTCTCCTCTACGCATATCAGCATCATCTTTCACGCGAATATTACCACGCATTGTCTTCAAGTTCACTCGATAAGCCTTTTCTTCAGCTACATCATGGTAAAATGCTTTTTGTTTGTTAAATTGATCGTTGACTTGTGATTGACTCTTAATTAAGTCTGAACGGAACATGATTTCACCTTGGTTGGTGTGGGCTAACCCATCAACCGCTGTACCTGCTGGCATATTCAATTTAATATCGCCATTTTTTGTTTCTACTTGGGCACGAACTAAAGGTTTTGCGTCCATTGTAATCACGATGTCCCCATTTAAGGTTTCCATCAATACATTTTCTACGTGACCTTTCAATCGTTGGCTACCATTCAATGATTTCACCACTAAATCTAAGGCTTCCACATCGTTTAAGGTTAATTGACCATTTTTCGTATCCACTTCAATCATTGAAGCTGTAAAGTTTTCGATATTAATCGCGCCATCAACTGTTTGAATATAGATATCATTCGTATCCATATCTTCAACCGTTACAGGGCCAGAAATTGTTCTCGCTTTAATAAAGTCTAAGCGGTCTTTTGGCACTTGTACCACAATATCTGTCTTGATAAAACGAGAAATCATGTTCAAGTTTAAGGCCCCGTCAACAAATTCTAAGTTTGCTCTTTTTTCAAAGGTAGTTTGCGCATCTTCTTCATCGAAATCGCCGTATAACTTACCAACGACTGTTAATTTCGTAGTTGGTTGGTCCCAAGATGTTAACTCAATTTGACCAGCCGCTATTTGAATATCCACCATCGATAATGGTTCAGTGTATTCATAGGTCGCTTCAAAATCATGGGTAATCAATTTAGGAATTGGAATTGATCCGCTACCTTTTTCAAATTTCACTGTTTTTGATACCTTATCTTGCACTTGGTCTAAAACTGACCGTGTTTTAGTGAAGAAGTCGCCAACGATATTTTTGTAGTCGTAAGCATTTTCTTCAGTTTCTTCTTCAATCGGTTGGCTTTCGTCAACTTTTGAATCTGCTTGTGCCGTCTCTTTTGATGGTCTTGGATTTTCCGCATCGATTTGAATAATATCTTCTTTCAATTGGTGGATTTGTTCCGTCAATTGGTTGATTTCTTCAGTCAAACGATCAATTTCAATATGAGTTACTTCAGATTTCCCTTCTTGGTTAACCAAATTTTGACGCTCAGTTAACTTGGTTGCGAGTGACGCTTCCAAGTCTTTTTGAATAGCCACTTTTTGCGTACGGCCAGTAATATCATCTTGATTTACCGCCTGGTCATTTTCCCAATCAGCATAAAAGTCATCTAAGATATCTTTTTCTTCCTCAACTTGCGTTTGTGTTGTAGGGTTTGATTCAGCTTGCTTCGCTCTGTTTTCTAATAAGATAATCGCTTCTTCGTTTGTTAAAATGCCTTCTTTAACTAAGTTTAAAATACGTTCTTTATGATTCGTCATTGTGACAACCTCCTAGTTGTTTAGCTTTCCTTTGTTATCTATATTTTGCCAACTTTGGAGGTAAATGTCATAGGTCTATGGACCTAATTTCACAATTGTTTGATTTTAGCCCTATTGAACCCCTGTAAAAAAGGCTTTGGACCCGTCGTTGCTGGCAGACACTTGTAAGTGGACTGGAATTTGTTGTTTCAATTCAGCCACGTGAGAAATAATCCCAACAATACGGCCGCTCGCTTGTTGCAAATCAGTCAAGGTTTCAATCGCTTGTTGCAAGGATTCCTGGTCTAAGGTACCAAAACCTTCGTCAATAAAGAGCGTGCCAATTTCAATACCACCGGCATCATTTTGAATCACGTCAGACAGACCAAGGGCCAAGGCTAAGGAAGCTTTAAAGCCTTCTCCACCAGATAGGGATTGGACCGACCGCTTCCCACCAGCTTGGTAGTCAAAGACAGCTAGGTCAAGTCCTTTAGCCCCTGCACCAGACTGTCCTTCGACAATCCGTCTAAATTCATACCGCATTTGAGTCATGGCCATCAATCGTTCATTAGCATATTGGAGAATTTCATCAAAATACAAACCTAAAATATAGCGTTCAAAGGAAATATAGCCATAAGCCTTCTCTTTCCCATTGGCTACCTTGTTTAGGAGCGATAGTTCCCCGAAATGACGCCCTTTTTCTTGGTAGGATGCGAAACTATCCTTAAATAGGTAAATAGCATGGTCTAATTGGGCTTTTATTGAAATCACCTGATCTTTTCTAGCTTTAAATTCAGCTAATTTAATCCGTTCTTGGGCAATTTCCGCTTGGTAAGTCTCGGCATTTTTATCTAAGTCAGCTGTTTCAATTTCTTTTTGATTTGTTGCTTTGTTTTCATTAAAGGCATAAACCTCATTATCAAAACGTTGAATTTCACTTTCAATAGCTGCCCAATTCTTTTGACTTTGATGGATTTGACAGATGTCTTCCTGACTTTCTTGACGGTCGGCCATCGCGTTATCCAAAGCAGTTTGATCAGCTTGTAATTCCACTAGCCCTTGCTTGATTTGACCTTTATATCCTGCAATCTGTGTGGTTAGCTGAGCAACTTCTTGCTGGTGCTTATCTAATTGAGTCTTCAACTCTTGGTCTTTAGTTGTAATTTCCGCTAAGGTCTTGTTTTTTGCCTCGTATTCAGCTGTGACAACAGCTTTTGAATTGCCAACTAATTGACCTTTTAATTGGTCGATTTCTTTCCGCAATTCTTCAACAGCGCTTTGGTTAGACGCTGTTTGCCCTTTAAGAGTTGACGCCTCGATTTGCATATTATTCAAAGTCGCCTTCGCTTCATCCACTTGCTTAGTCGAGTCATTTAATTGTTTGTCCAAATCTTGCTTGGTCTGGCATAACTTATCTAAATGAGACTTGCTTTGTTGAATATCTTCAGCTTCCTTATCTAGATGAGCCCGCCATACTTCAAGTTTTTCATGATTACTTGTCGCATCCGTCGCTATGCCTTCAATACCTTGGTTAGCAATTATTCGGTCAAACGTCCCCTGAATGGCAGATAGACGCTCTATTTTACTTGAATAAGATTGGAAAGCTGTTTGCGCAGCCTCCACCCCTGCCTCAACCATTTCTTTTGTCACTGCATCCTCTTGCACAGCAGCTGGGGCTGGATGATGAATAGATCCACAAACTAAACAAGGTTGACCTTCAACCAATTGACTGGCTAATTCTCCTGCCAGATTTTGGCTATAAGCCAATTCCAAACGATTTCGCCTGTCTACTTTTGCTTGATAGACTCTCTGGTCAACTTCTACTTGAACAGTAAGGTCTGCAATCTGTTGGTTGGTTTTCACCATGTCCTCATAATTTTTTACCAACAAATTATATTGATAGATTTTTTGATCAACTAGGACTTGTTGTTGGTTGAGATCCCCTACTTGTTCTAACTCTGCTTGCAGTTTTTTCAGAGATGCTTGCCCAGCTTCGACCGCTTTTTCCTGGTCTTGAATCTGACTGGTTAATTTTGTCGCTTGTTCAGCCAAACTTTGGCCGTAAGCCACTTGCTTGTTGAGACTACCTTCTTGTATTAAATAGTTATCCCATTTATTTTCTTGTATGGCCAAGTCTTGCAATTCTGCTCGCAAGCTATCTACTTGTTGAATCTGGTCTTGCCATTCAGCTTGCTCTGCTTTGACAGTTTGTAAACGACCCTTCGCTTCCTGTAATAAGCCCGTTTTCTCCTTCACCAGTTTTTGTAATTGCCCCTGTTTATGCGCTTGTTTTTGAATTTGTTGGATCAACTGGTAAGCATTTTGTGTTTCACGGTACTGTTGCAAAGACTTTCGTTCACTAGTAATGGTCGCTTCACGTTCTTTGATGGAAGCTTCTTGGTGATGTAATTTATCCTGTCTGGCTAAAAGCTTAATAAAGCCTTCTAGCTGTTGAATAGTAGTCTCAAAACCAGTGATTTGTTGACTTAAATCAGCATTCTTTTTGTCCAAGTCAGCTACTTTAGTTCCAGCCCATTCAGAAAGATTTTGATAGTCCTCTTGATCTACCCAATTTTGAACCCGGTCTTTTTCTGTCAAGCTCTTGTCAGCCGTATCGACCTCTTCATCAACATTTTCCGCGATTGCTATCGCTTCATTATCTACAAACGTCACAAATGATTGGCTATGTTGGTCTACCTGTTTCTTCAAGGCGCCCACTTCCTGGTTAGCTTGCTTAAACCGTTCAGCAATGGCTTGTTGGAACCGGTCTAAATAATCAGTATGGAATATGGTCCGTAAAATGGCTTCCTTTTCGCCCGAGCTAGCTTCCAAGAGTTTTTTAAACTCTCCTTGTGGCAACATGACAATTTGTCTAAATTGATCTGCTGACAAACCAAGAACTTCAACTAACTTACTATCCACTTCTTGCGTTTTACTTAGTGAAAAATCTTCCCCTTCTAAGGTTACTTCCGCATTCTGCTCTCGAATTAAGCCCCTTTTAGTCGGCCGTTTTTGCTTGGGAATCCGTTCCACCGTATAGGTTTTCCCGTGAATCATAAAGGTTAACCGTACATATGCAACACTTTCATCTTCAGCTAACTGCGACTTCAATTCATTAATATCACGAGATGAACCAGAAGTCTTTCCGTATAAGGCGTAAACAATGGCATCAAAAATGGTCGTTTTACCAGCACCAGTGGATCCTGAAATCAAGAATAAGTTCTGATCGCCTAAGTCTGTAAAGTCTAGGCTCGTTTTTTCTTTATAAGGTCCAAAAGCCTGCAATTCAAGTTTAATAGGTCTCACTATGCCTTATCCTCCTTTAAGGTTGATTGGAAAATATCACGGACAATTTCCGCTTGGAATGCTGATAATTCTTGGTCCGTATTATTTTGATAAAACTGAGCAAACTGGTCCCATACAGGTGTTGCTTGCACTTCATGACGTTTGGTTTTCAAGTCTTGTCGCTGTCTATTTTCTAAAGCTACATATTCTAAGCTCATAGCATTTGGGTACCGTTTCTTCAAGCGATTCATAGCTTCATGCTGAGCATAGGCATCCGTTAGTTCAAAGAAGATATAGTCATCTGATTGCCCTTGTAACAAATCTTCAAATTGACCGCGCATAACCCGCATATCCTTATCAGGCTTTAATTCGTGCTTCACAACTTCAATAGTGTCTGCCTTTTTATCCAAGTCAATCTCTAAAAAGACCTTATGATGATGAACTTCTGACTTAGAAAACTTCAAGGGTGAACCTGAATAGCGAATTCGCGGACTACCTACTTGTTGCGGCCCGTGTAAATGACCAAGCGCCACATAATCAAAACCATCAAAGACAGTATGGGGTACATATTCACTGGTACCAATGGACAAGGGACGTTCTGAATCGGATTTTTCTAAGTCTTCCCCTGCCCCTTCAATGGCCCCAGCAGTTACATAACCATGGTAAAGGATGATATTGACCCGACTAGGATCCCATTTGTCTTTAATTCGCGCTACCTGTACCTTAGTGGCATCCTCAATACTATGGATAGTTTCTTCAGGATATAGACGTTTAATTGTTAGATGATCGCTAAACGGTAATAGATACACATCTGCGTCACCAACTTCAACCTTTCGAATCTCGGTGCTAGGGACACCAGCCATGTGTAAGCCTTGTCCTGACAGTAAACCTGCAGCATAACCTACTCGTTCACCTGAATCATGGTTTCCAGCGATAATACAAATGGGACAAGCTAGTTCTTGTGACATTTTCGTTAGCATTTCATTGACTAACTGAACCGTTTCACCACTAGGTAAAGTCCGGTCATATAAATCGCCTACCATAATCACCAAATCAGGCTTTAAAGCGACAGTTTGTGCTAGCCAGTCATTTAATATGGCACGTTGGTCTTCTATTAGAGAGTGGTTATTGACCACTTTTCCAATATGCCAATCCGCTGTATGTACAATTTTCACTACTATCCCACTTCCTTCTCATAATCTTTCATTTTAAAGAAAAAACACTATGTTTCAAGATGAATGTAATATTTATCGTCAACATAGTGTTTTTCTATTTTATTCTATTTTTTCAACAATGGTTTTAAGTATTTACCTGTGTATGAGCCTTTCACTTTAGCAACCTCTTCAGGTGTACCAGAAGCAACGATTTTACCACCTTGAGCACCACCTTCCGGGCCAATATCCACGATATAGTCTGCAGTTTTAATCACATCTAAATTGTGCTCAATCACGACAATGGTGTTACCAGCATCTACTAAACGTTGTAAAACACCAATTAATCGCTTGATATCTTCTGTATGTAGACCAGTAGTTGGTTCATCTAAAACATATAAGGTGTTCCCAGTTGCTACACGTTGTAACTCAGAGGCCAATTTCATCCGTTGCGCTTCCCCTCCTGATAGGGTTGGCGCTGGTTGACCTAATGTCACATAACCGAGACCTACATCGACGATCGCTTGTAATTTACGGCGAATTTTTGGCACTGCCGTAAAGAATTCTAAAGCTTCTTCAACGCGCATGTCTAAAACTTCTGCAATATTTTTACCTTTATATTTTACCTGTAAGGTTTCTGAATTATAACGGGTTCCATGACACACTTCACAAGGTACATATACATCAGGTAGGAAATGCATTTCAACTTTTAAAATACCATCACCTTTACATGCTTCACAACGGCCACCTTTAACATTAAATGAGAAACGCCCTTTTCCATAACCACGTAGTTTAGCCTCATTGGTTTGTGCAAAAAGATCACGAATATCATCAAACACAGATGTGTATGTTGCCGGGTTAGAGCGTGGCGTACGCCCGATTGGACTTTGGTCAATATCAATAACCTTATCTAATGATTCATAGCCAGAAATTTCATCTACTTTACCATGAGGCATCTTTGCTCTATTTAGTTCACGTATCAGATACTTTTTCATGACCTCATTAACTAATGAGGATTTACCTGATCCAGAAACACCTGAAATCACATTTAGACGGCCAATTGGAATATCCACATCAACATTTTTCAAATTGTTTTCACTAGCGCCCTTAATATGAATAGTCCCTCTATCCTCTTTACGTCTTTTTTCTGGCAAATCAATTTTACGGGCACCTTTTAGGTATTGCCCTGTGATAGAGTCTTTATTATTTGCCACTTCATCTGGTGTACCTGCAGCCACAATTTCGCCACCATATTCACCAGCACCAGGTCCCATGTCAATTAGATAATCTGCTTCACGCATGGTTTCTTCATCATGTTCAACGACAATCAAGGTGTTACCTAAATCACGCATACGTTTCAATGATTTAATCAGACGGTCATTGTCTCTTTGGTGTAATCCAATTGAAGGTTCATCCAAGACATACATGATTCCAGAAAGGTTTGATCCAATTTGAGTAGCTAGACGAATACGTTGCGCTTCCCCACCTGATAAGGTACCTGCAGATCGGTCTAAAGTTAGGTAGTTTAAGCCAACTTCTTCTAGGAAGTTTAACCGTGAGGCAATTTCACGCATGATTGGTTGAGCAATCGTCGTATTTTGTTCAGATAAATCTAACCCCTCAAAAAATTCAATGGTATCCACAATCGCTTTATGGGTTACTTCAGCAATATCTTGACCACCAATTTTTACTGACAAGGCTTGACGGTTTAAACGTTTACCATGACATACAGGACATTCTAATTCGGTCATATATTGACCCATAGCTTCTCGCATAGCCTTAGATTGACTAGATTGGTAACGACGACGGACATTTGGAATAACCCCTTCAAATACCCGCATTTTATCTTGAACAGATCCGAATTCATTTTGATAATAGAAATGGAATTCTTCTTCGCCAGACCCATATAAAATCAGGTCTTGTTGTTCTTGTGTAAGTTCTTTAAAAGGTACATCCATTGGCACCTCAAAGGCAGTAGCTGCTTGTTCCAACATGGTTGGGTAGAAAGCAGAACCTTTTGAATCCCAAGGTACGATAGCCCCTTCTTTTAATGTTTTATTTTTATCTGGCACAATTAAATTAGGATCAGCTTCAATTTTTGAACCTAAACCAGTACACTCCTCACATGCTCCATAAGGCGCATTAAATGAGAATAGACGGGGTTCTAATTCACCTACTGTAAATCCACAGTGGGGGCATGAATAATGCTCTGAAAAGAGAATTTCGTCACCATCAATCAAATCACAGACTGCATAGCCATCAGCTAATCTAAGAGCCGCTTCTAAAGAGTCAGCTAAACGCCCTCTAATATCTTCTTTAATCACTAAACGGTCTATCACAATATCAATTTGATGTTTTTTATTCTTATCTAATTCAGGTACATCATCGATGTCATAGATTTCGCCATCAATACGCACACGGACATATCCCTGTTTACGGATACCGTCGATGATCTTTTTATGTTGACCTTTTTTACCATAAACAACTGGAGATAGAATTTGCACTTTAGTCCGTTCAGGCAAACTTAAAATCCGGTCTAACATTTGGTCTAAAGATTCACTCGTAATTTCGGTACCATCATTTGGGCAGATTGGTTGGCCAACCCGAGCATATAATAAACGAAGATAATCGTTCACCTCAGTAATCGTTCCTACTGTTGAACGTGGGTTTCTTGAGGTAGTCTTCTGGTCGATTGAGATAGCTGGACTTAACCCTTCAATAGAATCTACATCTGGTTTCTCTGTATTACCCAAGAATTGACGTGCAAAGGCCGATAAACTTTCTACATAACGTCTTTGTCCTTCTGCATATAAGGTATCGAAGGCTAAAGTACTTTTCCCAGATCCTGATAAACCAGTTACAACGACCATTTGATCGCGGGGAATATCAATATCAATATTTTTTAGATTATGGGAACGAGCGCCCCTTACTTTAATTAAATCTCTCAATCATGCCACTCCTTATTGTTATACCTCATTACTAAACCTCGTTTAAAGTTCAGCAATCAATGATTATACCTTATCACTTATATCTATTTATCTATTATGACATAGTTCGCATTTGTTGCGAATAATTTGTCTCAAATACTCTTCTATTTTAACACAAACGTATGTTCGTTGCATAATATTCAACTTAGTATATCAGCAAAAATATTCAGTTTGTAGCTAACCAAGCCTCACCGAAAAGCCCCTACCCTCCACTAGCTACCTGATTTGCGCATAAAGAAAAACCACCGACAAATGCCAGTGGCTTGAAAAGGTTATTGGTTTGGAATATGGATTAACCAAAACGTCCAGCAACATAATCTGCTGTTTGTGTATTGGTTGGGTTGTTAAAGATTTGGTCTGTTTCACCAAATTCAATAATGTGAGATTTACCTGGACCAGTTTCTGGGTCTGCATAGAAGAATCCAGTGTAGTCAGACACACGCGCAGCTTGTTGCATATTGTGGGTAACAATTGCGATTGTATAGTCGTCACGTAATTGCTGTACTAACTCTTCAACTTTTAGCGTTGAAATTGGGTCTAAAGCTGAAGTTGGCTCATCCATTAACAATACGTCAGGTTTAACTGCTAAGGCACGCGCGATACAAACACGTTGTTGTTGTCCCCCAGAAATAGCCATACCGTTTTTGTTTAAGTCATCTTTTACTTCATCCCAGATTGCAGCACCGCGTAATGAAGTTTCAACAATTTCATCTAATTCATTCTTATCACGGATACCGTGAGTACGTGGTCCATAAGCAACGTTGTCATAGATTGACATTGGGAATGGGTTTGGTTGTTGGAAAACCATACCAACATTTTTACGTAACATATTTAAGTTCATGTCACGGTCAAAGATACTTTTACCATCTAATGTAATTTTACCTTCAATACGACAACCTTCAACAAGGTCATTCATACGGTTTAATGTTTTTAAGAAAGTAGATTTACCTGATCCAGAAGGACCGATTAATGCTGTTACTTGTTTTTCGTAAATCGGCATGTTGATACCTTCTAAGGCTTTAAAGTTACCATAGTAAAGGTCCATGTTTTCTGCCTGCATTTTAATTTTAAGATTGTTGTTTTCAACCATGATTAATTTTGTCCTCCTTTTGTAAATCGTTGTGATAACCATGTAGATAGGCCGTTGATCACTAATACAACTAATAATAGTATTACACCAGTAGCATTCGCTTGGTCACGGTGTAAACCTTCACTTGATAGTACATACATATGTAGTGACAATGTACGACCAGAAGAGAAGATTGAGTTAGGTAGTGATGTTGATGTACCTAGTGTATACATCAAGGCTGCTGTTTCACCAACGATACGTCCGACAGCAAGGATAATCCCTGATAGGATACCAGGCATTGCAATTGGTAAAACAATTCTAAAAATTGTACGTAATTTACCAGCACCTAAACCAAAACTTGCTTGACGTAAATTGTCTTTAACTGACATTAATGCTTCTTCAGTATTACGGATGATTAATGGTAATACCATAATTGCTGAAGTAAGAATACCTGAAATTAATGAATATTGGAATCCTGCTGCGGATACAAAGGCTAGCATACCGAATAAACCAAATACAATAGATGGCACACCAGTTAATGTATCAGTTGCAATACGGATACCCTCAACCCATTTGTTATTTTTACCAGCATATTCAACTAGATAGAAACCAGCGAATACACCTAATGGAATTGCTAATAATAGCGATCCACCGATAACATAAAGGGTTGTAATAATAGACGGCATCATTGAAACGTTATCTGTAGTGTACTTCCATGAGAAAAGATCGGTACTTAAATGTGGTACACCAGACACTAATACGTAACCAACAATCCAAATTAGAGAAGCGAAAGTAACTGCTGCAAAGAAATATGTGAGTCCACGTAATACTTTAGACATTAGCTATTTACCCCCGTTCTCTTAACATATGCGAAGATACCATTGATAATCAAGATAATAACAAATAATACTGCACCTGTTGCAATTAAGGCGTTTTGGTGAGTACCAGTTGCATAAGCCATCTCTAAGATGATATTAGCAGTCATTGTACGTGCACCTTGGAATAAGCCACGTGGGAAAATTGCTTGGTTCCCCGCAACCATGATAACAGCCATTGTTTCACCAACAGCACGACCAATACCTAAAATGATAGAAGAGAAAATCCCCGATCTAGCAGCCGGCATCATGATCACATAAGATGTTCTATCATGGTCAGCTCCTAAACCAACTGATGCATTATAGTAAGTTTTTGGTACTGCACGCAACGAAGACTCAGACATGGTAATAATAGTAGGTAAAATCATAATTGCTAAAACAATACCCGCTGTCATGATACTCATACCATTTGATGCAATTCCTAAAGATCTTGAAAAAGTTCGAATACCTGGAACCAATACTTGTAAACCGAAATAACCAAATACAATAGAAGGAATACCAGACATCAAGTTCATTGCTGGTTTCAAAACTTTATGTAATTTGGGAGGGCAATAAAAAGCCATAAACATTGCAGTAAATACACCTGTTGGTACTCCTAGTACAAATGCTATCAAGGTCACATATAGTGAACCTACTAACATTGGTGCTAACCCAAAAATTTCTTGAGATGGTTGCCATTTGTCTCCAAACAAGAATTGACCAAAGCCATAATCAGCCATAAAAGGAATCCCTCTTGCAAAGATAAAGTAACAAATTGCTAACAAGGCAAGAATTGAAGTGAAAGCAGCTAACATGAAGACATACTTCATTACTGTTTCCAACATATTATTTTGTTTCATATGTTCTCCTTATTAAATTCAAATTCACGATTAAAAATGTGTTCAAGGGAAATTATAACTTATCTGGACGGTTTTAAAAACCCCATAAATTCACAATTGGTTATTCGACCTCTGAATAATCCAAAATACCCTTAAAACATAAAAGGAGTTGCTACTATATAGGAGTAGCAACTCTAACAAGATAAACCATTAGTTGTTACTTAACTAGTCGGAATTATTGAGCAGTATCTTCCCAGTCAGTAGTTTCGCCAGTAAAGATACCAGCAATTGTATCTAAGCTTAAGTCAGAAACGCCATTCTCAGGGTTAACGATTACCGCAACACCATCAGTAGCAATTGCTTCTGCTGTTACATCCGTTTCATCGTCAGCTAATGCACGAGAAGCCATACCTAAGTCTGCAGTTCCATCAGTAGCAGCTTTAACACCTGCAGATGAACCGTTAGAAGTAACATTTACTTGAACACCAGAGTTTAATTCTTGGTAAGCTTCAGCTAATTTTTCCATTACTGGAGAAACTGAAGTAGAACCAACAACGGTGATAGAACCTGATTGAGAGCCATCGCCTGCATAAGCTTCCGCATCAGCTTTAGCTTGTACATAACCTTCCTCTAGAACAATTGCTTGACCTTCTTCAGAGAAGATGAAATCGTGGAAGTCAGCTACTACACCTTCTAATTCGCCTTGATATACAATGTTAAATGGACGAGAAATTGCGTAGTCACCTGATGCAACGTTTTCTTCTGTAGCTTCAACACCATCAACAGAAACAGCAGTTACTGTATCGTTTAATGAACCTAAAGAAATATAACCAATTGCATTTGGATCATCAGCAACAGCGGTCATTACTTGGTCAGTACCATTCATGATTGTAGCTGCAGCAGTAGTATTATCAACATCATCAGCCATAACGCCTGTAGCCTCTACGAAGGCATCACGAGTACCAGAACCTTCTTCACGAGAGATTACTGAAATAGGGCCAGTAATTGCTGCCGCTTCTGTTGTTGAATCAGAACTAGTATCCGTTGAGTCATTACTAGAGTCACTGTTTCCACATGCAGCTAAAGCAGCTGAAGCACCTAACGCTAAAACCAATTTTGAAAGCTTACTAAAAGTCATTTATACTTTCCACCTTTTCTTTTTCTTAATCCATATAACCATATTCCAAACGATTACAAGATTATTATATAAGATGATTGTAAATATCTAAGTGGATAAAATGTAAATTACCGCCAGTTATGTAAATATATTGTAAAGTTTGTGTAAATTTCATTGGTAAATTCTCATTTATCTTCCCTCATCGGCTAAATTTACTATTCGTTTATTCTTCTTCAATTTCATCTTCTTCATCTAATTCTAGCGGTTCTAGCTTAGGAATATAGACCGTAAAACTTGTTCCCCTTCCAAATACACTATCTACTTCAATCCTACCACCCATATGTTCTAGTATATTACGAACGATGGATAAACCTAGCCCTGTACCACCAGATGCAGTTGACCGGTCTTTACTTACCCGGTAGAATCGTTCAAATATTCGTGGAAGGTCCTCTTGTGGTATGCCGATACCATTATCTGAAATTTTAAATTGAATCATATTTTCCTCTTCAGAAATGAATACCTTAACAAACCCATAAGGATTATTATAAATAATGGCATTATGAATTAGGTTGGTAAGTACCTGTAAAATCCTACCCCGATCTCCTCTAAAAGAAACATCTGGTTGGGAGTTATCATCTTTAACTAAATCAATATGCTTATCTTGTGCCCGCCCACTTAGGTGTTGAAATACGTCTTCTAAAAGCTCGTCCGCCTCTAACAATTCACTAGTTTGTTGTACTTGATCCTGTTCAATTTTAGCCAGATCTAAAATATCCTTAATTAAAGAACCGAGGCGATTACTCTCTTTTTGCATAATTTTAATAAATTCTACTGCTGTATCATGCTCTTCAATGGCCCCATCTAATAATGTCTCAGTAAATCCCTGCAAGGCAGTGACTGGTGTTTTAAGCTCATGAGACGCGTTAGAAATAAAATCGCTACGAACTTTTTCCAAATGGCGAATACTAGTAATATCATAAATTAAAAGGATAATTTGCTCTGAATCATTTGAATTCGTTAATTCTTCATTAGATTCAGCATCGAAATAAGCATCCATCTCGTCATAGCTTAAATGAATAATATTTACATCTAAGATCACTTCTCTTGGATAATATAAATAGATTTCTTCATTAATCTTCTCTTTAGTTTTAGAAGCTTGGTTTAGCATTTGAATCAAACGATAACTTTGTAATACTTCTTCGAAACGACGACCTTCTATCTGTTCCTCTAGCCCTAAAATTTCATAGATAGCTGGGTTAGCTAAACGTACAATATGGTCTTTATCTACCATCACAACGCCTAACATCATGGCATCTACCAATTTGTTCATTCGTTGTGTTTGATTTGTAATTTGAAATTCTTGAAGTGCCAGCTCATTGGATAGATCATTAATATTTTCACCAATTTCATCAAATTCTTCAATGTCTATGGGTGTATATTTCGTCGCATAATCATTATTTGCTATATGATTTAATTGGCGATTGATTGCCAAAATAGGCAAGTGTATTCTGCGGTTAAAGTGTACAAAAAAGCCCACCAGTAAAATAACCGCACCAAGAGCCATTACCACGGCAATAAAGATAATATTTTCTTCAACTGGACGATTAAGAGGAAAATTTCTCAATACTTGAATATACCCAAGTACATCTCCTTTTGAGTTCGAAATTCGTTCAGAGTAAGAGTAAATAATCGTATTCTTTTCTGTTTCTTCCTGTCTAAATCTATTATCCATATTATCTTCATAGTCTCTAAATGCTAAATCATTTGATAATTGCTCATTTCCAACTGTGTAAACACGGTTTCCGTTTGCATCATAAATTAAGATTCGATCATTTAAATTAATCATGGGTTGGATAGTCCGTTTAACAGATCGGAATTCAAGCGTATTGTCTGTTATATCAGTCACTTCTAAAGATCTGAAACTTGGTCGAATAGTTGAAACTACATTTACCAACGTATTTTGCACTTCTTCGTTAACAGTATCAGAAACAAAGCGGTTTACCGTGAAAGCAAATATCACACTATATAAAATAAACAACAGCGCAAACACTGTTGTTATACTTCGAATCAATTTTTGCATTAGTGAGGCACCTCAAATTTATATCCAAAGCCACGTATTGTAATAATATACTCAGGATTTTTGGTATCTAATTCGATTTTTTCACGTAAGTGGCTCACATGAACATCAACTATACGCGTTTCTCCGGCATAATCAAACCGCCATAACTTTTGTAATAATTGTTCACGTGATAATGTACGATTCACACGACGAGCCATATAAGTTAATAACTCGAACTCTTTAGGCGTCATTTCAATCGATTCCCCGCGCACGTATACAACATAATCATTTACATGGATTTCAATATCACCTGCTTTAATGATTTCGACATCTTCATCTTTAAAATTACCCACCGAATCTTTCGTTAAGGTAATTTTGTGTTTAGCTTCAATGCCATTTTCTTCATCAACCGTAACTATAGGTGCTGCATACGACGCACGACGTAAGATTGCCTTCATTCGTGCTAATACTTCACGTGGGCTAAATGGTTTTGTCATATAATCATCCGCACCCAACTCTAACCCGATAATTTTTTCTAATTCATCATCTTTTGCAGTTAACATTAGAATAGGTGTGTTTATCTTATTTTGGCGTAAGTTTTTACAAACGTCCATCCCATCCATTTTGGGTAGCATTAAGTCAAGAATAATAAAGTCTAATTGATGATTCATCGCCAATTCTAATCCTGCTTGGCCATCTTCTGCTTGGATAACTTCATAGCCTTCTTTTTCTAAACTATATTTTAATAATGTTAATATCGATTGCTCATCATCCACTATCAATACTTTTTTCATATATTTCCTCCACACACAACTTTGGGAACGTGATTACACCCAACATCAACCAAGTACCCTAGGTCTCAGATACAAGCTATATTTCATTTATTATTATATACCGTTTAATTTGTCATTTAAATCCGCCGAGACACAATCGATTACTACTATGCCTCTTCATCACTCAATTGCGCTTTTAAATATGCGTCAATAAACCCATCTAAATCGCCATCCATCACCGCTTGCACATTAGCAGTTTCATGGTCAGTTCGGTGGTCCTTTACCATATTATATGGATGGAATACGTAAGAACGGATTTGTGAACCCCAGGCAATTTCTGATTTTTCACCACGAATTTCATCTAATTCTTTGGCATTTTTTTCAGCTAGTAAATGCGCTAATTTAGCTTGTAACATCTTCATAGCCGTATCCCTATTTTGGAATTGAGACCTTTGACCTTGTGAGGCCACGACAATACCAGTTGGCACGTGGGTTAACCGAACTGCTGAAGATGTTTTATTGATATGTTGCCCTCCAGCACCTGATGCGCGGAATACGTCCATTTCAATATCTGATTCATCAATTTCAATTTCCGTATTTTGGTCTAATACTGGCATAATCTCCACTGAAGCAAAGGATGTATGCCGACGCTTATTAGAGTCAAATGGTGATATACGCACCAAACGGTGAATACCATCTTCTGATTTTAAAAATCCATAAGCATTTAACCCTTTGATTTCTAGTGTAACAGACTTAATCCCCGCTTCATCCCCATTTTGGAAGTCTAGTGTGGTTACTTGATAGTCGTGTTGGTCTGCCCACCGTTGGTACATGCGAAGGAGCATAGAAGCCCAGTCTTGGGACTCAGTACCACCCGCACCTGGATGAATCTCTAATAAGGCATCGTTATGGTCATACTCGCCACTTAGTAAAATATTGCGCTCATAGGCGCTAATTTTAGCTTGAAAAGCTTGTATTCGATTAACTAATTCCTTAGATAAATCGGGATCTGGTTCTTCTTTAACCATTTCGTTTAAAAGTGTCAATTCTTCATATTCATCTGCTAGATTATTGAATTCATCATAGACCTTTTTCAAGGCGTTATTCGCATCAATTACTGATTGTGCTTTTTCTGAATCATCCCAGAAACCTGGTTGAACCATATCAGCTTCATACTCAGCTAAATCTGCTTCTATTTTCTCTAAGTCAAAGAGACCCCCTGAAGCTGTCAATTTGGGTTTTATTTTGCTCTAGTAAGTTATTAATTTCATATTGTTCCATCTTATATCGCTCCTAATAAAAACACGGGACCAACATGCATGATGATGTTACTCGGTCAATGCCTTGTTCGTCCCGATGTTCATAATATGCTCTTATTTAGCTTGTTTACGTTCTAAGTTTTGACGAATTTCTGATTGCATGAACATGCGTGTTGCATCATATTCAATACCGGCAATCATTTCGTTGAAACGGTCAAATCCTTCAGATTGGTATTCTACCAATGGGTTATTTTGCGCGTAAGCACGTAGTCCAACCCCTTGACGTAATTGGTCCATAGCGTCAATATGGTTAGTCCAACGAGAGTCAACTGCACGCAGGATAACCACTTTTTCAAATTCTAGGGCCATATCTTTGTTATTGATTGAATCAATTTTTTGGTTGAAACGGTCAGCTGCTTTATCTGTAATAAAGGCAATAATTTCTTTTTGGCTTTTACCCTCTAAATTATCGATATCCACCTGTGTATTACGGTATAAAGCTGTTTCCGCGAAGTCAGCTAAGGCTTCTAAATTCCAATCAGCACGGTCACCAGCAGTGTATAATTCCACTTGGCGTTTAATGGTCCGCTCAATCATTGGCCACATCACGTCATCCAATGACTCTTCAGCTGAAATCACTTCGAAACGTTGTGCGTAGATGACATCACGTTGTTGACGCATCACTTCATCGTATTCCAGGACGTTTTTACGGGTATCGTAGTTATTCCCTTCAACACGAATTTGTGCACCTTCAACCTGTTTAGTAATCATACGAGACTCAATCACCATATCTGGATCATCTTGATCAAGATTTAAGCTTTCCCATAGTTGTTGGATACGCTCTGACCCAAAACGACGCATTACATCATCTTCAAGAGACAAGTAGAAACGTGAATATCCAGGATCCCCTTGGCGTCCAGCACGTCCACGTAACTGGTTATCAATACGACGTGATTCGTGACGTTCAGTACCAATTACAGCTAAGCCACCAAGTTCTTTTACTTCGGGGCTCAATTTAATATCTGTACCACGCCCCGCCATGTTCGTCGCAATCGTCACGGCGCCCTTTTGACCTGCATCAGCAACAATTTGTGCTTCACGTTCATGGTTTTTAGCGTTCAACACATTATGGCGAATACCTAATTGCGTTAAGGCATCTGATAACATTTCAGAAGTTTCAACTGCTACCGTACCTACTAAAACTGGTTGTCCAGCTTGGTGGCGAGTAGCGATATCCTTTACAACCGCGTTAAATTTAGATTTTAAATTAGGGTATAAGATATCTGATTTATCTTCACGAATAACTGGTTTATTGGTTGGAATTTGAATAACGTTCATATTATAAATTTCACGGAATTCTTCTTCTTCAGTTTTAGCTGTACCTGTCATACCAGATAATTTTTCATACATTCTAAAGTAATTTTGGAAGGTAATTGTCGCCATTGTTTTTGATTCATTTTGAATTTCAACATTTTCTTTGGCTTCAATACCTTGGTGTAACCCGTCAGAGAAACGACGCCCTTCCATGATACGACCTGTGAAACCATCAACAATTTTAACTTGACCATCAACTACAACGTAGTCAATATTTAAAATCATGATGTAGTTAGCACGCAAAGCTGTATCAATATGGTGGATTAAACGGCCATTTTCCATGTCGTATAAGTTTTTTACATGGAAGACATCTTCGGCTTTTTCAATACCTGCTTCAGTAAGGGCTATTGTTTTAGAGGAAACATCAATAACATAGTCTTCCTCTTCTTTTAAACTTTTAGCAAAATAATCTGCGCGTTGATAAAGTGCTGTTGATTGCTCTGCTTGGTTGGAAATAATCAACGGCGTACGCGCCTCATCGATTAAGATTGAATCCACTTCATCGACAACCGCAAAGTATAAAGGACGTTGCACCATTTGGCGTTTGTACACAACCATGTTGTCACGCAAGTAGTCAAATCCAAGCTCGTTATTTGTTGAATAAGTAATATCCGCTGCATATGCTTCACGCTTTTCGTCGTTGTTCATACCAGCTTTATTCAAGCCCACTGTTAAGCCTAAGAAAGTATATAACTCACCCATTTGCGCTGAGTCACGGCTTGCCAAGTAGTCATTGACTGTCACGACGTGAACGCCTTTACCAGCTAAGGCATTCAGGTACACTGGCATTGTTGCTGTTAAAGTTTTACCTTCACCAGTTTTCATCTCTGCTATGTTTCCGTAGTGTAAAGCCAAACCACCCATAATTTGTACGTGGTAAGGGAATAATCCAAGGACACGGCGTGCACCTTCTCTTACTGTAGCAAAAGCTTCCACTAAAATATCTTCCAAGTCTTCACCTAATTGTAGCCGTTCTTGGAATGACTTAGTCATATCTTTTAATTGGTCATCTGTGTAATTTGCAAAACGATCCTCTAATGCTTCAACTTGTTTTGCAGTTTTATCAAATTTTTTCAAATCTTTTCTTTGGTTATCAAAAACCTTTTTTAAAACATTTGCCATTATTTTCTCCTTTGGTTCAGAAACTTGTATAAATCTTGGGCTAATGTGTCCAGCGGTATCGCGCTACCCACTATCCCCAATATATTTATCGTCCATTATATGATAGCATTAAAAATTTGTCATTAAAACAAGAAACGGATAGCCTTAGCAGAAATTACAAGATTTTTATAATCTTTTTCCTGGAAAATGACTAAACACATGAAAAAAGCCCCGGCAACTACCGGAGCTTGTCATTTTATCAGTATGTTTTCTTGATTATGCTTCTTCTAAGTCATCTTCAATGGCAATTAAACCATAAGATCCTTTACGACGAGCATACACCAATGCGCCTTTACCAGTTTCAGCATCTTCAAAGATGAAGAAGTTGTGACCTAGCATTTCCATTTGCAATACCGCTTCTTCTGCAGTCATCGGCTTCACAGATAAGGTTTTACGACGCACAATCTTAATTGGGTCATGCCCTTCTTCAGCCTCTTGCTCAACGCGGTCAGCTTGCACTTGTGTTTCCACAGCGCCTGGTAAACCAGCACTTACACGAGGTTTACGATTCATTTTTGTTTTGTATTTACGTACTTGACGTTCTAATTTATCTACCACAAGGTCAATAGAACCGTACAAATCTTGAGATGTTTCTTCAGCACGTAAAGTCAAACCACCTGATAAGGGAATTGTAACCTCTGCCTTAGCATCCTTATTCGGATAAACTTTCGCATTTACATATGCAGTTGCATCAGGTGAATCAGTGAAATACCGTTCAATCTTAGAGATTTTCTTTTCAGCATACTCTCTGATTGCTGGAGTGATTTCAATATTCTCACCGCGGACGTTGTATGTAAACATAATCTTTCATCCTTTCTACCAGTAATAAATTACTGGTGAAGCTCCTATAGCTTCTTTATTAGTACCTTAATTATAATAGAAAACGCTTACCGATACAAATAATCCACACTGAAAAAATACATTATCTTGCAAGGGTCAGTCCGCTAACTTGACTAAAGCCCGCTAATTCAAGTGCCTTGTAGGCTGAAAACATAGTGGTACCAGTAGTATAGACGTCATCGAATAGGATAATCGGACGGTTTTTATCTATATTTTCTAGGTCATTTTTCACCTTAATTTTACTTCTATCTTGCAAACGGTCTTGGCGGTTTTTATAGGCTTGCTTCCCCTGACTCCCCTCATTCATCAATAGGTCTTGAAAGGGAATGTCCGCTGCCTCAAGTATTAAACGCGTCTGGTTAAAGCCTCGATTCGCTACCTTCTCACTGGAAGAAGGCATAGGCACCCAAATAGCCTCCATATGCTTTCGGTAGACAGCTTTTAATTCCTTGGCAAAAAGATGACGCCCACGAATATCGCCCTGCCCTTTTAAGACTACCAGCCAATCTTTAAAGACACGATTATATTGATAGAAAGCCTGGTTGGTAAACTGCCAATCATGGTAAGTATGCCAACTTTGACAGTCCCCACAAAAACCTTCTTCATCCACTTGACCAGCCGATTCAATAGTCATATCTCGTCCGCATTGTTTACAGGCCGTTTTTAGATCAATGGCGATTAGGCTATTCAAACATTCTTGGCAAAAAAGTAGTGGTTTTATTGGGCTCAGAGACAAGATATCTGCCAAAGTTAGTGGGTTATCCAAAGTGTTTTGACAAATCACACAAGTAGGTGGGCTAACCGCCTCAGCTAGTCCCCCTTCCATCACGCCCTTAAATAAACTAATCATCAATTAAACCTCGTTTCCTTGCTTGATCATTCATGGATTGAATTTGCCGAATAGCTGCAATAGAGGCTTTAGTTTTACCGTAATGGAGAAAATAAACTGACCCTGATGGCCATTTGGGTTTTCGGCCCACTCGGCCTGAAATCTGGACTAGAGCTGCTGTAGTAAAGGTCTGGTCCTCACTACCCAATACGATGACATCAATATTAGCAAAGGTAACGCCACGCTCTAAGATAGTCGTTGAAAATAAAAAATCATAATGACCATCTCGCATATTTTGTACCTTGATAATACGGTCTGGGTCTTTTGAAGACACGGATTCAAAACGGTAATCAGCAAATACTTGTCGGCATAATCTTACGAAAGTTAGCATTAAATCAATGTTGGGCATAAAGACCAAAACTCGTCTCCCTTTGACCAGTAGCCGTCCTAATAGTCGTTTAAAAACACTTGGTACTTTACCTGCTTGAATAATACTATGCCAGTCGCCTACCCATTGGTGTACGGGGACTGGTAGGTGGTGGCGGTGGTAGCGGGCTGGCAGAATGGACACGGGTAGCTTGCCATCTTTGATTAATTTCTCATGACTTGGGTTTGGGGTTGCCGTCAGCAAAATCTGGGCCCCTGTCTTTTTAATGGCACGCTCTGAAGCGAAATAGAGCATAAGGTCACCGTCATAAGGGAAAGCGTCAATTTCATCAATAATCAGCAAATCAAAAGCTGCTTTAAACCGAATTAACTGGTGGGTAGACCCAATTGTAAAAGCCGCACCACTATATGATTCTTCAGATTGGCCGTGAAGTAATTGAATAGTTACTTCAGGAAAAGCTGCTTTAAACCTAGGTGCCAATTCATTAGCAACATCAATCCGTGGTGTTACTAGTGCAACTTTTCCTCCAGCCATCAGCGCTTGATTAACCGCTTCAAAGACCATTTCGGTTTTGCCCGCGCCAGTAACTGCCCAAACTAAACGTTGACCACCAGTTTGGTAGCTTTGACAAATCTCTTCAGAAGCTTGAGCCTGTTGTTCAGATAAGGTCCCATTCCACGCCAGATAAGATTGGTTTCTTTTCCAGTAATGTGCTGTTGCTGTTTCTTCTAGGTGATAGAGCTTGTCGCAGGTCCGTAATTTACCAAAGTTAAGACACTGCAAACAGTAAAGACATTCTATTAAGTCACATTGACAGATATTTTGATGAAAGTTTGTATGGTTACCGCAACGAAGACAAGTTAACCGTGAACCGCTTTTCTCTATGGCAGGGAAAATCTGTAGTCCGGGAATTTCTAGTGAGGCCATGGACTCATCGGTCTGGTTAATTTCCTTGGCTGTAACGAGTCGACCGGTTAATAAATTGATTATTTCGTCCATGATTCTCACCCCTCATCCAGTTTATACGGCAAATTTTAGGGATTACGCCAAAAAAGACCAGGAAATTTCCTGATCTCAATTAAATATAAAAAAATAAGTGCAATTTCAATAAATATAAAAACTTCGTCTTACCCTAGTCAATATCAGTGTTTTGCCACCAAACTAAAGCATAGGCAGCTGGACCAAGATGTGTCCCAATAACCGGACCTACTGGCGTTCGTTGCATATCTAAATCTGGGTGGTTTTCAGTCATATAAGCCACCAAACTTTGAACTTGCGGGGTATCGTCTTCCCCTACAATAGCGATTCTTAGTCGCGGATTTGCTTGATAAGCCTGTTCAAATAAATCAAGCATACGTTTCACTGTCTTTTTATGGGTACGAACTTTTTCAAAAACCTCAATTTTCCCCTGTTCAAAATGCAAGATTGGTTTTACTTGTAATAGGTTGCCAATTCCAGCTGCACTAGCAGAGATACGGCCACCTTTAGCTAAGTGTCCTAAATCTTCCACTGAGAAATATGCGTCAGCAGTTAGCTTCAAGGCGTCTAGTTTAGGTAGAATGTCCATCAATCCTAGACCTTGTTCCCGCAACTTAACGGCTTCTTGAACGAATAACCCTTGACCAATCAAAGAAATATCGGAATTATAAACCTCAATTCGAACATTTTTTTCTTCAGCAACTTCGCTTGCAATCATACTAAAGGTTTGGAAGGTACCAGAAATACCTTTTGATAGGGTCACAACCAAAATTTCATCATGTGTCTCAGCAAGTCCATCAAAGGCTTCTGTGACAAGACCTGGCGCTGGTTGCGAACTTGTTGGGATCTCATCTAAGGCCGCCATTTTGGCATAAAATTCATCAATCGTGGTGTCGATATTGTCACGGTAAGATCCGTCTGAAAATGTGATTGTTAATGGTAGAACTGTAATATCGTGACGACTAACAAATTCGTCTGAAAGATAGGCAGTACTATCCGTTACAATGGCAAGTGACATATAATTTTCTCCTCTAATCCCTGTACTTTACAGATTGCCACTTGAAAAATGATCAACTGACAATAACATCAGTGCCATTTTATCAAACATCTGGATAAAATTCGACAAGTTTATCTAGTAAAGCGCTTCAACTTTGTGAAATATACACAAAAGACAGGCAAATAGCTAAAAATAATAAAATATGCTACTCTCAAAGGAAAGAAATGATTAACAAGGAGGTAAGTCAAATGATTGAATACCGGACTGTAGTTGAAGGCGGCGGTAGCCACGAAATTGAAGTGAAAGGGTCACGGTTTATTTGCCATGCAAAACGGGTCTTCAATGAAGATGAAGCCAATGCATTTATCCAAAAAATTCGTAAAGAACACTACAAAGCAACTCACAATTGTGTAGTCTTCCAGATTGGTGACAAGAACGAGATTCAACGCGCACTAGATGATGGCGAACCATCCGGAACCGCAGGCGTTCCTATGCTTGAGGTCCTAAAACAGCGAGAATTACAAAATATTATCGTTATTGTCACTCGTTATTTTGGTGGTACTAAACTAGGTGCTGGTGGCCTCGTTCGTGCATACTCATCCGCAGTATCTGAAGGATTAGATGCCATTGGTCAAGTAGAACGTAAGCTACAAACCCAATTAGACATCAAAGTTGCTTATCCATTAACTGGTCAATTAGAACATTGGATTGCTGAATCACCCTACAGCTTATTAGATACAACTTACCTAGCTGACGTGACTTATCATTTAGGTGTCCCGTCAGATTTAGTAGACCAAGTCCAAGCTGACTTAGTTAATTTAACAAGTGACCAAGCTGAGTTTGCTATCGGTCAAGAAATCTACGTAGACCAACCGATTACTTACTAAACTATTCATAATTTTACTCAAATTCGCTTCAATAAATCACCTTGCATTTTCAAGATGATTGGAGGACAATATATTTGTAAACCCTTACAAAACGGAGGTTCTAATATGGAAGTTGAAAAACAAATTGCAGACAAGTATTTGAAGACATACACGGTGGAAAAAGAGCCCGGATCTGCCTCCTTAATCGCCTTCCCTACTTCAACTGAAGAAGTGGTCGCATTTATTAAAGATGCCAACGCGAGAAAGCAACCAACAATTACTATTGGGAGCCAAACTGGTTTAACAAGCGCAACCTACCCAATCAACCATGCTTGGTTATTGAGTATGGAGAAAATGAATAAAATTCTTTCACTAGATGAACAAACCCTGACTTTAAATGTTCAAGCAGGTGTAACCTTATTCCAAATCCGTGATTATCTAGCAAATACACCTTATTTCTATGCCCCTGACCCTGGTAATAAGAATGCTTCAGTAGGGGGGAATGCCTCTACAAATGCTGGTGGTATGCGCGCTATCAAATATGGTGTAACCCGTGATAATATCCGTGGTTATGACGTAGTATTGGCTAACGGTGATTTGATTCACGTTGGATCCTTAAATAAAAAAGATGCAACAGCTTACGATTTGAAAGACCTATTTATCGGTGCTGAAGGTACACTCGGGGTGATCACAGAGTTACAATTGAAATTAACACCACGTCCAGCTTTCGAGAAATCATTAATCCTTGGCTTTAATTCATTAGACGGTGTGTCAGACGCAATTTTTGAAGTCGTAAAATCACCTGTTCAACCTATCGCCTTAGAACTTTTGGAAGAATCTGGTATCCACTATTCTGAACAATTTATTAATAAGAAAATGCCTGAGGTTCATGGTGAAGCCTTCTTATTGGCAACCGTAGCAGACAATGCAGCAGACGGGTTAGCCTTCCAGCTTGAAGCCATTCAAGCCCTTGGGAAAAAGGCTGGTGCAATTGAAGCGCGCGAACTTTCTGACGATGAAGCCAGCGAAATGTGGGCCATCCGTGATAATATCTTGAACGGTATCGTTTCTAAAGGTGACTGGAAAATGTATGACCCGGTTGTACCTAACCACTTGTTTACAGACTTAGTGAAGGAAGGTAAACGTTTAGGCGATAAATATAATGTCCAAACTGGATTCTTCGGCCATGCTGGAGATGGCAACATTCATATTTGTATCTTACGTGACGACCAAGATGATGAAACGTGGGAACAAATTAAACATGACTATGAAAATGATTTATTCCCATATGTTGCTGAACAAGGTGGCTTATTATCTGCAGAACACGGTGTAGGTTTAGAGAAAAAAGCCTATCTACCTTACTTCAAAGACGAAGCATATATGGCAGTATTGAAGTCCATCAAACAAGCCATGGATCCAAATAACATCTTGAACCCAGGAAAAATGTTTGATTAAACAGGATGTGAGACAGGGCGTCCAGATAGGAGACAATGGAAGAATAGTGCCGTGGCACACAAAGTGTGACGCAAACTATTCTGAAGTGGATACCTATCTGCCCTGACGAGCTCAACTTCAAAGCAAACGTAATGTTTAGGAGGTAGCCTTCGGCTTCCACATACCTATCACTGCCTTAAAAGCAGTGGGACCGCCCTTAGAAAATTTTTCTAAGGGCTTTTCTGACGACTCATTCTGTAAGGGGTACCCCCTAACAGAATGATGTGGGTCAGAAATCCTTGTTCCACTGCTAAGGCGTGCTAGGTAATTCCAGCCCCTGGCTTGTATATTTTAGAATATAATTGCTATTCAATTCTAATCAATAGACTATTTAGTTTTAAGTTTATTTGTATTTCAAATAGAAAACGCCCTACAATTTTGTGTAAGGCGTTTTTTCTTGAATATAATGATTTAACTCAGTTGGCTAAAGACGTTTTCAATAGTGTCTTCAAATACTAAGGCATCGTGATATGGAATTTGAAGTGGTGATTTGTTTACTACAGTTAGATATTGTCCTCGGAAGTAGTTTAAGAAGCCGGCTGCTGGATAAACGACTAGACTTGTTCCCAAGATAACTAACAAATCAGCTTGGCGGATTTTATCCACTGCTCCATTCACTACATCTTGATCTAATTGTTCTTGGTATAAGACAATATTTGGTCTAACAATGCCTTGATCAATTGGGCAGCGCGGAATACCATCTTGGTCTAGTTGAAGTTCTTCTAACTTATAATGACGGCCACATGAGACACAATAATTATCTAACGTACTGCCGTGTAATTCATAAACAGCTGATGAACCAGCTTTTTGGTGCAGACCGTCTATATTTTGCGTAACCACAGAAACATCTTTACCAGACCCTTCTAAGTTAGCGATGAATTCATGCCCTGCATTGGGTTTAGCTTCTGTATAAACTAATTTATCAAAGTGATAAGCAAAGTATTCTTTTGGATGTTGCGTAAAGAAATGATGTGAGACCACTTCTTCTGGACTATAAGTCCCTCCTAGATCTTCCATAAAAAGACCATTCGCTGACCGGAAATCAGGGATACCAGATGCTGTAGACATTCCCGCTCCTGTGAAAAAGACAATACGTTGACTATCTTGAATTTGTTGTTTGAATTGTTGGATTTTTTCGCTCATGCTAGTCCTCCTTTATATAATTCTTTACTTATTCTAACATGACCAAATTTTTCATGCGAAATATCGTACATTAAAGCCTTGAGCAATCTGATTGCTTATAAGTTTGGATTTAACTAATATATAGACTGACATAATAAAAAAGGAGAACACTATGCAAATTGAATTTTTCCACGATGTGATTTGCTCATTTTGTTTCCCCATGTCTAATCGCATGCGGAAAATCGTTAGTAAATATAATAACATCGACGTGGTCCACCGATCTTTCGCTTTAGGTTGGGAACCAGATCACTTTATCCAAATGTTTGGGTCACGTGAAGCCGTTAAACCTGAAGTGTTAACTCACTGGGAACAAGCTAATCAAAATGATGATGACCACCGCTTTAACATAGAGGGAATGCGTGAAACCGACTTTAACTTCCCAACTTCAAAAAATGGTTTAAGAGCAGCAAAAGCCGCTGGTATTTTAGGCGGGCAAGATGCTTACTGGGATGCTTTTGATGCTATCCAAAATGCTCTATTCGTTGAAAATAAAAATATCGAAGAATTCGAAACTTTAAAAGCTGCTATAGCGACTACTAATACCGACCTTGACCAATGGGTAGAACAATACGAGAAAGCTGAAACAGAAGAAGCTGTTTTACAAGATCTAGCGACCGTTCAAGCTTACGGTATTCAAGGTGCGCCAGCTTTAGTGATCAACCAAAAATATTTGATTTCAGGTGCACAACCTACTGAAGTAATCGAGAACCAGCTAAAACAAATTGCTGAAGAAGAAGGTCAACCATTAACACCAAAACTACAAACCCTTGGTGGTCCTGGAATGGCTTGTAATTTCGTAGATGGTCAATGGATCTGTGACTAAACTTTCTTTCAATGAGATGCAGTATGAGATTAGCAGAATATGCTTAGGGAAAGTTTTAGCAAAAAAATATGAGTCCTAGATAGGTATTTTTAAACATTTCACCATAACAGCGGTAATTCTTAGAAAAGTATAAAATGAATCTAACAATTTCACCCGTGAAACATAATAGAAAAATAGCCTTTGTGAACAGTAAAATCACAGAGGCTATTTTGTATATATAAGTTAATGTCTTTTAGTCTTTTGACTCGGCTCTCGCATCCTATAAAGTTGAGCTCGTACTTCGCATCCTATTTAGTCGGGTTCATTCGACCAGCTCAAGTCCGCTTCAGACTATATTGCATCACACTCGTGTGATACGGCTATAGTCTTCCATCGTTATTGAGCTTAACGGTCTCACTCACACCCTATTTCTTCCACCATTCATCATAAACGGTGATTGGTAATTCACGTTTGTGTTGGGTTTTTAGGTACCAGTTTTCGATTTTTTCGGCTGCGTCTGTTGAGACGTCTTTGCCTTCTAAGTAAGCATCGATGTCTTGGTAGGTTACACCTAGGGCTACTTCGTCGGCTAAGCCTGGGCGGTCTTCTTCTAAGTCAGCTGTTGGTACCTTAACGTATAAATGTTCTGGGGCATCTAAATATTCAAGGATAGCACGTCCTTGACGTTTATTTAACCGCCAGATAGGCAGGATATCTGCTGCGCCATCACCGAACTTGGTGTAGAAGCCTGTCACCGATTCAGCAGCATGGTCTGTCCCTACCACGACACCTGCATTTTCACCTGCGATTGCATATTGTACCAACATCCGTTGGCGCGCTTTGATATTTCCTTTATTGAAGTCAGAAATGGTAAGTCCACCCTTTTCCAATTGTTCAACGGTAGCATCAACAGCTGGCTTGATGTTGACGCGTACAGTTTGGTCCGCAGCCATGAAATCTATAGCGTCCATAGCATCAGCTTCATCGGCTTGGTTGCCGTAAGGAAGACGGACTGCGATGAATTGGTATTTATCATCACCAGTTTCTTCGCGTATTTCAGTCATAGCCATTTGGCATAATTTACCAGCTAGGGTTGAATCTTGCCCACCAGAAATTCCCAATACTAAGGTTTTTAGAAATGGATACTTGTGAAAGTATGCCTTGATGAAATCAATGGTACGTCTGATTTCTGCTTCTGGATTAATACTAGGTGCTACTTTTAAGGCATTTATAATTTCTTCTTGTAATGGACGCATGGTATCCTCCCCTTTTATTGCTTTATTCATCAACTTAGTCTTCGTTGTCACCGTTTAAATCGAATTCTTTAAATTCTTCATTGATGCGTTCACGAATTTCAGCGATTGAATTCATTTTTAAATCATATAATTCTTGTGATAAATCAACTGGGTATGGCTCTGGATTCAACATACGACGGTATTCTGACCATAAGGCATCCAAGTGCTCACGTGAGAAATTACGAACTGTTTCTAGTGTTGGGATATCGTAAACTAACTCACCCTTATCAATGATGGTACTTAATAATGGACGCGCGTTGAAACGGCGAACTGTCTTGTTAATGTAAGTATAAGTTGGATGGAACATGAAGATAGACTCAGCGTCATTAGGATCTTCATTCATGGTTGTAATATAGTCCCCTTCAGATTTACCATCTTTCTTGCGGGTAATACGCCAAATTTGTTTCTCACCTGGTGTCGTAATTTTCTCTGGTGATGATGAAATTTTCATTGTAGGAACCATATCACCATTTTCATCTTCGATAGCACATAATTTGTAAACAGCGCCCAACGCTGGCTGGTCAAAGGCAGTAATCAGCTGAGTACCAACGCCCCAAGCGTCAATTTTAGCGCCTTGCATCTTCAAGTTTAGAATGGTTTTCTCATCTAAATCGTTTGAGGCAGAAATGATCGCATCAGGATAGCCCGCTTCATCCAACATCTTGCGGATACTTGATGATAAGTAGGAAATATCGCCAGAGTCGATACGAACGCCCACAAAACGAGATTTATCTTCCATCTCATTGGCTACTTTGATCGCATTTGGTACTCCTGAACGAAGGGTATCATAAGTATCTACTAAGAATGTACATTTTTCATGGGCATTTGCATACGCTTTAAAAGCTTCATAATCACTTTGATAAGCTTGTACCATAGCATGCGCATGGGTTCCTGAAATTGGAATACTGAATAATTTACCTGCGCGTACATTTGAGGTAGAGTCGAATCCACCAATATAAGCCGCGCGAGCTCCCCAAATAGCCGCATCCATTTCTTGGGCACGCCTTGAACCGAATTCAGCTAATGCGTCATCACCAGCAACATTCCGGATACGTGATGCTTTTGTCGCAATTAAAGTTTGATAGTTGATAATATTTAATACTGCTGTTTCGATTAAAGTACAATCAGCTAATGACCCTTTAATTTGCATCAACGGTTCATTTGAAAAGGCAATTTCCCCTTCTTCCATTGAACGAATTGTGGCATCGAAATGGTAGTTTTTCAAGTAGTCTAAAAAATCTTCCGGATAATTTTGTGTTTCCCGTAAGTATGCGATATCATCATCGGTAAATTGTAAATTTTGTACATATTGAATGACACGTTCTAGGCCTGCGAAAATGGCATAGCCACTTTCAAACGGATTTTTACGGAAGTATACTTCAAAAACCGCTTGTTGGTCAGCTTTCCCAGCATCCCAATAAGTCTTCATCATGTTGATTTCATATAAATCTGTATGAAGTGCCAGGCTATCGTTGGTCGTTGTCTTCATTTTCTTATTCCCTCCAAGAATTGCAATTTGACTTCCTTATTATACCACTATTACTCAGCTAGTTGTCACCTCTAGACGCTTATATCCTTGTTTAAGTAAGCAAAAAAGCGTTAGCTACCAGTACATGTGACTGTCGCTAACGCTTAATTGACTTTTCGTTTATAAAAATTGAATCAAGAGTTGACCAATATAGAAATCAGAGGTTTCACTCTTTAGTTGAGCTCGCCAGGGCAGACAGGTATCCGCTTCAGATTATGAGCGAGTTGTTGAGCTTAACGGTCTCACTCTCATCCTATTACATCAATATTCATTTCTTCTGCTTCTTCTCTTGTTACTGTTGGTTTTTCGTCTTCGTCAATTCCTGATGAGGATACTTTGTCGAAGAGGATTTTAATGGTTTGTAATAAAATCTTGAAGTCTAAGAACATTGAATACTGTTTGATATAAATTAGGTCAAAGTTCAATTTAGAGTTAAAGTCTGTGGCATATTTACCGTAGACTTGTGCGTAACCCGTGATACCTGCTTGTACGTTATGACGTAAGTAGTAATGTGGGTTTTCTTCTTGGAATTGGTTAACGAAGAATGGTCGCTCTGGACGTGGTCCAATCATGGACATATCTCCGCGTAACACATTCAACAACTGTGGCAATTCATCGATACGCAAGGCACGAATATATTTACCAACTGTTGTGACACGTGCGTCATTTTTCGTTGCAATCATTGGACCAGATTTTACTTCGGCATCCGTTGTCATAGAACGGAATTTCAAGATATCAAACTCTTCGCCACCTTTAGTAATACGCACTTGGCGGTAGAATACTGGACCTTTAGAAGTTAATTTAATAATAATTGCTGTAATTAACATAATTGGTGATGCTAAGATTAAACCAATTAATGCCATCATAATATCTAATCCCCGTTTGATCAACGCTTGGTCCGCTGGAATTGCGAAGTCTGAGGTTTCAATAATAGATTCATCTTCAAAATTCATAATATTTGGATTTACCATTACTAGGTTTTCAAATTTAGAATTTAAGAATAGTTTTTTATTGGCACGCATCAATAAGTCATAGATTTTTAGTTTTTCACTTTCATCAATTTGCGATGCAAGATATACAATATCATACTCATCTAAACGACTCTTCACATTGCGGTAGTAATCTTCTAACACCACGTGTGTCACGATATGACGAGTACTTTTTGAGTTTTTGAAATTATATATTGCTGGAAAAACAGCTTCTTCAGATCCAACAATCATTACACGTTTTGTAGATGCATAGCGTCGATAAATATCGAAAACTAAGGCTCTAAAAACATAAAGCATGATTACACTAATCGCAAAATCAATCAAGACGACTGAACGCGGAAAGGCTAGCCATCTACCAGCAAAACTTAAAACCATAGCAACAACTGCTAATATTCCTTGACTGATGATGGTAATGAAGAAGAGGTCGCCTTTGGTTTTATCATAAAGGATATAAACCCCAAATAAAATATTGATAAATACAAAGATAATTAATATCCAACCAATTGCCCCTTGGAAAGCTTCATAGTTTTTCAAAGGTACATATCGACCATACCGCAAAAAGAATGAAACAAGATAAGAAAGGAACAAGATTAACGCTTCTGTCGCCGCGATAACCACGCGGTACCAGTTCGTCCATTCTCCGTTTTTTTGCATTTTTTCACCCATTTCATTATATATATACTATAAGTAAGCACCTATAATCCCTAATATTCTACCATAACCCAACTGCAATTTAATCCTATTCTAGTTAAAAATCCTTTAAATTATAGTAGAAAATAAAAAAAGCAGCTAGCTTTTACCCTAACTGCTTGAAACCATTTTGATTACTCTGGTGATCCGTATGGAATTGGACTAGATTCAGTAGCTGAATCACTTGCAACAGATGACCGAGGTCGTTCTGTTGTATCTGATTCAACCGCTGATTGCTCTTGTGAGCTAGATGATGTCGCACTATCCTCTATAACTGAACCATTGCTTGAGGAAGATGATGATTCATCCATCTGACTTGAGTCACTTGCAGTACCATCTTCAATATCTGAGTCATCACGTGATGATTCAGATGCACTCGATGATGAAGAATCGCTTGATGTGGAAGTTGATGCACTATCACTTGAACTACTAGTTGATGCGCTACTTGAATCACTTGAGCTTGCAACACTAGAACTTGAACTAGATGCACTTGCTACATCACTCGATGATGAACTTGCTGAAGAAGAGATTTCTTCACTCGAACTGTCATCAGTTGACGAATCACTAGAAGGAGTTGATTCAGCATCGCTTGATGAGATCGATGAGCTAGTATCTGAACTTGATGCAACAACCCTCGATGAGCTAGATACACTACCACGACTTGATGAATTGCCCCGGCTTGATGACTGTGAAGTACTTTGTTCAGATTGTTTGGATGCTAATACACCAGAAGTTACATTAGTATTCACACCAAATGATGGCTGGTCTGCAGTTTGACGCAGTGTTATGGTAGCTGATGCGCCATTTGAGGCCAAAATTTCTTCTCGTTTAGCTTCTAAATCAGCAATGCGACTTTTTGAGTCTTTAATGGCAGCTTGCCCTTCCTTACGAATTTGAGCTAATGCTTCATCTGATTTGTTGGTTGCTTCAGCTTCTTCTATCAAGCGGTTAAAGATATTTTGTGTCGCTTCCTCATCACTTGTAGCAATCATCTCTAATAATTTATCTTGTAGATAAGGATTTTCAATTTCATTGACCCGTTCAGTGATCTTTGTAAGTTTGTCCACCAAACTAATGTAAGTAAGCGCACTATCTTCTTCAATCGCTAGTAAATCACTTTTATATTCTTCAATTATATCAACTTGATATTCGGCTTCGTCAATCAACGTTACGGCTGTGCTATAGAACCCATCATCTTCAAGGTTTAGTTGACTAGCATAGTTATCACGAAGTAAATCCAGTTTATCAACGGTTACCTCATCATCTACAAGAACGTATTCTATAATCGTCGCCCCATTGATGACTAATTCGTTATTACCAAGTTTATCTTTATCAAATAAATCATTTAACTGACTTTGTAAATCAAACCGTTGTTGTACAGAATTAATTCGGTCAACGATGATATCTTTATCAGCACTGTCTCTTAAACTATCTACTTCTTTAGTTAATTCAGTAATCTCGTCTTGTTGAATGTCTGCTTTTAGAAAGGTATAGGAGTTATCAAAATAAAGTGCATTTACTGCTGATGCCACTGCTTCTGTTTTTTCTTCTGCAGACGTGCGATTCGTATTTATAAACGCACGAATGATGAAAAAGGCTGTCAGGCATATCACTACACCTGATAGAACATAGGCAATTTGTCGATTATCTTTAAAAAAACGCTTGCGCACTTTTTCTCCCTCCCTTTTCTCTATTTCTCAGTTTCTTAGCCTTAAGATTATCATGCAATTGCACAAAAAAAGCCAACTGTTGCACTTTATCATATAATTTTTATATTAGTCATACATGTGTAATCAATTTGTAACAGCGTAAACATAGGGTGTGAGCTTTGGCGCTCAGGCAGGTGGCTTCTAACGCATTTAAGCGAGTTAGTGCTAAAGCACCGACTCGCTCATAAACTGGAGGGAATATGCCGTAGCAATTTTACTTGCTGCAAATATTCCTGAAGTGGAGACCGGACTGCCAAAGCGAACCCGACTAAACAGGGTGTGAGAATCGAACCCGACTAAACAGGGTGTGAGAGTCTACGTAAATAAGTATATTAAGTTCAACAATTTCTCTACATTTTACCGTATATTATCTTTTGCCGATTAGAAGCTTTATATGTAACTTAATGATAACTGAGATTGCTATAAAGCTGAAATAATACCAATCAGAATTAAAAAAGCGTCGCAACTAATTGTTGCGACGCCAGTTCGTATAATTATTGCGCATATTTCTCATTCATCTTGCGTTCATACACATTTAACAATTTCGTTAGTGTAAAGGTTAGGATGAAGTAGATAGCCATTGAGATGATTAATGGGATGATACCGTTGAAGGTAATCGTTGATACATTACGTGTCTGGAAAGTCAATTCCGCTACCCCGATTGTAGATACGATTGATGATTCCTTGATTAAGGATACAAATTCATTCCCAAGTGATGGCCAGATAGATCTTAATGATTGTGGAAAAATAACTTTCCGCATCGTCGTCCAGTATCCTAAACCAAGTGAACGCGCGGCTTCAGCCTGCCCTTTATCTACAGAACTGATACCTCCACGGATAATTTCTGCAATGTAAGCACCTGAGTTTAGAGATACTGCAACCAAACCTGATGTCATGGTTGACCACCCAAACATACCTGCAAAACCGAGGTAAACAAATAATACTTGAATCATTAGTGGTGTCCCACGAACTACTTCGATGTAAGCTTGAGCAATTAAATCAACTAATTTATTTTCCGATAAACGCATTAACGCTAGCGCTGCACCAATAATTAAACCAAAGAAAATAGCTGTCGCTGAAATGACTAAAGTAGTTTTCAAACCATTCACGAAATAAGGCGCATAAGCTGCCCAAGTTGATTGACGATTGTCTTCAATAATTTGGTAAGATTCCTCCAACCATTGGTCAATTAAACCTTGTTCCTGAGCATCTGAAATGGATTCGTTAACTGCTGCTTGTAAGGTAGGTTGGTCTTTTGGCATTGCTGCTGCCTTACCAGGATCTTGGATTGGTAAATTCGCTTCAATAACTGTTAAATTAGGATTTTCCGCCGCATACGCTCCGGCTACGTCCTCATCTAATAATACCCCGTCAACTAACCCCGAATCTAAAGCTGAAATGGAATCAGTTGTCGTACGCATTACTTGTACTTCTGAATTAGGGTAATATTCTCCAACTAATAACTGTTGTGTGGTCCCTTCTCCAATAGAGATTTTTCCACCATTTGAAAAGTAGCTATCATCTGTAATTTCACTCACTTTACTTTCTTGAATTACAAATGATTGACCAGAAACTTGGTAGATCTCAGAGAAATCTACTGATTTAGCCCGTTCTTCGGTAGAAGTCATTCCCGCTAATACAATATCGATTTGTCCTGTATCCAGTGATGTTAATAGGTTTGAGAACTCCATATCTACAACTTGAAGGTCTACACCTAAGTCATCTGCGATTTTTTGTGCTAAGAAGATATCTAGTCCAACAACTTGATTTTTGCCATCTTTTAAAATAGAGAATTCAAACGGTGCATACGTTGAGTTAGTCCCAACCCGTAACACACCACGTTCTTGAATATCCTGGTATAAAGTATCTTCCCCTGGTGCTGTTGCTTCACTGGCATCGATGGTAGATGCCGCTGATTGACCCTCTTCAGTTGCCAAAACGGGACTTTGACTCAACCCAACAATGGCTAGGACAAGTGTCATACAAACCAAGATAATTTGTTTCATATATTTCATCATTTTCCTCCTCTAAGATATTTTTCTTAATATATTTCCATACAACTTTACTATTTTTGGCAATAAAAAAATCCCCACCTCTATAACAGAGGCGGAGATCCACGGTACCACTCTAATTTTAGGGGTAGCTTTCACTGCCCCTTACTTGAAATGGTAACGTCATTAGCGAAATGACCTACTATCTATCGTTCAGTCACTTTTCTCAACAATGCGGTTCAATTATCTATTCTGTAAGGCCTCACACCAACACCTCTCGCTACACCAGTCGATAATTTACTCTTTGTTTCATTGAATTTTTATTAAAATAGTATGTGGTTATACCACGTCCACTACATTATATTGACATGACCATGTATTTGTCAATCACTCTTAGAAGAAAATATCATCATAAAGTAACATAAAAAAGAATCTGACATATATGCCAGATCCCCTTTCATTTATCTATTTAAATAAATTAGCCAACGAATTTAGCGGCGTATTCTGCAAATTGCGCACCAGCGTTTGCTAAGAATTGTTTAGAGTCTTCGTTAGTTACTTCACCAGTCTCCATGTCAGAAGTTTCAGATGTGTTGATGTAAAGTTCTGGTTGAGCCATAGTGTGTAAGTCTAAGAATACTAATGACTGACGTAATGAGTGATGAGCTAAAGTACCAGCAATACCAGAGATAGATTGAGAAGCTACTAAAGCAGGTTTACCAGCCCATACGTTTTGACCCCAAGGTCGAGAAGCTACGTCTAAAGCATTTTTCAATGCAGCTGGGATGTTACGGTTGTGTTCTGGTGTTACAAAGATGATTGCATCTTGAGCAGCAACTTGTGCACGGAATTCTTCATATTCTGCTGGAGAATTTGCGTCTAAGTCTTGGTTATATAAAGGTAAGTTTGCGATTTCTAGGAAGTTAACTTCTGAACCTTCAGGTAAACCTGCAACGATTGCTTTCGCTACACCTTCAGATAAAGAGTTTTGACGAATAGAACCTACTACTACACCATATTTTGTCATATTAAAAATCTCCTTTTCAAATGTTCTTAATTTTTTTATCTTACAAGATATATCATAACACCTCGAATTCGAAATATCAAAAGTTAGTGCTTCGTATAACAACTTTTTTTATTGTAAAATGAAGGATTGTCAACCTTTTACTACGAAGATGCCCACTATATCAAGGTTAACACTTACAAAATGTAAGTTATGAAAAAACAGACTAATCCCTCAATAAGTACATCCTTTGTATTTTATAACCTTTATCTTAATTAATTATTCACTCATTTTGCGCAAAAATACACTAGATTGATCCTCAAAAAATGGTCAGATTGTGATCACGAATCCCACAGCAAAACCCTGTTCAATCTACCCTTTCTCAGAATTCTAATTTTTTATCTACATAAAGGAAAAAGAACTGCACCAAAAGTGCAGCCCCTTAACTCGGAAGAATATATAAATTTTAAGCTGCGAATTTTGTCGCACTTAGTTGATATCTGGCTCGCCAAGTCAGACTTGGCCGACATTTCACAAAATGCTCCAATTACTTCCAGTAATTGTTCGGCTTTTGATCCAACGCGGTGCAAGTCTTAACGGCTTGTCTCGCACTTAGTTATCTTAACCACTCATTATTTCTTGCAACATCCGAAAAGGCACCTGGTTCGGTTGTTTCACCTTTGGCCCAGATTTGTTCAGCCATTTTACGTGCTGATTGTGGTAGACCAAATAGTTTGATGAAGCCTTCTGCATCGTTTTGGTTGTAGATGTCATCTTCACCAAAGGTTGCTAATTCATCTGAATATAATGAGTAAGGACTTGTCATACCAGCGTCGATAATGTTCCCTTTATATAGAACCATTGTCACTGAACCGGTCACAGTTTTTTGTGTTTCATCTACAAAGACTTGTAACGCTTTACGTAATGGACTGAACCATAAACCGTTGTAAACTAGGTCTGCGTACTTCAAAGCCACGCTTTGTTTGTAGTGTTGTGTGTCACGGTCTAAAGCGATTTGCTCTAATTTTTCATGAGCGTGGTAAAGAATAGTGCCACCTGGTGTTTCATATACCCCACGTGATTTCATCCCTACTAGACGGTTTTCAACGACATCTAAGATTCCGATACCATTGGCGCCACCAATTTCATTTAATTTTTCTAGTAGAGCGATTGGCGCTAATTTTTCACCGTTTACAGCAATCGGTATGCCTGATTCAAAGGTCACCGTAACTTCAACTTCTTGGTCAGGTGCTGATTGTGGTGATACCCCTAATTCCAAGATTTCTTCGTAGTTTGGTTTGTTGGTTGGGTCTTCTAAGTCTAACCCTTCATGTGACAAGTGGAATAAGTTTTCGTCTTTAGAGTAGTTGGTTTCCCGTGTAATTGGTAGTGGCACGTTATGCGCTTCAGCATAGTCAAAGGCTTGTTCACGAGAAACAATATCCCATTCACGCCAAGGCGCAATAATTGTCATTGTTGGGTCGAACTCACGAATACCTAATTCGAAACGCACTTGGTCATTTCCTTTCCCAGTACAACCGTGAACAATAGCGTCACAGCCTTCTAAATGTGCAATTTCAACCATACGTTTAGCGATTAATGGACGCGCGTAGGCCGTCCCTAATAAATAAGTCGACTCGTATTTAGCGCCTGCTTGGATCGCTGGGAAAATGTAATCCGTAATGAATTCCTCACGCAAGTCTTCAACATATAATTTTGTCGCCCCGCAGGCTACCGCTTTTTCTTTTAAGAATTCAAAGTCCTCTTCTTGTCCAACGTTCCCTGTCATCCCAATAACTTCACAGTCATTATAGTTTTCTTTTAACCAAGGAATGATCACTGAAGTATCTAAACCACCTGAGTATGCTAATAAAACCTTTTTAATTTCTTTATTTGTTTTTGCCATGAATAATTCCTCCTAATTTTTAAAAATTTTATGCGTATTTTTGATTCATTTTTCTTTCATATACATTCAAGACTTGTGATAAAGCATAAGTCATGATGAAGTAAATGATCATAGAGATAAATAATGGTACAACTGCTTGGTAGGTAATACTTGTTACCGCCCGTGTTTGGAAGGTTAATTCTGCTACCCCAATCGTGGATACAATAGATGATTCCTTAATCAAGGTAATGAATTCATTCCCCAGTGATGGCCAGATAGATCTTAAAGATTGCGGGAAAATAACTTTCCGCATCGTTTGCCAGTAACCAAGTCCAAGCGAACGTGCGGCTTCAGCTTGCCCCTTATCTACGGATTGAATACCACCACGGATAATCTCCGCAATGTAAGCACCTGAGTTCATAGACACAGACACTAAACCTGCAGTCATTGTCGACCAGCCAAATATTGACCCTACACCAAGGAACATGAACAAGACTTGGATCATTAATGGTGTACCACGCACAAACTCGATATAGGCTGCCGCCAAGAATTTTAAGATTGGGTTATCCGTCAAGCGCATAAGGGCTAAGAATATCCCTAAAATCATCCCGAAGAAAATGGATACAGCTGCGATAATTAAAGTTGTTTTAATCCCATTCCAGAAGTAAGGCCAGTAGATTGTCCAACCTGTCCCCGCATTTTCACCAGCAATAATATCAAATGAAGCTTCTGTCCAAGTTTCAATTAATCCTTGTTCATTCACATCCTCTAAAATACCGTTGATCGCACTCTGGAAGGATGGTTGGTTTTCTGGAATCCCGATTGATTTTCCTTGATCTTCAACTAAGCCATCTAGTTTTGAATCAATAACAACTAAACCTTCATTCTCTGCTGCATTGGCACCGGCAACCGCGTCATCTAACAATACACCGTCAGCCTGACCTGAAATTAAAGCTGCAATAGCATCTGCAGATTTACGCATGATCAATAAATCGGGGTTTTCAAAGTGGTCTCTTACATAACCTTCTTGTAATGTTGCTTCTGAAACTGAAATGGTATGCTCCCCATTTTCAAATGAGGTATAATCTACAATTTCATCTTCTTCGCCTTCACGAATAACGATTGATTGACCAGATAATTCATAGGCATTTGAGAAGTCAATGGATTGGTCACGCTCTTCAGTTGCCCCCATACCAGCAATAATCATATCGATACCGCCTGTTTCCAGTGAAGCGATTAGGGAACCAAACTCCATATCCACGACTTCAAGTTCAACACCTAATTGGTCTGCAATATGTTGGCCTAAGAAAACGTCAATCCCTACTACAACATTTTTCCCGTCTTGTAAAACTGTAAACTCGTATGGTGAATATCCAGACGCCGTCCCCATTCTAAGAACGCCACGTTCTTGAATCTCTGTTAATAAGGTATCTTCACCTTCAACCTCAGCTGCTGTCTCCGGGCCTGTCCAGGAAGATGCCGAAACACTTTTGGCTGGTACAACTAGACTGACCAAGATGGCCAAGATAACCATCAAATTAAAACCCTTCAACTGCCATCCCATTTGATTTTTCTTCTTCACCTGACTAAACATTTTCTTCATCCTCCTAGATTTTTCCTATAAAAAAAGCCCACCTCTCCTAAAAAGAAGAGGCGGACGAACATCCACGGTACCACTCTACTGTCGCGATTTTTGTCGGTGAGTTTCCCCTTGTCAAAACTAGACTTTCATCCAATCTTTAAAAACAAGCTTCCATTTGTCGGCCCGGAAAATAAAAAAATCCGCCCCTTCAAATGAAGAGGCGGTTAATATCCACGGTACCACTCTACTGTTGACAAAAATACATCAACGCTTGATGACTTAACGCGCCTAACGAATTGAGCTACTTTTATTATCTAATTAGCTTACTTCACTCAATTATCTCAGCAATGCGGTTCACAATTCTCCTGACATAGACCTTCCACCAATCGTCTACTCGCTTTAGACAGTACCCTTGTTACTCTTTGCCTCTATGATTTAATATTCAATTCTCATAAAAAAATGACATCTATCATTGTTTTTTAAGTTTTTATCATTTTCTTTTAATCATTCTAATCTGTAAACTCTAGAAAGTCAACCGGAAAAGTAAAATTCTTTTTACAAAATTTTTAAACTAGGAAATATTGGCTCGAACCCTTGCGATTGCTGCAGTCACAGCTTCCGGCGCTGGCCCCCCAGCAACATTCCGGCGGTAAACACAATTCTTCAAATCGATGGCGTCGTAAATATCGGCATCAAATAAATCAGAGAATTCTTGGTATTCAGCTAAGGTCAATTCTTCCAAGCTCTTGTGGTTTTCCGTGCAGTAACCCACTAAATCTCCGGATACTTGGTAGGCGTCTCTAAAGGCCATTCCCTTATTCGTTAAGTAGTCCGCACAATCCGTAGCATTTAAAAATCCAGTACCACATGCTGCGTACATCACATCTTTATTGACAATTGTTGCTTCTAGCATACCTGGTAACAGCGTTAACATTGCTTTTACATGGTCAATCCCGTCGAAAAGCTGTTCCTTAATTTCTTGCAAGTCTTTATTGTAAGCAAGCGGCAGGCCTTTCATAATGGTCAAAACACTCATCAGATTTCCGTAAACCCGGCCCGTTTTCCCACGCATTAATTCATGGATATCCGCATTCTTCTTCTGTGGCATGATCGATGAACCAGTTGAGAAGGAATCTTTCAGGCTGATGAAACGGAATTCTTGGCTAGACCACATAATCGTTTCTTCTGCATAACGAGACATATGCATGGACATCATAGCCAAGTCAGATAAGAATTCAATTGCATAATCGTTGTTGGATACTGCATCGATTGAGTTAACGTATGGCGCTGTGAAACCTTCTACCTGGTCAGTTGTATAGAAAGGGTCAATTGGGTAAGTGGACGTTGCTAAGGCCCCCGCTCCCAGTGGCATATCGTCCGCTACCCGGTTAGAAAGGTCTGCAAACCGCGATAAATCCCGGCTAAACATTTGTGCGTAAGCTAGTAAATAATGCGCATAAGTAATCGGTTGCGCCCGTTGTAAGTGAGTGTAGCCTGGCATAATCGTGTCCAAGTGCCCCTCTGCTTTTGTCAAAATAGCCTCAATCGCTAGTTGGGTTTTCTCGATAAAATCTTGCAATTCATCCAACACATAAATCCGCATAGCCGTCGCTACCTGGTCATTACGAGACCGGCCAGTATGGACCTTCTTCCCAATTGTGCCAAGACGGTTAGTCAACTCAGCCTCGATGAAAGAATGAACATCTTCCGCTGTAAAATCAACGGCTAAAGTGCCTGCTGCATAATCTTGACGCATTTGCTCTAGCTCTTTCACTAAGCTATCTGATTCTTCTAAGCCAAGAATACCTTGGTGACCTAGCATTGCGGCATGGGCTTTCGACCCACGGAGGTCAGCGTCCAATAAGCGGTAATCTACTTGGATAGATTGATTGAATTGATAAGCGTCTTGTGACATTTCCTCATGAAATTTATTAGACCAGATGGCCATAGCAATACACTCCTTTGATATATCGACAAATTTTTGTCTTTTCTAGTATTCGTTAATGAGAATGTTAACAAATAATGAGAAAATAACAAGTGTTTTTTATTTTAAAAAATAAAAGTAGCCAAGCTAACAAAAATAAAAAGAGCTAGATAAATAGTAACTAGCTCTACGTGAATAGCATTTAAATGGCTGATAGGTTTTTACAAATTGACAATAGCTGTATCTAATAATTGTTGGTCTTCAAATTGTTTGGCTAATTGTAATAGTAAATAATCATTTCCTTTTTGCGCAACAAATTGTACCCCCACCGGTAAATGATCTTTATTTTTATATACGGGTAAGGAAATAGCTGGTTGACCTAGCATATTTATCAAAGAGGTATATGGCATATGCGCAATACTTTTCTCAAAATGTTCCCAGATAATGCCTTGTTGGTCGGTCATTTCATAATCATCAAAGTGTTGCTCCTTTTCGATTATTTCACTTAGTTTATCTGGGTCAAACTGGCCATGGATAGGTGCTGGACCGTTAGTTGTTGGCGTTAATAACAGGTCAACCTCTTCTTCAAACATTGCTTCAGACTGAGCCGTCCACTTGTCCCATTCAGTTAGTAACTGGCTATAGCGATAAGAAGGTACTTTTAAGCCCGCCCGGTAAATGGCCCAGGTTAACGGTTCAACATCCGGAAAGGTTACTGGGTGACCGCTTGCTTGTTCAATGTCCTTCATCATAGCTGCTGTTTCAACACTATTCATCACAAAGTAATTACGCATGGTTTCAGCTCTATCAAAAGGTTCTGTTACTTGGAAAACTTCATGTCCTAGCTTTCTTAGTGCTTGTATCGTCTGATTTAAGGCTTCTTTGGCATCCGTATTTAATGGCCAATCTTGGTTTAATTGGTCCATGTAGCCAATCTTTAAAGGTCTATTTAAGGGTTTTAAGTTAGTTTCTTTAATTGTTGGCATAATGAATGGTGCTTCTAACTGCTCTACTTGAAGATTACGTAATAAAGTCCAGGTATCATCTACACTTTTTGTTAAAGCAAAATTGGTAGACGCCCCTTGCCAACCGCGATATGATCCAGGTCCAACAGCTACTCGCCCTCTAGATGGTTTTAACCCGATTAAACCTGAAAAAGAAGCAGGTATACGAATAGAGCCACCACCATCTGATCCAAAGGCTAATGGCACAATACCCGCTTTTAAAGCAGCAGCCGCGCCACCACTAGAGCCACCCGGATTGCGGTTTAAATCAATTGGATTATTTACTTGACCGAAAGCTTTGGAATCACTGATTCCCTTAAAACCAAATTCCGGTACATTGGTCCGACCAATAATGACAAAACCAGCTTTAATGATATTTTCAACAAAATACTCGGTTACTTGCATAGTCGTATCTTTCGTTAAATTGGATCCACTTGCTATAAGATGCCCTGCTTGATATTGCCCCAAATCTTTCAGCAGAGTTGGGACACCAAAGAAATCAGGCAAGCGGTCCACTTCCGCCTCCGTTAATTGATCTAAATAAGCATCGTATTCTTTCGCTTGGGCTCGTGCAGTGCTTGCTTGCACATATACAACTGCATTCAATCTAGGATTCAACGCTTCAATATTCGCTAGGGTTTGGTTCACTAAATCCAACACTTTAACCTTTCGCGTCTTCACTTGCTGTGCATAGTAACCGGCATCTTCTGTAAATAACATGGTAAATCTCCCTTCAATCAGCTTCAAATTCTCTTACTTTTTCTACTAATAGTCCCATTATAGTGAAAACACTTTTATGATAGAAAGTGATTATCCTTATTTAAAAATTTATAAAAAAATAGGAGATGTGAACTTGATATCACACCTCCTATAAAAGAATATCATCAAGGGATTGGCCAATAACTGACCTTTATCCCCTAGTGATTTTTTTGGTTGTCTTCTTTATAAAAGACCTACTTAACTTTTTTTATTAATACATACCTGCACTTGGATCCATTGCTGGCATTTGTGGTTCAGGTTGCGGTTGGCTTGCAACAGCTGCTTCAGTAGATAAGATTAATCCAGCTACTGAACCTGCGTTTTGCAATGCTGAGCGAGATACTTTAGTTGGGTCAACGATACCTTCTTCAATCATGTTTACCCATTCAGAAGTTGCTGCATTAAATCCGACACCTTCTGCTTGTTCTTTCAATTTCTCAACAATTACAGAACCTTCTAAACCAGCGTTCTCAGCGATTTGACGGACTGGAGCTTCTAAAGCACGTAAGACGATTTGTGCACCAGTTTGTTCATCACCAGCTAATGTTTCAGCTAATTCAGCAACTGCTTTTTTAGCATTGATAAAGGCAGTACCACCACCCGCTACAATACCTTGGTCAACAGCCGCACGTGTTGCGTTTAAAGCATCTTCGATACGTAATTTACGTTCTTTTAATTCTGATTCAGTAGCTGCACCAACTTTAACAACAGCAACACCACCAGCTAATTTAGCTAAGCGTTCTAATAATTTCTCACGGTCATATTCAGAAGTTGTTTCTTCAATTTGACTACGGATTTGGGCAACTCGTTGTGCTAATTGCTCTTTATCGCCCGCACCCTCAACAATAGTTGTTTCATCTTTTGTGATTACAACGCGGTTAGCAGAACCTAATTGATCAATTGTCGTATCTTTTAATTCAAGTCCTAAATCTTCAGTAATTACTTGACCACCTGTTAGGATAGATAAATCTTCTAACATTGCTTTACGACGATCACCAAAGGCTGGCGCTTTTACCCCAACGACGTTGAAAGTACCACGGATTTTATTCAAGACTAATGTAGGTAATGCTTCACCATCAATATCATCAGCTACTAATAATAATGCACGACCTTCTTGAACAACTTGTTCTAGAACTGGCAAGATGTCTTGGATATTAGAAATCTTTTTGTCTGTTAATAAAATATAAGGATTTTCTAAAACGGCTTCCATCTTGTCATTGTCAGTTACCATATATTGAGATAGGTAACCACGGTCAAATTGCATACCCTCAACAACATCTAGAGAGGTATCAATTGATTGAGATTCTTCAATGGTGATGACGCCATCTTGGCCAACTTTTTCCATTGCTTCTGCAATTAAGTCACCAACTTCGCTGTCACCTGATGAAATTGATGCAACGTTAGCGATTGCGCCTTTAGAATCTACAGGAACTGAAATTTCAGATAAACGATCTGAAGCTACGCGAATTGCTTTGTCAATCCCGCGACGAACACCTACTGGGTTAGCACCAGCAGTAACGTTTTTCATACCTTCAGTTACAATTGCTTGAGTTAGAACAGTGGCAGTTGTTGTACCGTCACCGGCAATATCATTTGTTTTTGAAGCTACTTCAGCAACTAGTTTTGCACCCATATCTTCAAATTTATCTTCTAATTCAATTTCTTTAGCGATAGTTACACCATCGTTAGTGATTAGCGGTGAACCATAACTTTGGTCTAAAACAACATTACGACCTTTTGGTCCTAAAGTTACTTTCACCGTATCAGCTAATATATCAATCCCACGAACCATTGATTGACGTGCATCTTCTGAAAATTTAATATCTTTTGCCATTTATTCATTCACCTCATAAAATTTCATATTGTTATTAATCTGTAAATATTGATAAATTGACTAATCTACAATTGCGATAATATCGCTTTCTTTAATAATTAATAATTCTTGACCTTCATATTCAAATGTTGAACCTGCATATTTTTCAAATAGAACGCGGTCGCCTTCTTTCAATTGTGATGTGAAATCTTCCGTATTCTCAGCAACTGCTTCAACAACACCTACTTGTTGTTTCTCTTTAGCAGCTGACGGTAATACGATACCTGAAACTGTTTGCTCTTTAGCCTCTTCAACTCTCACAACTGCGCGTCCGTTTAATGGTTTAATCATTTACATGTCCCTCCATTTATATAAAATATCTGTCAAACCCAAGCTAAATTACTTGGTTATTTTAGAGATTAGCACTCTCTATGTTTGACTGCTAACCTCTACATTTCTTATCTTAAAACAATCAAATATGAATTGCAAGAGAAAGATTGACTTTTTTTGACCTATTTTTCCTTATAAGTCGAAAACCTTGATTTTATGCGGAATTTAAGTTATTTTTAGTAGTTGAAGAATGTGTTAAATTTTGATAAAAGTTAAAATATGTTATATATGTTATATAAGAGAGGAATGTCAGTTTTTTTATGTTAAAAGGACCAGTAATATTTTTATTACTATTCAAATTAGTATTTATTTTTCTAGCCGTAACCTTCGCTATTGGCAGTGTGGAAGGCTCTGGATGGAACTGGACAGTATATTTAGCCCTAGCAGTTGCCGCATATGAAATTGTTGACTTACTAAAGACGCTCAATGTGCTACGTCAATTTAAATCTAAACAATAAGTTTGAATTTGATAGATTTTGATAAAAATTGCAAATAATTTTATATCATTTTAGACCCTATATGTGAAACTTAACAAACTTCCACAGCAATTATAGATATAAAAAATAGGCCGAGACTAACCATCTCGGCCTATTCGCTTGCTTATATAAATGTAGCCATTATATTATGAATTTGTTGAGATGAAGTAGATCAAGGTTTGTAGTTCATTCGTGAAGTCTACATCTTGCACCCGAATGCTATCCGGTACATCTAACCTCACTGGCGTAAAATTCAAAATACCTTTGATACCCGCTTGTTCTAACGATGGTATCATATCTTGAGCAACTGCCTCAGGTACTGAGAGAATAACCACTTCAATATCCATTAATTTTAATTGTTCAGTTAAATCCTTCATATCATAAACAGGTACACCATTGTGGACCGTACCAATGATATCCTGATTGATATCGAAGGCAGCACCAATTCGAATATTGTTTGATTTTTTGAAGTTGTAATTTAATAAAGCATTACCAAGATTACCAACACCAACTAGTGCTACTGTTGTTAAACGGTCTTGGCTTAATGTCTTACCAAAGAAATCTAATAAAGCATCAATATCATAGCCGTATCCACGTTTACCTAAAGCACCAAAGTATGAAAAGTCACGTCTAATCGTTGCACTTTCAACTTTTACTGCTTCACTTAATTCTGTTGAAGAAACACGTGTTTTCCCCATATTTTTGAATACACGCAGGTAGCGATGGTATAGTGGTAATCTTCTGGCTGTTGCTTTGGGTATTTTACGCATGTTCAGTCCTCTTTCCTATTTTAGAAAATAATTTCTTAAACAGTATAACAAGTTTGTGAAATTAACACAAGGGTTATTACTTTGTTAATTTTGAACTATGTTAAAAAATGCAATATTTACTAAAACGTTTCCAGTAAATGCCCAAATTTTTTTGTGGTAAAATGATAAAGACTATCAAATGAAAGGATCATGCCTACTATGATCATATTACAAGGTTCAAATCTAGCTCGACGCTATGGCGTTGAAGTTATATTTGAAAACGTACAAATAACTATCCAACACAACAGCCGCATTGCACTAGTTGGCCGTAATGGTGCCGGTAAGTCGACACTATTAAAAATGTTAGCCAATATTGAAGCACCTGATAACGGTCAAGTTTCCTTAACTAAAGGAACAACCATCGCCTATATGGACCAACACACAGCCGTCTCTGGTGATCGAACAATTTATGAAGAAATGGTTTCCGTATTTGAACCTGTAATCAAATTAATAAAGGAATCAGAAATCGCTGCGCTTGCCTTAGCAGATGAAGAACTTATGCAAGATACAGAGGCATATGAAGTTGCGCTCAATCGCTATGACAAACTTCAAGAAGACTTGATTCGCTTTAATGCGTACGGATACGAATCTGAAATCCGCATGGTATTACACGGTTTCCAATTTTTTGACGAAGACTATAGCCGTAAGATTTCAACACTTTCTGGAGGTCAACGAACGCGTCTTGCTTTAGCGAAAATCCTACTCGAGAAAAAAGATTTACTCATTCTAGATGAGCCAACCAACCACCTAGATATCGAGACTTTGACTTGGCTTGAAAACTATCTACCAAAGTATCCTGGTGCCTTATTAATCGTATCCCATGACCGGTATTTTTTAGATGCCGTTACCAATGAGACTTATGAAATGGCGCACCAAGGTATCCATTATTATAAAGGGAATTATTCATTCTACCTGAAAGAACGGGCACAGCGTCTCACCATGCAAATGAAAGCTTACGAAAAGCAGCAAGAAGAGATCGCCAAATTAGAAGACTATGTAGCACGTAATATTGTGCGCGCCTCAACGACAAAAATGGCACAGTCACGTCGTAAGCAATTAGAGAAAATGACCAAAATTGAAAAGCCATTAAACGATGAAAAATCCGCACGCATTCAGTTCTCCGTTGCTGAAAGTTCTGGGAATGATGTTTTACAAACCAATAACTTAGCCGTCGGGTATAGTCCAGATAAAGTTTTGGCTGAACCTATCTCATTCCAGCTACGCAAGCAGGAAGCAATTGCAATTGTTGGACCAAATGGTGTAGGTAAATCAACCTTACTCAAAACAATTATTAAACAAATTCCAGCTATACGCGGCACTATCGAATATGGCGCTCACTTACAAATTGGTTACTATGACCAAGAATTAGGTAATTTAAATTCAAAAAAAGATGTACTTCACGAGTTATGGGACGAACATCCATCCATGATGGAACGAGATGTTCGCACTATTCTTGGCTCCTTCTTATTTACTGGAAATGATGTGACCAAGTCTGTAGCAACACTTTCTGGTGGGGAAAAAGCCCGACTTGAATTGGCGAAACTCGCTTTGGAACATGATAATTTCCTGATTCTCGATGAACCAACCAACCATTTGGATATTGATTCTAAAGAAGTATTAGAGAATGCCTTGATCGAATATGATGGTACCCTATTATTTGTCAGCCATGATAGGTACTTCATCAACCGGATTGCTACCTCTGTTTTAGAAATTAATCCTGATGGTTCCACGCTTTATCTTGGTGACTATGATTATTATGTGGCTAAAAAAGCGTCAGAAGAAGAACGTCTTGCTTTACTAGCAGCTGAAAACAACGACGAAAAGGTAGAAAAAACAACTACTCAACCCACTTCCGAGACGAAACAGGCTTTTCAACTATCTAAAGAGAAACAAAGAGAACAACGAAAATTACAGCGTGAAATTACCCAACATGAAGAGGCAATGGCTGATTTAGAAGGCAAAATTGAAGAAATCCAATTGGATATGACAAAACCTGAATTTCTTGATGATTTTGAGAAATTAAACGAATTAAATCAATCCCTTCAAGAAGCAGAAAAAGCCTTAGACCAAGTGATGACCGCTTGGGAAGAAGCTGCAACGAAATTAGAAAACTTATAAAAGCAAAAACAAGGTAAGCCCTTTAATGAAAATATGGCTTACCTTGTTTTTTTATCAACTATACCAAATAGCTGTTATTTTAAAAATACCGCATCATCTACTTGGTATTCATCTCCTTCTACCCCTTTTCGAACGTCATCAATTCTCGTTTTGGTTGCTTGACGAAAGAAGGCCAAGTCGTTCAATACCGTGACGAATTGGAATCCTTGTTCAATTCGGTTGATTGCATCTTGTGCATTAGCTGTAAAGATGCCTGGAATTTTACCTGCTTCTTTACATGCTTTAAGGACTTTTTGGATATTGGCTTCAAGTTCTGGACTTGTTGATGGGTCTTCAACACCCATGGCATGCGCTAGGTCAAGACGACCGATGTACACACAGTCAATTCCTTCAACACTCACGATTTCTTCAACGTTTTCAACCGCTTCTGGGGTCTCACATTGCACAATGACCATGGATTTTTCGTCTACTTCACCCTTGTTATAGTTTTCATAGGCACCCCAAAGTGGCCCACGCCCAATCCCTTTACCGCGGATACCGATAGGTGGCATTTTAGTATTTTGAATCACGAATTCCGCTTGTGCTTTGGTGTTGACCATTGGAATCATCAATCCATGCAAACCGATATCCAACATTCGACCCATCATTGGACCGTCTTCAGGATTGTAAACACGGGCATATGGGGCAGTACCGTATAATTCGGCTGCACGCACCATGTCTAAGGCTGTTTCTAAGCTTGTTTGAGCATGTTCGAAGTCAATCATAGCAAAGTCGAAGCCATTGACCCCTAAAATTTCCGTATTTAACGAAGAGCTTGATGCCACAAAAGCACCGATAGCATAGCCTTTTTCAGCAATTTTTTCTTTTACAAGGTTGCGCATTTCCATTTATATCATCCTTTTCCCGTCTTTAGTCCTATTCAAATCAGTCCTAATGTCTCTATTTCTAATTAGTCAATTATGTTAAAGCCTTGGTAGCCTTGTTCTTTCAAGAATTGGCTGTAAGCTTCGTTGTAGTCTTCACGCGCTGGGGCGAAGATATCCACGTTCACCACTGTTTCTGGCGAATCGTACACATGAATGTAATGTTCAACACCCTTCGGCACAACTACCCATGAGCCTGCTGTCATGCGGAATGGCTCACCGTCAACGTAATAGTCACATTCACCTTGTAAGATCCAAGCGATTTGTTGGTGATCATCATGCGTATGTGGGCGTAAGTCGTTGCCATTATCTACTCGGTTAACTGTTACATTGACGCCATCACCTGACATGGCGAACACGGCTTGATCGATTCCAGGGCGTAATGGACGGTAGGGAATTTCATTGATGTTTCCAAAATCTACATTTTCTAGTGCCATGATGCATTCCTCCAATATTGATACTTTGTTTTTATTAAAACTTTATGAGTTTTTCGATTGGTGTCACCTTACCATCTCATTTTATTAAAAGCAACAAGAGAAAGTATTTGCCAACGAATCCTTTTGATATTGTCCTAAGGATCTCTGAAAAAATGGGTGACCAACTTTTTCTAGCCTTCTTATGAAGGAATTGACATCTTTTGGTCAAATTTAGGGGCATATTTTGTCAAAATAAGCATCTTTCAAAATGTACAATTTTTGTTTTCAACTCGTTTTCAGCTGACAAAGTGGTTCAGCTCACCCTCATAAATCTCATCATTGTCTCATTTACAAAAATATTACAATTGACCGAATCCCTTGATACATATAAGATTAACCAATTTTTATGTTTCAAAAATGACATTAAATTAAAAATAAATGTGGGAAAGACTTGTTAAAATGAAAATATGATGATAAGATAGCACTAACTTAAACCAAAGGAGTGAGACCAATATGGCAATGCATACAGATTTTACAAATATGACCAACACCTCTTGGTCAATGACCTCTACTGATCACCAGACACATACATCTTTATTATTATTATTAGCTAACTAGGATTGTTCCAACATATGGAAGAGTCCTATTTCTCGTGAATGCGGGCTCTTAGCTAGTAAGACTGCGGGCCGCATAAAAGGTTCGCAGTCTTTTTTGTTTCTGATGATCGGCTTTTAAGTGAATTTGATTAATATGACTCACAATATCTGGTTCCAAAAGTCAGAATTATCCGACGCTTCCCAAAATACTCTAATTACCTACAGTAATAGTTCTACTCTTGGTCTAGCGCGTATATTCTAAGCGACTTTTGTCTCACCTCAACTTAACCCTCGAAAGGAGTTTTTCAAATGCAAGATGTCGTAATCGTAGCTGCACAAAGAACCCCCATCGGATCATTCGGTGGCGTATTTAAAAATATTTCCGCTGTTGACTTAGGTAAGGTAGCCGTTCAAGGTGCCATGGCTAAGGCCAACATTGATCCAACCCTAGTAGATGAGGTCATCTTCGGTAACGTCTTAAGCGCAGGTTTAGGTCAAAACGTGGCCCGTCAGGTTGCAGTTGCCGCCGGAATACCTGTAGAAAAACCAGCTTTCGCTGTCAATAAGGTTTGCGGTTCAGGTTTGAAAGCTGTCGCCCTTGCCGCTCAAAGTATTATGGTGGGCGAATCGGACGTCGTGGTTGCTGGCGGGACCGAAAATATGAGCCAAGCGCCTTACATTGTTGAAGATGCACGTTGGGGTATGCGAATGGGCGACCAGAAAGTGGTCGACACCATGATTAAAGACGGTTTAACCGACGCCTTCAATAACTACCATATGGGCATTACCGCAGAAAACATTGTTGAAAAATATGGATTCACTAGAGAAGATCAAGATGCCCTAGCCGCTTCCAGCCAACAAAAAGCGGAAGCCGCCATCAATGACAATAAATTCAAAGATGAAATTACACCCGTTGCTGTGCCTCAAAGACGCGGCGACGATATCCAAATCGAAGCGGATGAATATCCAAGAGCTGGTGTTACCCAAGAATCATTAGCCAAATTAAGACCAGCATTCAAACGTGACGGTGGAACGGTTACAGCAGCTAACTCTTCAGGTATTAACGACGGTGCAGCAGCTATCGTTTTGATGTCAAAAGAAAAAGCTGAAGCTATCGGTGCTAAACCACTGGCAACGATTAAAGCTTTCGCAAGTGCCGGTGTTGATCCATCAATCATGGGAACTGGTCCAATTCCAGCAACCAAAAAGGCCCTAGCTAAAGCCCAATTAACAATAAAAGACATAGACTTAATCGAAGCCAATGAAGCCTTTGCAGCTCAAGCCTTATGTGTATTACAAGACCTAGATGCAGACATGGAGAAAGTCAATGTGAATGGTGGGGCTATCGCCTTAGGTCACCCAATCGGTGCATCCGGCGCTCGCATCTTAGTCACCCTGGTTCATGAAATGATTAAACGACAATCTCAATATGGTCTAGCTACCTTGTGTATCGGGGGTGGCCAAGGAATATCGATGATTATCGAAGGTAACTATTAATTGGCTGTGACACCAGCTAAGGGCTAAACCCCTTTTGACAATTGAAAAATGAGTCGTATTTAAAAACTGATAACCAGCTAATAGCTAAAGCACATATATAAAGGAGATTTTTATAATGATTGATACATATACTTTCCACGAAATGAAACTATCTTGGTTGAACGGCGCAATGATTGGTACAGATGGCGGCACGATTTTCGGCCCAGTACCAAGAACACTTTGGGGTCGCTACTATCCTTATAATGACAAAAACCAAGTAGCTGAGGTTTGTGACCCGATTGTCATCCAATACCAAGGGAAAAACTACATCATTGATGCTTCCTTTAACTTGGATAAATTCAATGAAAAAGGGAAACGAAATGTTGGGCTACAACAAGAAGGTAGCATCCAAGAAGACTTTGAAACACTGGGGATTACACCTGAAGATATTGACGTCGTGATGATGACTCATATGCATAACGACCACGCTAGCGGTTTGACTTACTTTGAAGATGATCAATGGCAATCAACCTTCCCTAATGCCACGATTTATATCTCTGATATCGAGTGGGATGCGGTAAAACATCCGAATGCACGGACTAAAAATACTTATCCGAAAGAAAACTGGGAAGCAATCCAAGGGCAAGTAGAAACCTTTACGGATAGCATTACGATTGCTGAAGGGATTACCATGGAAGTTACAGGTGGTCACAGCCCAGGTCATACGATTATTCGTCTTGAACAAGCTGGCGAAACCATGCTACATATGGCGGATATCCTACTTACTTTCGTCCACACAAACCCACTTTGGGTCGGCGGTCTAGACGATTACCCAATGGATTCGATTTCAGCCAAACAAGACTTGATGCCAGAAGCCCTAGCCAACAACTACCGCTTTATCTTCTACCATGACCCATACTACCGCGTGGTTGAATATACTGAAGACGGGAAAAACATCCAATACGCTATGAAGTCGTCGCGCGATGTCTTTATCCCATTCACTGACCAACAAGACCGTGTCCCAAAACAAGTTGAAGCAGCCGTTGCGAAGTAAGCAATAAGTCTCTTCGTTAATTGAATATGAAATACCGACAAGTTTCCTTCTATATAAGGTGTCAATCAAATGACCTATTATATAGAAGAAACTTGTTATTTTTTTGAAAAGACCACAAAAAAACCAGCTAGTAAAGGTTTCAGGAACCCCACTAGCTGGTTATCTTTTGCTTTATTCGACTACTTCAAAGGTAATGTCATCCATGGTATCGAATTTCACTTCGACCTTATCGCCAATTTCAATCTTGTTGGCCTTGGTCATTCCACCGGTCATAATTGGCACGCCGGCCTCTAATTTCACACCCCGCTTATACAAGGCATTGGCTAGGAAGACCACCGCATTGGCTGGATGGTTGGCTACATCCTTCCCGACCCCTTCATCAATCTTCTCACCATTGATATAAACGACAGCCTTCTCATTCAAGATATCCACTTGGTCTAAGCTGAAGTGGGTATTTGAGTAAACAGCCCCCTGGCAAGAAGTGTTGTCAGCAACCACATCTTCCAAGGAGAAGCGGAAACCGTGATAGCGAGAGTCTACTATTTCAACAGAAGAATAGACATAGTCAATCTTATCCATGACCTCTTCAAAAGTCACATTCTCTTGGTAGATATCCTCCTTCAAGACAATGGTCACTTCCGGCTCAATACGCGGGTGAATAAACCGTTCCATCGACAAAGGCTCGCCGTCATAAGAAATCATATACTCAAAGATGTGGGCATAAACCGGCTGATCAATATTCAACTGTTTAATCTTAGCCGGTGACGTCAAACCAATCTTATAAGCTGCCGTCTTCCCGTCCGTTTCTTTCTTCAAAGCCACGACCAAATCCTGAATATCGTAGGCCTCCTGCTCATCGAAGGAAACATTAAACACCTCCGTCACATTATCAATCGCCGTCTTATTCTTCTCCGCATCATACAAATACTGCGCAATCTCCTGCATCTTCGACTCTTCCATACCTGTCAGCTCCTTTTAATTCATTAAGAAATAATGATAAATATTAACCCCATTGTATCAAAACTGACAGATAAAGCAATCCACACTCTCATATATTTTTAATAAAAAAAGGGCATCCGCCCCGATTGCTGGCAAACACCCTAAATCACTTCATCAATAAAATCACGAAACTTTAGTCTTCCAAGCTGATAATGATTTTACCTAAGTTTTTATTGGCTTCCATATATTCATGGGCCTCTGGCAAGCGGTCAAAAGCCATGACTGTGTCAATCACTGGTTGAATAGTACCGTCTGCAATTAAAGGCACGACTTCTTTATTGACGTCTGCTACGAGGCGGGCCTTGTAGTCGTCTGACCGTGGTGACAGCAAGGTGCCTTGGAGCTTCACCCGCTTAAAGAGCAATTGCCCCATATCAAAGTCCGGGACCACTGTACCCCCAAGAACCCCAATTAAAACCCAGCGACCGTCTTGGCCGATAGCGGACGCATTTTTATTAGCATAGGACGCCCCAATGAAATCTAGAATGACATCGACACCCCTTTTGTCAGTGGCTTCAGAAATCACGTCGGCGAAATTTTCTTCCTTATAATTGATGGTGTTTTGAGCGCCTAACTCTTTAGCTAGGTCTAGTTTATCTTGACGGCCTGCAGTGGCAAAGATTTCTGCCTTGGACAGGTGGTTGGCCAATTGGATGGCCGCCGTCCCAACGCCAGAACCCGCTGCATGGACAAGGATCCGCTCACCCTGATGCAAATCGCCGATCCAATACATGGTCTGGTAGGCGGTCATGAAGGCTTCTGGAATGGCGGCAGCTATTGTGAATGGCGTGTCTTTAGGGAAAACCATGGCACGACTGAGGGGGATGCGGGCGTATTCGGCATAGGCTCCGTGGGTAATAATCCCCGCTACATGGTCTCCAATAGCAACATGACTGGATTCCGTCCCGTCTGTATGAATATCTACCACTTCACCAGCAATCTCAATCCCAATCACCCGGTCTTCAAGGCTGGCATCCGGCTTCAAACTGTTCCTAGACATGACATCATGGCGGTTCATCCCAATTGCCTTGATCTTGACTAGAGCCTCACCCGCTTGTGCTGTCGGCCTGTCGATTTCTTGCAGTTCAAAATTTTCTGGGCCACCTGCTTGATTGAGTATCCAAGCTTTCATCCAATCCACTCCTTTTGTATGTGTGTTCGTCCCCTTCATGATAAACCATTTGCGGACAATTGATAAGTAAAGCAGTTTTCTACTATATAAAAGCGTCAACTTCACTTACCTTAAAAATTCGATCTAGCATCTCTCTATTCGGAAATATTTCTATTAATTTGAATATTTTAAGTACAATAGCGAAATTATAACCTATAACACATGTGTTGTTGATGCTATTTTTAATGGAACAGCTGAGTCAGGTTTTGTAACTAAAGCATGGTTAGATGCAGGTACATGTAACTTTTACGTGAAAGATACGCCAATCGAAAAGGTGTCTGATTTAGCTGGGAAGAAAATTCGTGTCTAACAATTATCAACCAATGTGACCATGATGAAATTACTTGGCGGTTCTGCTACAGCTACGGACTTTAGTGAAGTCTATACAGTCATCCAATCTGTCGTTATCGATAGTGTTGAAAATAACGAATTATCCCTAACGGAAGTTGGATTGTTATCCATTACTTACATTTCAGCCATCTCCATGTGGTTGCCGACATTAGTAAGATTGGTTTGATAGCATTTAATTAATCCTTGAAAAATGACTACTGCACTTTAATTTAATCAGAACCGGATAGCCAGTCCTCTCATTGAGCTACTTCAAGCTGTCATGTGAACACTCGTTATCCGGTTTTTGATCTTTCTTTATACGTAAGCCAAAGACCGTAGACTTCAATTGAAATCAACTTGAAGTCTACGGTCTTTTAGGTTTATTATGTTTTAATTTTTGTGATTAACGTTACTTACCCACCCAATTGCATCTTTAGGTGGTTTATTCTCATCTATCCAAATAAATTCAAAATAAATAACTTTGGGATTCTTTTCGTATTTTGATAAACGAACTGCATTAATGCCTAATTCATTTAAACGTTTATCTGTTAATGGTTCATATTCATCTAATTGAAATACTTCTCTTAAAATCCACTCACCAAGAATACCTTGATTAGCTATTGATTGAATACTTTTCCCGTTGTCTTGATTAATATAGGCTTCAATTTGATTACCACTCGGTAGAAATTCCAAAGTAAAAGTTCTCTCTTCCTTTGGCAAAGCTAATTTACTTGAATTACCTTTAAATGTCCCAATAGACTTACCGAAGAAATCAGGATTCTCAAGATGGAAAGTTTTTGAATTTGGAATTGGAATATACATCTCACTTACTGGACGATATACGATTGAAAAAATGTCTTTCTTTAGTTCGTCATTTCCTAAGTGAATAACCAAATCTTTTAAATCAGACCGTTTCTTTTTCATTTCGGCCTTTTCATCTGCCGTTTTATGGTCTGACAATAGAATAAATTCTAGCGCCCGGCGAATAAAATTCAATTCAGTTATAGGGATGTTACCTTGGAATTTTTGAATAAGTTTTTCAATTCTATGTTCTCTATAGTTATCTTGCTTACTCATTTTTGGCCCACCATCAAAGGCGTTGTAACCAGAATTTTCTTCAACTTTACCATTCATATTTGGAATCATCCACGAAACTGATTCTGTTGGTTGAACGTCAACTTCTTCTTCAAAAGCATACATATGCAAATTTTGAAAGAATTTAAAAGCATTATCTACATACTCAACATCCCAGGAATCTACAACTATTTCACGATTATTGAAAGCCATCAATAGTTGAGAGTCTGCAGAAGTATATTTATACACATGAATACCATCTGTAAACTTAAAATTTTGTGGTTTGTTCATAGGATCTAAAATTTTTATATTTTCTATATCAATGGGCGCATAATTAGTTTCACCCACATAAATTTTAGGCGTAGTCCCTTTTTTAGTTGGCATTAGGACATGATATATCATTTCTATATCATCGGCGCTCCCATCGAAACCTTTTGCTAGGGCTTTAGATGAGGCAATACGATCATTTCTTACTTCAGCAATTTTTTGGGCTAATGCTAAATAGTGTTCTTCATAGTTTTTAGGATCAACGTCATTATCGCTGTCTTCTCTAGGTATATATCTTAAATTAGCTATCGCTTTATTAATTAAGCTATCCCAATTATCTTCACGACTAATCGCTTTAAATTGAGCAATTTTTTGATCTCCCGAGGTAATACCAAAGGACTTTATACCTACTAGAAATTTCTGACCATCAGACAAATTTATTGAAGCATCAAAACTAGTGTTTGCAATATCTTCTGCAACTGCATTGAAAGCTTTTTGAAATGCGGTTTCTTGAAACTTAGAATTCACTATCGGGGCCACTGCTTCTTCATCGCTTGCTTTTTGAGAAAAAGCTTCACTCAGACTAGCAAAATTGGTCATCAATAGTCTGTAATTATCTTTATCATTGTCGTTCAATAATTCCCACATATTCGTCTCCTCATAAGCCTTAACCATCCAATATCTACAAAACACTAATTTCCAAATTTGAATTAGTATGAAATATTACTCATAACTATAGAAAACCATATTTTTATTTTTTTGGACTTGTCGTAAATAGTCTTCATGTCCTAGAAACTCAATTTCATTTTCAGAAGCAAATTGTTCTAACGCTTCAATACTATCCACTGTTTTAATTAATTCTGATTGTCCCGAGAAACGACCATTCATGCACGTATACATGATAGAGTATAAACCTTCTTGGCTAATATTCGATTCCTGCACTTCATCTGCATAAGTTAGTGCTGAATCAATGTTATTCGCAATTCTTTCAATTACAGGAACAACAACACTATTTCCAGCTTGTTTATATAATTGCCCATTTGATATTTCAGGTAACTTAAATGATTCAGGGAATCCTTGAACATTAAATGTTTCCTTTGGCGTTAACTTTCTGATTCGACCATCATCTGTCAGTATTAAAGGAACGTTATGTCCCCCAGTACCCATATTGGCAGTTAGCGTTGGTACTACACCAGATTTATTTTCCCGAACGTATTGTCTCCGCCACTGGTAGACAGTATCCTGCGAAACTACTTTTGGTGCTAACTCATCCCAAAACGGTGTTTTTTCTTCAGAATAATAATAACGCTCTTCCGTCTCAAGCGCGAAATCAATGACGGAATCTAACCCCCGTTCCAAATCAATTTTTTCCGGAAATTCGAAATGATCATATGCAGCTTTTGATTTGAACCCAACCACATAGATACGTTCCCTATTTTGAGGGATATTTCCATAGTCTTTACCATTCAATACCTTCCACTTAATGTTGTAACCACTCATCACAAGTGCTTCACGAATGACCTTGAAAGTATTCCCATGATCATGCGAGACCATGTTTTTAACATTCTCAATCATTACAGCTTCCGGCTGTTTTTCTTTAATGACTTTTAGCAATTCAAAGAATAAATCACCACGTTCATCCTCAAAACCTTTTCGATATCCCGCGATAGAAAAAGCTTGGCAAGGAAATCCTCCAACCACTATATCAGCATTCGGAACATCGTCCAAATTTTCGGTAACATCATGTATATCTCGACTATCCAGATTTACATTTGGATAATTCTCTTTATAAGTAATCGTTGCATTTTTATCAAATTCATTTGCGTACACCACTCTGAACTTGCCAGTATTTTCAAAACCTAGCTCAATTCCTCCTACACCAGAGAAAAAAGCGTCAATTGTACGCTTACCCTGTGTTGAAGAACTTACAGAATTTGTCATGTAGCTCACCCATTTCTATTTTATATGTTTTAATTATAGCACATACGTTCGGTATAAACTGCCCAAAATAAAAAACTTCTCAAAGAATCTACTTTGAGAAGTTTGATTTCAAATAATTACTTTTAACTTTAATTTAAGTAGCCGATACTTGTATTTCATGAGTTGTTACAAATGTTACTTTGCTACTTTCTGTTAAATACTTATCTTTAATTTCACTAATTTGTGCAAAAATTTGTTCTAATACTTGAACTACAATACTGTTCCCTGCCAACTGAATCAATTTCGCTTGATTTAACATATTTCTATTTGAACGAACTTTGAAATTACTTTCCATCATTCTATCGTATTTGTCTTCATCAAATCCCATCAATAGGAAACACTCTCTCGCGGTTAGGTTTCTATAATTATGATTGACATCGGTTAACTTTTCATCGCCATATGCCACAATCCCTGAATTGGGATTTCTATCCTGCTTTGTTGTTACAGTTCTAGCCCAGATTCCAGATTTCGCCCTTGAACCAATAGCTAATATTGGATTTTGCTCATATATTTTCTGTCTTGAAGGCGTAAAAATCGGCGTACTTTGGATAGCTTCGTTGCGATAAACTGGATTTGAATAGTCTAAACGTAGGTAGTCGCTCATTGGTCGAAGGCTGCTAAAGTCTACTTTAACTTCTTCGAGATTATTATCTTCAAAATACTGAGTGATTGCTTTCGCATTCATAGAATCATGAGCTAATACACTTATCATATAAGTTCTCACTCTTGATTGGGGCACATTGAAATTACGAGCATCTAAAGTATATACTTGATTCACATATCCAAGACCTTCAAGAAAGTTTTGCCATTCTCTAAAGTTACCTATATGTTTAGATGATAATATATTACTTACATTCTCCATTAATAAAAATGATGGTAAGTCTTTCTCAACTTCAACATATTCCTTCAGCAGTCGCTCAACTTCCCATAATAGTGTGGATCTATTATTAGCATCTCTATCTATCCCACCTGAATTATGGTGCCAATGTCCACTTATAGATAAATCTTGGCAGGGGAAAGAATAAGTTAATACATCTGCATCAGGTAGCTGTTCTCCATGAACCTTTGTAATATCTACCAAATTATTATTTCTTTCTATTGCACATAAAACAGCTTTCAAGTGTTGCACACTCATTGAACTTAACGCTCTATCCGTTATAGGTTCTTTACCATCGTTTGACAAACTATATTCTCTCAATTTCTCAATAAGCGATTCTCGATTATGGAATCTATATGGTGATAAGTCTTGTGGTCCGTTATGCAAAATGTCGTAAGCAAATATAGCACCAATTTCCCATTCTAAAGTGGCAACTATATCAAAATCTATTCCTAAATTTTCTAAGGCTTGAGATTGACTTCCGATTCCTGCAAACGACTCTATTACTTTTAGCAAATTATCACCTCTTTTTCTTTCTATATTTTACAATCTATTTTACATTTCCATCAAATAAGTAGTCTTATCAATCCGCTCAAATTTGACCGTTGATAGATTATTCTTTTCAATATCAGCCCTAGTAATTGGTCTATGGTCTGTGATATCCATATGCTCTCTAACGTAGTCATAAAATTCTTCATCGATTAAAGATAGCTCGTTTTTATTTATACCTGTTAGACGCGCTTGATAAACTTTACTATTATCTGCATAAATCTCAAAAATATTATCTTCAGGAAATACCTTATAAAAAGGTAACCCTTGGTTCTCTAGCAATACAGATTGCTTTCCTTGAAAAATAGCATTTATACCTGTGTTTTGCCATTTACTTACACTAATCCCCATAATATTTACATAAAACGTATCATAGTAATCAAGGTCCTTTTGGCCTCTTAAAATAGCCAAATGTTTTTGATGAAAGAAAGTCATAGTATCTTCATCTAACTGATTAGATTTGTTATCCCGTTTACTTTCCGAATAGCTTTTACCTGTACTTTTTTTACTTTGAGAGGGTACTTCAGAACCATCTCCTTTTTCATTTCTACTAAGGGATAATACGTCTGCATTTCTAGTTAACTGGGACGTTAATTCTTTCTCTCTATCATCTTCGAAAAGTGGAATATTACTAAGAACATTAAAATCTGTGCACTTTAACGATAACTGAGCAATCTGCTCGAATAATTTATCATTTTTATTGGTATTTATTTTAGTTAGCAACTCTCGTTGTTTAATAAATCCATTTTCTGAAAAATTTGCGGACCCAACATAGGTGTTTATTTCATTATTACTACTAAATTCATATAATTTTATATGAGTTGGAATGCCCTTTACTTGGTAGTACACTGAAATAAGTTTATCCTCACTTAACACTTTAAAGTTATTGTGATTTTGATAGCTTATTCCTTCTTTTGCCATTCCTATAAATACCTCAATTTCAAGATTCGGAAAATCTTGACTTACACGATATAAAAAGCCACTAGAAACGTACCCACTAATAATTCTTAATTTAGCAGCTTTCTGTCCTTCTTTTCTAATAATCCTTTGATACAAATTACTGGTTATCATTTAAGGTCACCAACCGATATAAATCACTGACATAATGTTGTATTCCTCCATCAACCAGTTCCGGCGTAATGGTAGGAAGTTTTGCGATATTTAATTTAAGCACCCTTCGAAACATATTTCTAGTTGAATCATTATGAGTCGAATATTGGAGCATAATCTCTCGATATAAATCAATATTATATCCTATTCCTGGTCGTTCAAGTAATTGTGCTATGGTATCAGTTGTATTAGATTTTAACAACTCGTAAGTTGACTTAACGTCACCTGTCCAAGAAAGATGAATGTACCACCATATTGTTTTTAACCAAATTCTACGGTGGGATTTGAAATACCTGTCTTCATTTAACCCCCAACGTGCGTGCACTACATCGGGAATCAAACGAATCGAAAGAAACCTCCAAATATTATCATCAGTTGCCACCCTATTCGTAAAGCCAATTTTTTCATTCAGAATTTCGTAAATCTTTAACCCATATAACAGATCAAATTTATAATCTAATTTGTCAGCATAGTCTAGCTCGTGTCTATCGTAAATAACATCTCGAGCTTCGATTAGCTTTTCCCTCAATTCTAAAAAATCTTCAGATATATTAGTTGCTACATAAAAATTATTACCCAAAGACAGTTTAGTAAAATCTTCTTTAGCTATACCTGGATTATAACGTACATTATCCCAATTAATCATACTATTCTACCTCCGTATCAGGTTCTACATGCCAATACTCCCTCATTGTATTAGCTATGCTTAACAACGAAGTTACATCTATTTCATAAGTTGATACCCAATATTGCACTACCGCTAGAATACTATTTGGTAAAACATCATCGGATTCAACAGAATATCCTTGGCCTATAATCACTTCCTGAATTATGGCAGTCATTGCTTGCACCATTATATCGGTCATCATTAAGCTACTAACCCTTTGTTTACCATTTTTAATAGTATCAAACAGTGGATGTGAAATATTCAACATTAAGTTAACGTTTGAGATGTCGAAAGTATCGATATTAGGTTCAATCCAATATTTTTCAATCTTCCACAATGGACCTTTTTTATCTTCAAATTCACTCATAGGGAATACTGAGCCATCGCCATCCGTTACAATAGTAATAGCATTTAAAAATTCATTATTAAGCACCGTCCCTACAGTTGAAGCTTGTGATGGATTAATTTCTGAAAGTTCAGCTAAATAAATAAAGAAATCTAGATTAACATCTCCACGTAAACTACTTGGCATAAAATTTTCTGAAAAATCGATTGTAAACGGTACACTAGTGTTTGGAATAGCGCTAATTGGTATAGTTTTTTGAAAATTAGATTTTTTCGAATGAATATGCACTGCTAAACCAATTAAATTCTCTTCTAAAGTTAATCCATGAATTCCATATAATTTTGAAGGATTATTGAATACACATTTCTGTTGAATCTCTAGATTGTCTTCTATAGGAGACCATTCACTATCAAATTCATTTATAGTCAAGATGTTGTCAAAATTTTCTTCAACTTCTATATAAATTGTTTCTCCCTGATTAGAGTAAGAAAAAACTGGAGTAGCAAAATGTATACCTACCTCTTCAGCAAGTCGCTCAGTTAATTTACTATATAAAGCTATTTGATTATTTAATTGACTCATTTATACCCTCCTATCACTTGTTACTCGTCTTAATAGCTAAAGAAGGTAAATAATCCTTATTGTAGAATTCTAAAATTAAATTACCCTCTATTTGAACACCTGTGGATAATTTAGTTTCAATTTCTATGTATTCCCCATCCTTCTCATCAAAATAAAATTCTAAGTTGTCGTCTTCAAATTCTTGAACCGACTCATTCAATTGATCGCCTGAAACTTCTAATAAAATCATATCTTTTATTCGTATAGGAAACGGTATTTGATTTCCCATATTATGCTCCCAATCAGCTTTAGTCATATACCCATCCTGGATATTTAAATTAACAAATAATTTACTAGTATTTTTTTGTTTGATTGAAATCTTAAATCTCACTTCCGCGATACCTTCTTCTAAAAGTTGCGTTGAAACTACCACGATATCGGATAATCTATTTTTACTTTTCGCTTGATTATTTGTTTTCGACTTATTTTGTACAGTGGATGCTTTACCAAAGTTTTTGGGTGGCATCATTAGTTGGCCAAATTTCCGAGACAAACCCGCAACCGCTGAAGAATACCTCTGTCCTGTATTTTCTTGATAATACTCATTAATAGAATTACTACTATATTTTTTAATTCTTTGAACAAGAGTAATGCCATCTTCATCAATCCAATTTGCATGATCCGCATTTTCTACTGCTCTAAGATATTGTTCTAGATTTATGTAGCCTTTTTCTTGATAGCTTTCATGCAAGCTACCATTAGAGTTGGGAACGAAAACACCAAATAATATATGGTCATCATCTATAGATAAATTTTGTGGCACCCATTCACCATCCACACTATACTCTACAATCATCCCTGGCTTTCTAGTGTAGGCAATAACAGATTTCTTCTTACTGATAGCATCACTCTCATTATTATTCAAATCACCTATATATTTCATCGGAGAAGGCTTATTATTTGGAGGCGTCATTCTAAAATCATCTCGGTCAAATTCTCCAAAGGCTAAATATCCAATAGGAATATCATTTTTTTCCATACCTGTTCTAGGTAATTTGATTGGTGAAACAGTAATTTTCTCATCAGCCGATTTTTGATTAACTGCAGAAGTATATAGTTTTTGTATCACACTGAAAGTAGGTTCCATAGTGATAATTGGAGTATTATTAACTGTACAATTTAGCAATGAGTTTTCTGTATAGTCTTGATAACTATTGTTCCAAATTCGAGGACTGTACCATCTCTGAACTGCCATTTCAATTTTAGAAGACACATCATCCTCCCAAAAATTGCTATTATCTTCAATATCTTTGGCTTCGTTAACATTTTCCTTTATGTATGGAACTATAATCAACGTACCTGTCTCATCATCCGTGTATTGTTGCAATCCAAAAATATCTAAAATTTTCCGAATTTTATTAGAATTAGTTATCGGATAGATAATATCGCTATCCTCTTCAGAAAACTCACCCCACCAAGCAATACCACGGCCACTTTGAGGAAGTAATCTATTATCATTTTTTGGACTTTCAATTAGCGAAACAATTAGTCTCTCTTCATATCCTATCTCTAATTTAACCCGAGTATAGTAAATTACAATTCCAACACCCATACGGAAATATGATGTTTTACCTAATCCCCAACTTCCTCCTGCTCCATCCTTTTCTTGATTTTTCCCGATACCAAATACTAATTTTTGAAAGTTACTTTTATTTAAGGTATCACTATCAGTGGTTCGGAAGTCACCTGTTAAGCCACTAGTATTTTTATCGCTCACCGAAATAAAGGTATTACTTCCTAAATACTTAGTATTTAAAATGTCTTGAATTTCTTCAAAATGAACAGATAACTGCTCTGATTCAAATTTTCCTACTGAAAAATCCACTTTGGTTTCTATTTGATTTTGAAGAGTTGCGTCTAGACTATTCTGAATAGACTCTCTCACCATCAAATCAATCATTGGTAAGCTTTTATTTTGAAGCGATCTTAATATAGCATCTCCATCTTGGGACATCCCTTGAGGGTCATTATAAGCAATTTTCAAATCCACTAATCCAATACCTCCTCATGTTCTTCATCAATTAAGTCATCTTTAATTTTTAATTTGGCAGAAATTCTTTTTACATGTACTCCATTCACGGTCTTACCCGGTAACATAATATTTATCCCTATAATATCTTCTTTAAAATCTAAAGGAGATCTCTGACTAGATTCTTTATTTTCTTTTTTGAAATTAGTTGGGGTACTATTTTTATCAACCTTATAGATTAACAGTTGAGGAACACTACCGTACCCGTGCAATTCTCTTAAATTCTTAATTGTTTTTATTTTTACATCTTTTCGTTCTTTTTCTGGTAAATCTTTATCAATATCAGAAAGTAAGTCAGATGGGCTTCTAAGAACACCAATTCCCGCTACTTCGCCATTACGTAAATCAACCAATTTTGAACGCGTAATACTACTTGGACTATAACCATGAATATTCCAATAATTTGATTCGTTGGTATCTTGTATCTTAGTTTCTTCGACTACTCCTTTTGAAACAAATACAACCGACCATTTATCAATAGCAACTTTATTCGTCTCAGCCCATTCAATCAATGCTGGAAGACTAGCCATTTTTGTTGCATTCGGGTAAACTTCATATTTTTGTAAGAAGTCTTTAACTAAATCAATTTCAACGTCACGCCATATCATATACTTGGAATTTAACTTGGGTGAATCTAATGAGTTCAGAAAATTTTTGGTTTCTTCTAAATTATGCACTAATATTTCTTCACTATTTTCAAAGTACGTTGTTTGAGAATTAAATCCTGCAAAATCAAATTCTATAGGTCGCGCTGATTGCATTTTATTATTAGCTGTTACCTTAATTAACTCTCTATCAGGCGAATATTTTACTGCTGGTGCATAATCAGATGGCGTCTGACCTCGCTCAGCAAAATCCTTTATTTCTTCCTTCAGCTCTTCATCCATTTGTGATAAAAAGATAAATCTATCACAGGATTGATGATCTAGCCATACTCGTGGGAAGATTTCGTATCCCTTTCTATAGCCAAACCATCGTCCCATTTGCATTAAAGTATCGGCTTGACTTGTTGACCTTAAGAAATACGTTGTTGTAAGCCCCTCTAATGTTAACCCTCTAGATAATGTGTTTCCACCAACAACAATAAATGCGGGGGCAATATCCTGCTCGCGTTCTGGATACACTAACCTGATAATCTGATCACTAGCAACAGCCCGACTATTATCAATCGCTATATGAATTCCATTATGATAAATAGGCTCGCCTAGCTCTCCAATTGGGATATTCGATACGTAATCTATTTCCGGTAATGTAAAAATTTTAATTAATTGTTTTTCCACTAAATGCCAACTTGGATACTCTGGTACTTTTTCTTTTGCAGAATAATCCTTCATTTCTTTCAAAAAAGAATCTCTACTAAATTCATCTTGCTCATTTAGATATAAATCTTTTATAGAAGGTAATATTTGTTCAAAATTTTTCTGCAAATAGCGTAAATACTCACTAATCTTATCTGACACAATTTGATGATGATCCGTTTGGAAGCTTGTATGGACCAACATTGATATAGGCTTTCTATAATTTAACTCGCGCATAGCAGCAACTGAAATCAAGAACCAATGGATTGATTGAATAAAACTTTCTGGCAAATCATCAGTGGTTTTCCCTTTCTGAATGTCTCTCACCACGTTGCGGTCAGCATTATTTACCCTACGGTAGATAGGTATTTTAGGACTAGTATCCGGTTCCGTTAAACCAAATATTTCCTGCGGACCAATGTAATCTTCAGACGGCTCTAACAAAGTTATAAAATCTTTTGGATATAATGAATCTTCGTGCGTATCGTTCAGAATATTCGCAAAAGGAGTGGCTGTATAAGCTATATAGTTCATTGCTTTAAACCCTTTAAAATCGACGATATCACGAATTAATTGATTAATACGAGTGCTATCTTCTTCTTCTATTTTCTTAGTATTAATACTAGCCTGATCTGCTTCATCGTCTATAATTAAGATTTTCAATTGTTTGGCTTTATTTTTATCTTGAGTTAGCCACTGGAAGAGTTTTTTTAATCTACTACTGTTTTTTAATGCTACAGTAAAGTAACGATCTTTATCACCTTCACCTAAATTAAAGTTACTGATATCCTGGCCAACTGCTCGAGAGCTAATAGAAGGGTTATCCACTTGGATCCAATGAAGATTCCCACGACCAGAATAGGTCATATCTTTATACAAACGAGCAGACGTTTGTTGTCTCAAATTCTCTATTACTCCCGATAATACAATAAAATAGTTGAAGCCTAAATCTGCTGCCATAGCCATCAAACCAGCCATATTAGCGGTCTTACCTGATTGTACATTACCAACAACCAGACCTTTAACAGGTAACTCATCACTTTGTACATTATCCATACTAAGTGAACGTAAAATTTCAATTGAGGATTTTTCGATTGAGTAAATTGATTTTACAGAAAACCCTTTTCCTTCTAACCCTTTTCTATATAGTTGCCAAGCAGAGGCTCTTTCATTAGAAATACTTGCTTCACTCTTTATGTCACTATCAAGTTTGATTACCTGGGTGGATTCATATAATTCTATTTGGTTTTCAATCAGTTGATACCAAATAGGCTCTGTTAAGCCTTTCAAGCTATTATTTTTTCCAACTATATCAACTTTCATTGCAAAATCAATTGGAAGATCTTCATAAATTTTTATATTTCGTACGTCATCCCAATTTCGATGTTCTCTAAATTGCGTCATAATCCAATTTTTTATTTCATTATATTCAGAATTTGTAATATCCAAATTAATTCACCTCAGAATAAGTCGATTTCACTAATTTTTGGTTAGTATTGTTATAATCCCTTCTATATATTGTATGAATTAATATTAATATTAACAAGGTATTTTTGATTTTAATTTAACTCTTATTCCCTAGTCAGGAATAGTTTCAAAGAAAGTATTTTTCTACTTATCTTCCCTATCAAAACTATCTAACTAGCTTAAAAACCTTGCCAACCTATCCCCATTTTGATAGGATAGTGACACATTAATAAAAACGACTATCGCCGGATAGGTATCTAGTGCACATAGGCCCTTCAAATTGAAGGTGTGCTGCTTGGATGTCTATCCGGTTTTTTTTAGGAGGGAAATCATGTTTGCAGTCTTTACAACGACCTTAATTGCTGGCTTAATCGATGGCATTAATCCCTTTGCGCTCACCCAGCAATTCATTTTACAATCTAAAATTAAATCCCCATATCATATTTTGTATTTTATCTTCCCCATTGGTCTGGGAAACTTTTTAATCGGTTTAGCCTTCTACTTTGGTTTCTCTGATTGGATTTTCCAAGCCTTCAATTGGGTAAACCACCATTATCTATACACATGGCGTTACCTAGCGTTGGCAGCCAGTCTTTTGATCATCGCTTATTTAACCTATACCCACTTGAATAAAGACCAACCTGCAACAAGCCAGGAAGAGGTGCAAAAGAAAGCCGTTACCCAAGCAGAAGAAACGCACTTATCAGCTGGCGCATTGATCATGCTGGGTATTGCCTCTTGTCTAGCCGAAATCTCTTCAATAGCGCCATATTTAGCCTTACTTAGTTACTATGCAACTATATCGATTACCGATCTACAAGCAACGTTACTCCTGGCCTTTTACTCCTTTGTCTTGTTTGTATTACCTATGTACGGCTTATTTTTAATGTCCCTATTCTTTAAAAGCCGCTTAACGACAATTTATACACAAATTGCGGGCTGGATGGACTTTTTTATCACACGCATTTTGCCAGTTATCCTCTTTCTGATTGCTGTTGCCTTATTTGGGTACGGCATACAAATTTTCTAAAATTGGCCATAAAAAAACGCCAAGCGTGAATGGACACACTTGGCGTTTGGCGTTTAGCCGTTTAAATTTATACTAACTTACAGCACAGGATAGACAATGCTTAGAGCTGCTTGGTTCCCCATCTGACCCGGTTCACATCTCTACCCTTGCCGCAAGGCCTTTCGGCAAATTTAATTATACCATTTTTAAGGGAGCTTTGTAAAGGACTTCTTCCATATTACGAAACCTTCCAAAGAATGGTCATATATGAAAAAGAGACCAAACCAATTATTTTAATTGATTTGATCTCTCGCTTTGAAAACTATTTGAATGATAAGTAAGTGCAAGTCGAAAGCTACATAAGATTACAATTAGACTGGCTAATGTTGCAAACATAGCGCCTCACACCCTTAGTCGGGTTCAAGCCTCCAGGGAGGACTGCGTTTCAGATTAGGTTGTACCTGACTGCGTCATCTTCATCGCTAATCTTCCAACGTTTCCTGTCTTGGCGTCGACTCTCACATCCTATTATTAACCCATGTCTTTTACTTTTATCATCCGGGTGATTGATGCTCGTTCGTTTTCGTCTAGTTTCATTTGGATATACTTGATGGTTTCCTTGATGTTTGGAATCATTCGGTATTCTAAGGCGTTTACTCGACGTCTTGTGGATTCAATTTCCGTTGCCATTAATTGACACGTTTTTTCAATTTCGCTCAATTTTAACAGCTTAGGCATGACATCGTTCAAGACTTCGATGGCATCGTCTAATTCACTAGATGTGTTTAGGTAACCGTATTTCACTTCGTTGTCGCTGTTTTGATTGTCATCGTCGTATGAAAATGACATCTTAGGTACGTCAACGCTCATGATATTTTTCTTGGCAATTTCTAAGTTGACCTGTTTAGTCGGTAAGGCCACGATTTCTTCCATAAAGGCGTCATTCATTGATGATGAGGCCAATACAAAATTACCTAAGGCACCCGACAATTCATCTTCTACTTCATTGCGCAAGCGGTTATTTTCTTTGATCAATTCAATAAACTGACGCATCAATTCATCTTGCTTATCTTTTAGTAAGTCATAACCATTTTGAGCAACTTTTAAACGGTCTTTTAATGTGCTCAGTTCCATCCGTGTTGGTTTGACATTTAGCGCATTTGCCATTTAAAATCACTCTCCTTCAGTTGAAGGCATGTATGTATCGATTAAATCATCTTTAATACGTGTTAATTCTGTACGAGGCAAGATCGCTAGTAATTCCCAAGCAAGATCTAAGGTTTCTTCAATCGTACGGTTGTACTCAAAACCTTGATCAACGTATTTGTCTTCAAATGCTGTGGTAAATTCTACGTATTTCTTATCTGTTTCAGATAGGGCTGATTCACCCAATACTTGAGATAATTCTTTGGCTTGTTTACCTTTCGCATAAGCAGCAAATAGTTGGTTCATGGTTGCAGCGTGGTCTTTACGTGTTTTACCTTCACCGGTACCTTTATCTTTTAGACGAGAAAGTGATGGCAATACGTTGATTGGTGGCTCAATACCACGTGCATCAAGGTCACGGTCTAAGATAATTTGCCCTTCGGTAATATAACCTGTTAAGTCAGGAATTGGATGGGTAATGTCATCCTCTGGCATAGACAGGATTGGAATCTGCGTTACAGAACCTTTAGAGCCTTTGATACGGCCAGCACGTTCATATAATGTAGAAAGGTTTGTATATAAGTAACCTGGATAACCACGACGTCCTGGTACTTCACGGCGGGCTGCAGATACTTCACGTAAGGCTTCACAGTAGTTAGTCATGTCAGTCATGATAACCAATACTTGCATGTCTTTTTCGTAGGCTAAGTATTCTGCTGCTGTTAAGGCAATTTTTGGTGTTGCTAAACGTTCGATTGAAGGATCATCCGCTAAGTTGATGAACAAAACAGAGCGGTCGATGGCACCTGTTTCACGGAATGATTCCATGAAGTATTCAGCCTCTTCAAAAGTTACCCCCATTGCTGCAAAGACAACGGCGAATTGATCGTCGTCACCTAGCACAGTGGCTTGACGTGCGATTTGGGCAGCAAGCTCTTTATGCGGTAAACCTGAACCAGAGAATACGGGTAGTTTTTGCCCACGAACTAAGGTGTTTAAGTGGTCAATTGTTGAGATTCCAGTTTGAATAAACTCATCCGGGTAGTCACGAGCCATTGGGTTAATGGCTTGCCCATTGATGTCACGGCTTTCGTCAGCGATGATTTCTGGACCGTTATCGTTGATGTTACCAAGTCCATCGAATACACGACCAATCATGTCTTCAGACACGCCGAATTCAAGTGGATGTCCTTGGAAGCGCACTTTAGTGTCTTGTAAGTTAATACCAGAACCACCACCATAGATCTGTACGACTGCGCGACTTTCTTCTACTTGAAGCACTTGTCCTAGACGTTTTTCACCAGTTTGTAATTGTACTTCTACTAACTCATCAAAACTAATGCCTTCAACGTCTTCTACAATCATTAGGGGACCATAAACGTCGGAGATAGATTTATACTCTTTTAACATTATGCGTAGCTGCCTCCTTTCAATATTTCTGTCATAGCTTCTTTAATTTCATTGTTGATAGCGTCAATGCGGTCTAATTGATCTTCTGGGATAAATTTAGAACGCACGATTTTTTCGCGTAAGTCGACAGTGTTGTCAGCAATTTCTTGGTAGTAAGTACCCTTTTCCATTGCTTGGCGCGCTTCTTGGTCGAAGGTTAAAATGTTGAATAACATTTTCTCTTGTTTCTTCGCTGAAGTTGTTGTATCTACTTCATCAAAGGCATTTTGCTGTAAGTAACCTTCACGAATCATGGCTGCGATTAGTAGGGTCATTTTATCTTTTTCAGATAAAGCATCAATACCAACCAATTGTACAACTTCTTGTAAGCTGTCTTCTTCAGTTAAGATATTCATGGCTTTTTGTACCCATTGACCCCATTCAACACCTAATTCTTCCGCTACACCCTTGTAGATTTCTGAATCATACAATGAGTATGAGCTTAACCAGTTAATGGCTGGGAAGTGACGTTGACGAGATAGGTTGGCATCTAATGACCAGAATACTTTTACAACTCGTAAGGTATTTTGTGTAACCGGCTCAGATGTATCCCCACCTGGAGGCGACACGGCACCTACCGCTGTAACTGAACCTGTACGGCCTTCGCTACCTAAAGTACGGACGATACCTGCACGCTCATAGTATTCTGCAATACGAGAACCTAGGTAAGCTGGGTAACCTTCGTCACCAGGCATCTCTTCTAGACGACCAGACATTTCACGAAGTGCTTCCGCCCAACGAGAAGTTGAATCGGCCATAATCGCTACTGAGTAACCCATGTCACGGAAGTATTCAGCAATTGTGATCCCTGTATAAACAGAAGCTTCACGGGCTGCTACCGGCATGTTTGAAGTGTTGGCAATTAACACAGTACGTTCCATGATTGATTCACCAGTTTTCGGGTCAACCAATTCAGGGAACTCGTTAATTACGTCCGTCATTTCGTTACCACGTTCACCACAACCAACGTAAACCACGATATCTACATCCGCATATTTAGCAATTTGGTGTTGCACAACTGTCTTACCGGCACCGAATGGCCCTGGAACTGCTGCTGCCCCACCTTTTGAAATTGGGAAGAAAGTATCGATAACACGTTGACCTGTTGTCATAATTTTATTTGGTGAGTATTTTTCGGCAAAAGGACGACCTTGACGAACTGGCCATGTTTGCATCATTGTGAATGATTTCTCGCCTTGCTCAGTGTCTAAGACGTACACATTATCTTCTAAAGTGTAGTCGCCTTCTTGAATTGATTTCACTGTACCTGAAACGCCAACCGGCACCATGATACGGTGTTCAATTACGGGACCTTCTTGAACAGTACCCACAATGTCACCACCTGTAACTTGTGTGCCTACTTCAACAGTTGGAGTAAAATGCCATACTGCTGAACGGTCTAGGGGCGCTACTTGCACACCACGTTCTAAGTAGTTTGAGTCGGTTGAATCCATGAACTCTTGTAGAGGTCGTTGGATACCGTCAAACATTTTCGTTAACATACCAGGTCCAAGTTCAACTGATAATGGTTGACCAGTTGTTTTTACTACTTGGCCAGGTTTAAGACCAGAAGTTTCCTCGTATACCTGAATTGAAGCAACATCGCCGTGCATTTCAAGGATTTCCCCTGTTAATTGTAGGTCACCTACTAAACAAATATCACGAACAGCAGCTTCTTCCATGCCACTTGCTTTAATCAGTGGACCGGAAACTTCAATGATTTTTCCGTCTTTCAAGACTGTTCCTCCCTCTTATCGTTTTCTATGATTTTTCATTTGTGTATTTTGATTTCTTATAGAATATTTTGACCAACCGCTTTTTCAACGTTGTCATTTACACGAGACTGCCCGATACCCAAGCTCCCTTTGTGTGAAGGAATCAGAATGATTGCTGGGGTAACTTGTGTGTCGTAAAAGGCAATGGTGTCTGGAATTTGCTGTGCGATTGTTTCGGTCAAATAGATCACACCATAGTGGTCATCTGCCATTGTCCGGATTGTTTCACGGGCTTGTTGGCCTGAAATCACTGGATAGGCGTCGAAACCAATCAATTGGAAAGGAACAACGACGTCTTTTTCACCGACTACACCGATTTTATAAGCCATAAATAGGTCGCATCCTTTCTTCCACACTTTTTTGATCTAGATCATATTCCTTCGCGTTTAAAATTAACCTCAAATTGGCTACTTCATTTTCTTTGAAGTAAATGTAAGCCAATACGGGCATTGGGCCAAATGGTACCCAAGCTGACTGACGAATTTCTTCAGCCTCGATTTTTTTGATTTTTTTATCTAATTGCACCACGTCGATTGGGTCGTTGGCGCTGATGCGGTCATTGATTTTACCAGCGAATGGTAAGCTGGCAAATTTATCCAATACGCGGTTATAGTCTTTACTCGTCGCTAAGTCGACTAATTCTACCTCTTCAAAAGTCCCATCATCAGATAAAACTGCTTCTAAGAACCCACGAGAACGGCCTTGTTTCATACCACGAACAACCATAGACAAGTTTTCTAAATCAATCATCATCAATAGGGTCTTCGCCATATCTTGATCATCTGATTCATCTGCTATAGCTCTTAAATGTCCCAAGTATGCTTGGTCTAAGAGAATGGAAATCCCATCTAAATCTTGGTATTCATCGTAGTAATCACGTGCATGCTGAACACCAGCTTTCATGACTTCTGGGAATTGGTTACCTTCACCAGTTTGCATTAAGGTCCGTAAGGCTTCGATTGAAAAACGGCCGATGTTGATATACATGTGCGAGAAATCGCGTTCTGTATACCATTCTTTGAATAATACTTTCAAATTGTGGTAGCTGTAACGCAAGGCAAATACGTCTACCACTTCATCTACAGGCGTTTCTTCATATAAACCAGCATACATTTCACGTAAATCACGGGTTAGGAACCCTTCGAAATCATGTGTTTCCCCGATATTTTCAGGGATATGATAGTTGGTTTTGCGTAGGGCAGCAAATACATCTTCAAGGGAGTTGGCACGTAAAAGTGCGTCATAGTCTTCTTTTGCTAGCAAACTACTTTCTTTTACACGAATGGTTGTATCCAGTTGTGCATATGTAGCGTTTGGCATTGCTGTCACTCCCCTCTCTTAGAATGCTTGTTTCACTAATTTTGGCGCTAATGCTTTTTTCTTTTGGTCAATGATTGATTCAAAAGTAAAGTTATAGTCCACTTCTTCGTTACTTAAGACAAAACCTGAACGCTTAGGAAGGAAAGTGTCATCTAATTGAATAGATGGGTTTAAGGCTTTCACTTGGTCAGCGTCGAATTGATGTTGGCTGAATTCACCTACTGTTAACGTAAGGTTCTCAGTGCCTGCTACTTGGTCTAAAGCGCCTTTAATAAAACTAGTAAACTCTTCGCTTGATAATTGTTGTAATTCAACAATAGCTTGTTGGTAGACTTTTTCTAGTAAGGCTTGTTTAGCTTGTAATTTTTCATTACGTAAGACGTTTAAATAGCTTTGTTTTTGTGTTTGTAATTTTCTAGCTTCAGCGTTTTCGATGTGTTGCTTTTCAGTCACAATTTGCTCATCGTTTTGCGCTTTGGCTTTGTTGATTTCTTCATTCGTTTCAGCTTCAAATGCCGCTAATGATGCTTTTTCTTCGTTTTCAGCATTGGCTAGTACTTGATCGACTAAAATTTGAATATCTGCCATTCGACTAATCCTCCTTCTTTTGGTTTTTCTACTTGATTAGTGATTAACCAACAGAAAGTACTAATAATAGAGAGATAACGAATGCTAAGATTGCGTAAGTTTCAACCATGATAGAGTAGATAATAGCGTTAGATACGTTTTCAGGACGTTTAGCTAAGATTTGTAAACCAGCTGTCGCTGTGTGTCCTTGCCAACGTGCTGAGATCCAACCTACTAAACCGATTGGGATACCTGCTACTAAGTATTGTAGACCTTGAGTTAAGTCTAATCCTGTGCCTAATTGTAAGTAAATCATGATACCGATAACGAAACCGTATAAACCTTGTGTACCGGGTAATAGTTGCAAGATTAATGTTTGGGCAAATTTTTCAGGTTGATCTTTAACCAAAGCAGCTGCAGCCGCACCGGTTTCACCAACACCACGAGCAGAACCCATACCAGAGAATATTACGGCAATTGCAATTCCGACCATAGCAAAGATTTGGCCACCATTTTCTACAAAAAATTCAAACCATGTATTCATTATTTAAAAACCTCCATTTTGTTGTCTTTTAATTAATTTTCTTCTACGTCTTTTAGAGAAACAAACTCTTGTAGTGTGCGAATCGGCTTAAAGGCACGCCCGCCACCTTCATAAAATTTACCAAAGAACTCAACGAATACTAAGCGCATACTATGAACGTAGGCAGATAGTAATGATAAGAACATGTTAAATAATTGTAAGGCGATAATCATCAAAATACCCGCTGAAAATCGAACAGGCACTGGCAAGATGGTGAACAAGATATTAAAGGACATGGCAATAGCTCCACCTGAAATACCTAAAGCCATTAGTCGTGTATAAGAAACGAAATCTCCTACATACGAAGATACACCGTATAAGTTATACAAACCAACGACACCACCAACTGCCTTATTATTACTCGTGAACATAGGAACCAAGATAATTCCTGCAGCTGCAATAATAGCAAACCATTTTGCAATAGGAATCAACATATCCATACCGGTCATAAAGCCAGTAATACCAATAGCTAGCGCTATTAACAGTGCTAACCAACCAATACCGTCATTATAGGCTGATGCATAATCTTTACGACTAAGCTGTAATCTGATATTTAAGCATAAACCTACAAAGATGTGAATGTAACCAATCACTAAAGAGATAATCATTAGGGTTAAGGCATCTTCAGTTGGATTGATCAAACCGAATGGTAAAGCTTCACCAAATAGGGATCCATAAGCTAAACCAATTAACATGGTTGGATAGGATAGGATATGACCAAATTTAACGAAACGTTTGGTCCCTTTCCGTAAATCCATTACCTTCAAGGCGAAGAGTGTCCCAATCCAAAGGAGTACACCATAACCAAAGTCACCCATCATCATTGCGAAGAATAACATGTAGAAACCAGCTACCCAGTTGGTTGGGTCTTTCTCCCGGTAATTTGGCAATGAGTACATTTCAGTAATCATTTCGAATGGTTCTACTATAGAAGCATTATGTAATTTGATTGGCACTTCATCTTCTTTAACTTCTTGTTCTGTTGTTTCTTCTAAAATAATAGCAAACGTGTGCACATCAAAAGCTTCTTCTAAAGCGCTTTGCAAGTTTTCAACTTGCGCTTCTTCAATCCAACCACTGAATAAAGATAACTGTTGGTTATCATATGAAAGCTGTGCTGCGTTGGCACGTTGACTACGGTTAAAGAATTCTTCTACCGCTAATTGAATAGTGGCTTTAGATCCTTGCATGTTTTTAATGTCTTTAACAACGACTTCCTCATCTTTGATAAGTTGTTTCCGTTCACTTTCCAATGTTTGGAAGGTCTCTTCTGGGGTTTGTCCGTAATTAAACTCTACTTCAGAGAAATAATTTTCTGCAAGTTTTGCTTGCAGGTTGTCGTGGTGACCTGGTAAGGCAACGACTGCGACACCAATTTCATTCTCGTTAGCAAAAACTTCTTCAACAGCCACATCTTCAATGGCTTTTAATTGTTGCCAGTGGTGACGGTTTTCGTCATTTGGAATCGTTCCTAGACGAACATCGAATAGTTTTAATTCTTGTAGAGATTTTGGATCAACATCTAGGGCCCGCCATTTGGCGATGGTTGTTTGTTCATCTTCAACCCGTTGGCGTTGGTCTTGAATGTCGTTACGCTTTTGTCTTAAGGCTTCGACTTTTTCAATCAATTGTAAAGCTGCTGCTTCATCCACAGTTTGATGTAGTTCATCCATGGTCATTTGTGGGCGTTTGGTCGTAATTTTATCCTTTAAAGATACCTTTTGTTGGTATTGACTTAGATAATGTAATACTTCTCGCCCGCGTTCATAAATGACTTGATAATCTTGATCACTTTGGTAATTATTGTTGAAGGTAAAGTCTTGACCGGTTACCTTTAAGGAAAGGTCACTAACTTGTATATTCTGCATCGTTTGTAAAGTGTATAACAAGTGGTCCTTGTTACTTGGCGCCGTTACAATCGATACTTTTTGCATCTTAGCGATTGCCATAGCTATTTTTCACCTCCTCAATTACAAGTGAGACTAAAGATGGCAAAGCGCCTTGGAATTGATTCTCAATTTCCTCAATCTCTTGATCGTTCTTCGCTTTTTCTTCAGATTTGTACGCTTGTAAAGCTTTTTCATTCTCGGCACGCTGCGCTTCTTGATAATCTTTCAAGATTGCATCTTTTTCAGACGCCATTTGGCTTAATTTGCGATTTTTGTCTTCTAATAAACTTTCTCGCTTACTTGCATATTTATCACTTAGTGCTTGCGTTGCTTTCTCAGTATCGACAATTTTTGCTAAAGTTTTGCTGGACACCCAATTCACCCCCTAAAAGCGTTATAACAACTTAATTATAACAAAGAAAACGCTTTTTTTAAATATAAACGCTAAATAAATCACAATGTCTTATTTTTTAGTATTTTGACATTTCGCTTAGTTTTCTACTTTTGGTTTACGACTTGAATTTTTGCGTTTCTTGCGTAATTCAATAAAAAAATCTTGTAAAAGTGCTTTACATTCGTCATGCATGACACCATCAATGACTTCAACTTGATGGTTAAACCGACTATCATTCAGTATATTCATCAATGTTCCTGCCGTGCCACCCTTTTGATCATAAGCGCCATAATAGACACGTTTGATACGACTTTGTATCATGGCACCCGAACACATAGGACAGGGTTCTAACGTCACATACAAATCTGCATCCGCTAGCCGCCACGATGCTCGATTACGGTTGGCTTCTTGTATAGCGAGGATTTCCGCATGGGTTGTTGCATCCTGGCTGGTCTCACGCAAGTTATGGCCACGCCCGATGATTTCCCCCTGGTAGACGACAACTGCCCCAATTGGCACTTCACCAATAGCTGCTGCCTTCTTCGCTTCTTCAATCGCTGCCTCCATAAAAGCAACTTGGTCCACGTCAAGTGTATTGAATTTTGTATCCTTTTCTTCTGACATTCCACACCTCATTTCGGTCTAAAACATGCCATAATCATACCACTACCAAGGCTTACAACCAACTGATAGGTGGGGCTCACCGGACTTTTTAATCACTTTCTTCCTATTAACTATAGCCCTATAAAAAAAATTTTGATTGAGTGATTTGACTTGATTTGAAACCGTTATCATTATATAATAACCTTGTATATAACTTGTATAGACAAGTTTGCAATTACTAGTTGGATTTCTTGGGGCATTTTCGTTATAGAGGAGGAAGAAAAATGAGTGATTTTAAACAGGATGCTAAATCCTTACTGGATGACATTGGGGGTAAGGAAAATATCCACGCCGTTACACACTGTGCAACGCGTATGCGGTTTGTATTAAATGATCCTAAACAAGCGGATGTTAAAGCTATTGAAGAGATCCCTTCTGTTAAAGGAACATTTACCCAATCTGGTCAATTCCAAGTTATTATTGGGAACAAGGTAGCAGATTTTTACAACGATTTTGAAGCGGTTTCCGGTGTTTCTGGTACGTCAAAAGAAGCGGTGAAAGCTGCAGCTGCCGACCAGCAACAAAATTGGCTACAAAAGGCAATGACCTTCTTAGCTGAAGTATTTGCACCAATTATTCCAGCAATTATCGTCGGGGGGCTTATTTTAGGTTTCCGTAACGTGCTTGAAGGGGTGCCAATGGAGTTCCTTGGGCAAAAAATTATTGATGGTGTTGCGCAAACGATGGGTGACGGTACACCTCAATACAACACGATTGTTGATGTTTCATCATTCTGGGCCGGGGTGAACAGCTTCCTTTGGTTACCGGGTGAAGCCATTTTCCACTTCTTACCAGTTGGGATTACATGGTCTGTAACACGTAAAATGGGTACCACTCAAATTCTTGGTATCGTATTAGGTATCACATTAGTTTCACCACAATTACTAAATGCTTATGCTGCACCAGATGCTATCCTAGCTGGTGAAGTACCACAATGGGACTTCGGTTTCTTCCAATTAGATATGATTGGTTACCAAGCCCAAGTATTACCGGCCATGTTCGCAGGTTTATCATTGGCTTGGCTTGAAAAATTCTGGCGTAAATACATCCCAGAGATGATATCAATGATTTTCGTGCCATTCTTATCATTAGTACCTGCCATTATCTTGGCGCATACAGTTTTAGGCCCCATCGGTTGGACTGTAGGTACTTGGATCTCTGGTGTTGTGTACGCTGGTTTAACTGGACCTGTTTCTTGGTTGTTCGGTTTAATCTTTGGTGCCCTATACTCTCCACTTGTAATTACTGGTTTACACCATATGACCAACGCAATCGATACACAGTTAGTGGCTGACTTTGGTGGTACTGGTTTATGGCCAATGATCGCCCTATCAAATATTGCTCAAGCATCTGCGGTTATGGCAATTTGGTGGACAACTCGTCAAGATGAGAAAGAAAATCAAATTACCATTCCATCAGCTGTATCAGCTTACTTAGGGGTAACTGAACCGGCAATGTTCGGTGTAACCATTAAATATGTTTACCCATTTATTGCAGCGATGATTGGTTCAGGTTTAGCCGGTTTACTTTCAACAACAGTTGGAATTACAGCTAACTCAATCGGGGTTGGTGGTTTACCTGGCATCCTAGCGATTCAATTCCAATACTGGGGTTGGTTCTTACTAGCTATGGCCATCGCCATCGTTGTACCATTCGCATTGACAATTGTATTTAAGAAAACTGGTTTCTTAGCTAATAACAAAATCGATTTCAATATCAAGTTCTAGCATTAGCCAGATAGATTCAAGTTTCACGCTCGCCTTGGATGCCCCTGGGCGAGCTTTTTTCTAAAAAGGAGGAAGACACAATGACAAATGATTTAGGGAAAAAGGTAATATACCAAGTTTATCCAAAGTCTTTTAACGACACGGATGGGGACGGTTTTGGTGATCTTAGAGGAATCATTGAAAAATTAGACTACCTGGAAACACTAGGTGTCGACATGATTTGGATGAACCCCTTCTACCCATCGCCACAAAATGATAACGGATATGACATTTCAGACTACACAGCCATCGACCCACGTTTTGGAACTATGGATGATTTTGAAGAATTAGTCCGGGAAGGTAAAAAACGCGGTATCGACTTGATGTTGGATATGCCTTTAAACCACTCCTCTACTGAACACGAGTGGTTCCAAAAAGCCCTAGCTGGCGACGAATACTACCAAGACTTCTATTACATTCGCCCCGCTCAAGAAGACGGGTCTCTGCCAACAAACTGGGAATCTAAATTCGGTGGCCCTGCTTGGGAACCATTTGGCGACACTGACAATTACTACATGCACCTCTTCGACGTGACCCAAGCCGACCTAAATTGGCATAATCCAAAAGTGCGTGAAGCCCTATTCGATATCATCCGCTTTTGGATTGATAAAGGCGTACATGGCATTCGTTTTGACGTGATGAATGTAATAGGTAAAAGTGAAGTTCTCGAAGATTCAACAGGTGGTCCAGGTTCTACCCAGGAGAAACGTTTATATACGGATACTGAAAATTCACATGCTTGGATTCGAGAAATGGCTCAATCTACCTTTGGCGATATTGAAGGCTTTGTCACAGTAGGTGAAATGTCCTCTACAACAGTTGAAGACGGTGTTCGTTATACCAATCCTGAAGAAGACAAATTAGCTATGATCTTCTCCTTCCACCATTTAAAAGTTGATTACAAAGACGGCGAGAAATGGTCTAAAGTTGATTTCGACTTCCAATCTTTAAAAGACATTTTAAACGAATGGCAAAAAGGCATGTCAGATGGCAATGGATGGAATGCCCTATTCTGGAACAACCATGACCAACCACGCGCTAACTCTCGTTTCGGTGACACCGAAAACTATCCATACGAAACAACCACCATGCTTGCCCAAACTATTCACATGATGCGTGGTACTCCCTACATCTTTGAAGGGGAAGAAATTGGTATGACAAACCCAGATTTCGACGACATCAACGACTACAACGACATCGAAACATTCAACAACTACCAAATCTTATTAGATAAAGGTGTTTCTGAAGAAGAAGCGATGGAAATTATTAAATTTAAGTCCCGCGATACTAGCCGGACCCCAATGCAATGGGATGATTCAGAAAACGCCGGTTTTACCACTGGTACACCATGGTTGAAAGTAGCTGACAACTACAAAGATATCAACGTGAAGAAGGAACTTGAATCAGGTAAAATCTTCCCGTATTACCAAAAATTAATTCAATTGCGCCATGAACTACCTATCATCCAAGACGGTGCTTACCACGAATTACTAACCGACCACCCGGAAGTATTAGCTTACTACCGAACTTATGGCGACCAAATCTTGTATGTCTTCTCACACTTCTACCCAGGCACCAGTCAAGTTGACCTACCAGGAAGCGTTGATTTAACCCGTGACTATGACAAGTTATTAGGTAATGGTGATTTAGATAAAATGACAGCCTCATTCGAGTTAGGACCGTATGAAACAGTTGCATTCCTTTCGAAATAGCGTATTTTAGAAATAGATAGATGAAAAAGGAGCTGGATTTCCAGCTCCTTTTCTAGACTACAATTTTCATAAAAATTAAATAAACAATTCTTTCCTACCTACTTTTAATTGTTTTTGGAGGCCAAAACAATAAGTATACCATTATATATAAACATACATTTACAAAGATATTAGAAGAATTCTGTGTAAAATTATCCATATTATGAATAGTGGCAGTGAGGACAATTACAGCCAAGACAAACTTAAAGTCATGCCAATAAAATATTTTCTCATTCAATATATCAAGCACAGCATCTAATTTATTTAACCACTTAAGCAATCTTCTAGATTTATTTTTCTGATTTTTATTATCTTTCGGTTTGCCGAATAGGCTATAAACCAATATTATAACCACCCAACAATACATAAATTTCATAAATCTGCTAGAAAAATTTATATTGTCTATAATCATCAAAGTAGTAACAATGGCAATGAATAGTTTTAGATTGTACCATTGAAACATGCGCTCATGGAGATCCTTGAATTTATGATCAACTTTTTGTGTCAGGTCCTTTAGATATGCTATCAATAATTACACTCCTTCTATAGTAGTTCGCTATCGATTGCTTAATTATCTTCCTCATCCATTTTGGTATCTGGTGCTGTCGTAATATCATATTCGTCATAAGGAGAAGCTATAAAACGACTAATATCCTCTTTACTCGTATCGACATCAAGATGATTCATACTAATAGTATATATTTGTCCTTCAAAGTATATTAGAGCTGGATTATCTTCTAGCTGATAGTCTGTTAGGAATGTACCGTATTCATCTGTATTTTCAGATGGATCTAGCATATAGGTATAACCCTCACCCTCAGGATAAACATCGGTCAGTTGATCACCTATCATGTCGTAAGTTTCTGAAATCGTCTGTTCAAGTTTAATATTCTCTTCGTCTGAAGCGCCAGATAGGAACACAAAGAAACTATCCCCTGCTGCAATCTTTTCTTTAATTTCATATAGCGCGATAAGCTCAATTCTTGTATCGCTGGCTTTCTCATTTCTTTCGTTAACTGATTGACTACTTGCTTGGCTATTACTTGAAGATACTATCGCACTTCCTTCACTGGCAGTAGATGGTGTATTTGCATCATGCTCATTATTACTTGTATTTATACAGCCCGACACTAAAATACTTGTCACCAATAATATTGCGTATCTTTTCAACATGAAATCGCTCCCTTTTCTTTATTGTACCAGTAAAAACACCATTTTCTTTGTCATAACTAAAAATCCAATACCTAGAAATGAAACAAAAAATGCCCTCAATCAACCATATATGGTTGATTGAGGGCGCTTTATTAATTATTTAAATACAATCATATTGATTAATGAGCTGTCCGCCGTGCAAATTCTGCAAATCTAAATTTGTCGATCCGGTGGTGGGATGAGGTATATTGAAAAAAGGTGGCATCTTCTAAGTATACATGGCTGTTGACCTGGATGATAAAATCATCTGGGCCAAGGACCATGTGCTTTTGATCGATACGGTCTGCCTTTTTGGCCACAATTTCCTTATTGGCAAAGGATATTTGTAAGTCCAATTCTTGTTCGAAGTATTGATAAATGGATACTTCCGCAATTTCATCTGGCACCCCATCTTGGATAACGGAAACGCGGAGGTAGTCGTGGTCAACAATGACCGTTTCCCCTTCCATTTCACGGGCCCGAATCAAGTGGATGAAGGGTTCGCCCGCTTCAACACCGTCTTCACCGACGAGAAAGTCAGGTGCCGCTACCCGTTTATTACTCAAAACTTGGGTTGCAGTTTGGAAGTGTTGGGATTCTTGCAATTCCTTGTAGGAAGTTAAACCGGATATAGGAAAAGAAAAACGGGCAAAGTCTAGGACGATAGCCCCTTTACCTTGTTTCTTCTGGATAAAACCGGTGTCTTCCAATCTTTTCTGCGCTTTTCGAATGGTTTCGCGCGATACGTCGTACGTCTTGGCCAGGTCATTTTCACTCGGAAGTAACCGGCCTACAGGGTAGATGCCCTGGTGGATTTTATTTTGAATGTCAGCGGAAATAAATTCGAACTTGTACATTTCCGTCACCTACTTATCTAGCTTAATTTTGTGTGTCCTTTTCGCTAGAAGTTAATCCAGCATGTCTAGGTATTGATGGTATTTGTCTTCGCCAAATAGGGTTGAAATCACGTGGGCTTTATAAGCTTCAATATCGATATCCATTGCGATGTAGACATTTTTTGGTCGGTCAGTACGCTCCTCAAAGTCAATGACGGTCTGTCCGTAAGTATACTCACCTTTAGTTTCAATGACCAAGTTAGTATGGTAGACTTCGGTCAAAATTTCTGGGTGCAGATAGCCAACAACTGCTACTAGGTCATGGATAACGATCCCAATTTTGCCTTCATTTTCAAATGAGTTCAGGACATAATCGTCGAACATTTCACGAATCATGCCGCCTAGTTCACCGCCTGCTTGACGGATAAATTCTAAGTCGTTCATATCTAAGAGGGACGGTCTCGTCACGTCTAAACCAACCATTGTAATCGGAACAGATTCGCCCAAGGCTTGATAGACGATATCGACTGAAACGGGGTCAAACCAGTAGTTAAATTCCGCTACCGGGTTCGTGTTCCCGTCAAAAGCAGCCCCACCCATAGACATGATTGACCGGACTTGTTTCATGGTCGCTAAGTCTTTTTCAACGGCCAAAGCAATATTCGTTAGTGGTCCTAAGGTAATTAGGTCGATTTCACCAGGATGTGCTTTAACTTGCTCAAGAATGAAGTCAACTGCATGTTGGTCTTGAATCAAACTTTCATCATAGGGGAAATCAACGCCACCCATTCCGTTCGATCCATGGATATTCCCAGTCGCATTCTCTCTTGGTGGTTTGTTCTCTTTTAAAGAGGTATAATCGTTGTCAGCGCCCGGATAGATCTTCACGCGACCATCGAAATAAGTAGATACCCGAACCGCATTCGTAGTGGTCATATCCAATCCCTTATTCCCGGCAACCGTGGTGAAACCTAAAATTTCCAAGCTATCGTCCGACAAGGCGGTCATCAAGGCCGCCGCATCGTCAATTCCTGGGTCCGTATCAATAATTACCTTACGTTTATCCATGAAAATTCCTCCTATATCCTATCTGTCTATACAAGTTCATTGTAACATGTAAGCGGTTTATTTTATAATAATATTATTTTGGAAACAGGATCTCGTGTCGTTAATCTAACGATTTTGTTTAAATTGTGCTACTACTTGAATATGAGTAGATAATGCTTTTAAGATCTTCTCTAACGCTTCTAAGTCACCAATCATATTACTTGGGTCTGCTTCAATAAAGAAGCCGTAACGGAAGGGTTTCATTGGAATTGGACGGGCATTTAACCCCTCCAAGTTAATGCGATAAACATCTAATACTTGTAGTAATTTTGCTAAAGCACCTGGTTCATGCGGTGTTTCAATATATAACATTAATTTATCATGGTTATTGGTCATATCAATATGGTCGTAACGCTCAAATACTAAAAAGCGTGTCATGTTACCAGCTTCATCATAAGCTGCTGGTTCTAAAGCTTGCAAGCCGTGTAATTCACCTGCTCGCGGACTAGCAATTGCTGCGATAGTAAGGTCATTCTCTTGGACAATAAATTCCGCTGAAACAGCGGTATCAATGTAAGCTACAGGATCCATATTAGGATAGCGGTCGAATAATAATTTACACTGTGACAGGGCTTCTGGATGAGAGTAGACCTTTTCCACTTTTTGAATATCAGCACCAGGCAAGCCCCATAGAACATGGTTAACCGGTTGGTAATGTTCATATTTTGCTAGGACAGGTTGGTAACGGATAATATCCATTGTTCGAGCAATTAACCCTGTTGTCGAATTCTCAATTGGCATGACAATTCGGTCTACTTTTTCAGCCACTAAGTCATCTACCATAGGTTGAAAGTCGTCATAGGAAATGATTTCCAATCGCTCATCGTCAATTTCTACATGCAATTGTTCATTTACAAAGGCAATTGTTGCTGCCTCACTATAAGCCCCCGGTATGCCTTGATAACCAATTCTCATCATTATTTCACCCTTCTTTTTGAAATCTCATATTTATAAGTGTACCAGTTTCAACTGCTAATGTCATTCTGGATAAAACAAAAAAAACCCCCAACTACTATTACGCATAGCAATTGGAGGCATTTATTTTCGATTTATTTTGTAAATGATTTTGCTTGGCCTACAGCATAGTCGTAAGCATCTGCTGCTGAATCTTTTACACGGTCACCGAATGAGCGGTTTGGTAAAAATGATACATCATCAGCACGACGAGCTAAGTCACGACCTGTATGGCGTAATTGGCGACCAGCATCATCGATGAAATCACTGACTACTGAGTTTTTATCTTCTTGGTATAATGCGACAGCGGCAATACCTGCGATTGCAGCAATTGCACCTAAAGCAATTAAACCTTTTTTAGTTGATTGTTCCATGATATCACTCCCCATAATTATTATATACATTATAGCATATCCACTACACCAGCGAAAATAATATGGTTACTGGTCAAGCCAGTAAATTAGGCTAAATATCATACCTTTTTGGTGGCTACCCCTAATTCACGTTCATCAGGAGACATTCCAAAAGTATATAAGAAAGCGGACTGTATCAACGTTACAGTCCGCTTCATACGACTTGTTGTGAAAGCTTATTGACCTGCGCTAATCAAGTCTTTGACGTCGTTGCTTTCTTCTTGGCCATCTGGGTGTTTTACACGGATGTATAATTCACCTTGGCGGGCACCGACTGTGACAACGTCGCCTTCGCTTATTTTATCAGCGATTAACATTTCAGCGATTGGATCTTCAACTTTTTGCTGGATTACACGGCGTAATGGACGTGCACCGTACTCTTTATCAAAGCCTTTACTTGCAATTTCTTTATTAGCGCCTTGTGTCACCCGTAGTTTCACACCTTGCTCTGCTAATAATTTGGTTAAGGCTGTAGTAAATTTCTGTACGATTTCAACGATTTGCTCTTCCGCTAATGTATGGAAGACGATGATTTCATCCACACGGTTTAAGAATTCTGGCCTGAAGGCAGACTTCAATTCTTTACGGATACGGCTATCCATTTCTTCATGACTATCTGTGGCTTGTTTGGCACCGAATCCGACGTTTTTATCGTCACGGATGGCAGTTGCCCCCAAGTTAGACGTCATAATCATGACTGTGTTACGGAAGTCTACTTTACGGCCTTTAGAGTCTGTAATATAACCATCATCCAAGACTTGTAGTAGCATATTGAAGACATCCGGGTGGGCTTTTTCAATTTCATCGAATAATACAACTGAGTATGGGTGTTGACGAACTTGTTCGGTCAACTGACCACCTTCATCGTAGCCAACGTAACCTGGCGCTGACCCAATCATACGACTCGTTGAGTATTTTTCCATGTATTCAGACATATCTAAACGGATGATGTTGTTATCTGAACCAAACATCTCACCAGCTAGCGCTTTAGCTAACTCTGTCTTACCAACACCTGTTGGCCCAAGGAACATAAATGAACCAATTGGACGGTTTGGATCTTTAATGCCAGATCGTGCACGACGAACTGCACGAGCAACACTTCTCACTGCTTCGTCTTGCCCTTTAACACGTTTGTGTAAATGGTCTTCTAGATTGATCAGCTGTTGGTTTTCTGTTTGGGTAAGCTGTTGCATTGGCACACCTGTCCACATAGCAACAATATCCGCTACGTTTTGGCTGTCAATTTCAATATCAAACGGCTCATCTTGAACAACTTGTGGGTTATTTTGTAGGGCGAATAATTCTTGACTTAAACGTTGTTGTTGTTGGTGAACACCTGCTGCTTTTTCAAATTCTTGGGTATTCACATAGTGTTTCTTCAATTCTTCTAAATCAGTTAATTGCTTACGAATGCCTACAATGGTTTGTTGGGTTGTATCTTTATCACCATTGTCTAAACGCGCTGTTGCTGCAGCCTCATCCATAATATCAATCGCTTTATCTGGTAAGAAACGATCAGCAATATAACGGTTACCTAGACGAACAGCAGCTTCAATAGCTTCATCTTTAATCGTCACTCGATGGAATTTTTCATAATCTTTTCGGATACCTTTAAGAATTTCAATAGCATCCGCTTCGCTTGGTTCATCAACTAGGACTTTGGCGAAACGACGTTCTAAAGCGGCATCTTTTTCGATATATTTTTGGTACTCATTTAAGGTTGTAGCACCAATCACTTGTAGGTGACCACGGGCTAAAGCTGGTTTCATCAGGTTGGAAGCATCAATAGCCCCTTCTGCTGCTCCGGCACCGATTAAGCTATGTAATTCGTCAATAAATAAGATGACGTTACCAGCTTTTTCCGTTTCTTCAATTAAGTTTTTCACGCGGTCTTCAAATTCCCCACGGTATTTAGTACCTGCAACAAGGGAACCTACATCAAGTGATACTACACGTTTGTTGGCTAGGGTAGAAACAACATCATTGTTAGCAACGGCAATAGCAACTGCTTCAGCGATGGCTGTTTTCCCAACACCTGGTTCTCCTACTAATACAGGGTTATTTTTAGTTCGACGGCTAAGGACTTGCATGATGCGACGTAATTCTTTCTTACGGCCGATCACTGGGTCTAATTGCCCATTACGCGCTTGCTCAGTTAGGTCTCTAGTTAGTGAGTCTAAGGTTGGCGTTGCACTTTGTGGGCGTTTGCTGCCGCGGTTTGATGGTTTATTATTATTCTCGTTGCTGCGGTTGCGCACTGGGGGACGCTGGCCAATTGAACGGTAGATGTCTTTACGTAATTTCTCGATATCCACGTCCAAGTTTTTCAGGATTCGAACAGCTAGTACTTGGTCAGCGATTAAAGATAGCAAAATGTGCTCTGTGCCGACTAAAGTGACTTGTTGGCGTTGCGCTTCTTCACCTGCAATATATAAAACTTTTCTTGAACGCGGTGAATACACCACGCGATTCAAGTCTACGGGGGCGTCTTGGGCTTCATCCTTACCGTATCCGATGACAAATTCAACTTCTTCTTTCACAGCCTCGTAACTTGGCAAGTGGTCAACTAACACGTTATGCGCAACACCCTCGGGCTCACGGTAAAGTCCTAGCAGCAAATGTTCTGTTCCAATGGCTTTATGACGAAATTGTTTGGCTTCTTCGGCAGCGTACAATAAGGCCTGTTTTGCTTTCTCTGTATAAATTTCGTTCATAAGGTCCTCCTATCTGGTTACCTATATTTCAGCTTCACAAGCATCGATCTTAATATTAAGGACCGAACTTCATCAGCGTTAACAATTTTGCCTAGGGCATCCTTGTCGACTGCTGAGTGCATGATTTGCGCTTCATTTTCGGTAACAATCTCGTTGACTAATAAATTTTGAATGATGGCAGTAGCATCTCGTAATGTCGTTTTTTGGTGGACAAGGTCAACCATAGCATCAATTAAATCTGCTTCTTCGACAATTTCCAATTTCATAATACGGATATAGCCACCCCCACCACGTTTACTTTCTACAATATAACCCTTTTGAGGGGTAAATCGCGTGTTAATCACGTAATTAATTTGGGATGGGACACATTGAAATTGGTCTGCGATCTCACTACGACTAATCTCAACATGCTCTTCTTGTTGTAAGATTTGCTTTAAATAAGATTCAATAATATCAGACATATTTCTATTTTTCATATTCATCACCTCAAGCCTGATTCTTATTTTGACTAACTTTGACTAATTAACCATATCATACGATAACCGCAGTCAAATAGTCAATTCAAAAGCTTGGTAATTGGAGGTGTGACAAAAGTCGTTTAGACTCGACGCACTAGACCAAAATCCGAATAAACACTGCAAGTGTTTAGCATATTTTGGGAAGTGTCGGAAGCGTTTGACTTTTGGAACCTGGTTTGAAGACGTATCTTAACGAGCGTTATACGCTGTAAAAGAAAAAATTTGAAATATCGCATCTTTATATAGCAAAAAGGCAACGCAAAGGAATTGCTGGTCAACTCCTTTACGCTACCCTCAATTTGAAGTGCGCTGGCCTCATTTTTCAAATCAAAATCATTAGACTGTGTTAAGTCACCGCATCTTATGCTAAGGCTGCGATAACCCTGTCGGTGAAGGCTGCTGTTGTTAAATCGCCACCTAAGTCTCGGGTAAAGTTACCTGCATCGGACAAGACCGTATTCAAAGCGTCGCGCAAACGAGTGGCATCCGCCTGTAAACTAATATGGTCTAGTAGGTCTGCAAAGGCTAATAAGATGGCTGTCGGGTTGGCAACACCTTGACCAGCAATATCTGGTGCTGAGCCATGAACGGCCTCAAATATCGCCACATCGTCGCCCAAATTGGCACCTGGCACTAATCCTAAACCTCCAATTAAACCGGCCATCAAATCAGATAAAATATCGCCGTATAAGTTTTCGGTGACGACCACATCGTATTGTTGAGGACGCATAACCAATTGCATGGCCATGTTGTCGACTAAAACTTCTGTTGCTTCAATTTGCGGATATTTAGCGGCAATTTCGCGAGCGACTTTTAGGAATAAGCCGTCCGATAATTTCATAATGTTGGCTTTAGTGACGATAGTAACTTTTTTCCGATGATTTGCTACTGCATATTCAAAGGCCGCGGTCACAATACGCTCAGTAGCTTGCCGAGTAATGATTTTTATAGAGTGGGCTTCATCAGCAGATATTTGCTTCTCCACGCCTGCGTATAAATCTTCCGTATTCTCCCGGAATAAGACGATGTCTACATCCCGGTGTATGGCTGGAATTTGGCCTAATACGCGGATTGGACGGATGTTTGTATGTAATTGATAATGTTTTCTAAGCGATACATTGACCGATCTGAAACCCTCACCAATTGGCGTTGCAACGGGCCCTTTCAAGGCAACCTTGTGGGTATCGATGGCGTCGTAAACGGCTTTGGGAATCAGTTCACCCGTGGCATCAATGGCGTCTTGGCCAGCGACCACTTCATCCCAAGCAATTGGACTTTCTAGGGCTTTTGCCACCTCTTTAACGGCTTCTGTAATTTCTTTCCCAATCCCGTCTCCAGGAATTAAGGCGATTGTATGTGTGTTCGTCATTCAGTCCACTCCTTTTAAAGTCGATAATATAATAGCTTTAATTTATTCATCATTATTGGAAAATGGGTAACAAACCAAAGATGGCAGCAGTAATCACGTAGACAATGAAAATACCAAGTGACACGACCAAACCTTTTTTCTGCCAGTCGCCCCATTCCACGCCAGTTAAACCAAGTAGTACGTATGAGAAAGGTACTAGTGGGCTGAACAAGTGGAAAGATTGACCGATTAGAGATGCAAATGTCAGTTGTAACGGGGTAAATCCGTAAGCATATCCGGCTTCTGACAAGATAGGCATCATGCCGTAGTAGAAGGCATCGTTATGTAGGAAATAAGTACCTGGCGCTGAAATAATGGCTACGATTAGACCGTAGAAACCACTTAACGACTCAGGGATGATAGCGATTAGGGATGTGGCGATGGCATCTGACATACCGGTCGCGTTTAAAATCCCCATGAAAATACCGGCACCAAATACGGTCATAACCACCTGGTTGGCTTCAGATGCGTTGCTGTCAATTCGCGCTTTTTGGTCTTTAGGATTAGGATAGTTGACTAGTAAGGTGATCACTGTACCTAACATAAAGATAATCGCTGAAGGCACAGACCCTTCAACCAATAAGGCAATGGCTACAAGGACGATAATTGAGTTGATCCAGACATTTTTAGGTCGACGTAATTCAAGGGTTTCTGGGTCGTCGATGACCATCATTGCCTGCATTTCTTGTTCAGACAAGTTGACCACACCAAGCGTTTTCCGTTCTTGTAAACCAAAAATCCAAGCGATGATAAACATATAAATCAAACCAGCTACCATCATCGGCACTAAACCACGCATAACATCATTGGTTTCAACCCCCATAACTGCGATAGCACGGGCAGTTGGCCCACCCCAAGGCAGTAAGTTGACGATTGAGTGCGACGTCATGGTTAAAACAGCTAGGTTTAGCATGGACATATTTAGTTTCTTGTAAATTGGCACCATAGCGGTACAGACAATGATCATAGTCGCCGTCCCGTCACCATTTAAGGAGACAGCGGCAGTTAAGGCAACAGTTGCCAAGGCCACTTTTAAGGGGTCCCCTTTGGCAAAACGAATCATCGCGTTAGACAAGGGATCGAATAGACCTGCGTCAATCATGATGGTAAACATATATATTGCGAAGAATAGCATAATCCCGGTAGATGATGTGGTCCCCAAGCCATCCATAGCCGCTTGACCAATATCAATCTGCCACAAATTAAGGACTTGTCCAATTATCGCCCATAACAGTGGCAAGAACACCAAACCAATGAAGGGTGACATCTTCTTACGCATAATAACAAACATGAAAATAACAATCAGGGCGTACCCCATAAATGCAATCATTAAAAACACCTCTTACTTTCTCATCATTTTATATTTGTTTTATCATGTGCTAAATACAATCAATTGTCAATGAAATTTCCGCAAAAATACAAAACGTGTTACATTAGCTTACATATTATGATAGTTATGTTTTATTAGGTGCCAAATAAAAAAGCCAACAAAATATAGGCTTTTGCTGGCTTTCTCAAAAATCGAATCGTTCACATCATTTTTTGTCTTTATAATAAATTAAAAACACTTTGTTTCTTTAGGTATATTTTCTACCGAAGCCTGCCATTCATATCAAAATACCTGACATGACAAGTTGGATTTTATAAATTCTTTAACAAAGTCCGCATTTCTAGGAAATCGTCTGTTGTGCAGGTGGCTACTGTGTTTGGGACTTCTATTTTACTGTAGTGAATGGCTTGCCATCCGGCTTTTATCGCCCCTTCGATATCATTTTGGTAGTCGTCACCGACGAACAAGATTTCTTGAGGTGCAACATTTAAATCAGCAGCAATGGCGTCAAATACCTTGCGTTGTGGTTTTGACCCGCCCATACTTTCTGAAATATACCATTTGTCTCGGTCGATCAATTGGTCGACACCTAGGTTGGCCAATTTGTCGATTTGAGCCTCTGTCGTCCCGTTGGTTAAGACAAATAAGGTCATCCCTTTAGATAAGGCTGCTTCCATCAAGGCTACTAAGTCTTCGCTCAAACTTAATTGTTCTTGATAGTGGTTTTTCAGTTGGTTGAATTCTTTTGCAGTTGCTTGGTCAATTTCATGACCGAAATGGGCGTAGGTTTCAATAACCCGGTCGTTTTTGAAGGCAGCTTCTGTCTTTTTGCCAGCCATAAAGGCTTGATATTCTTGCTCGGAGAATTCAGCGTAGACTTGATTGAAGGTCTCAAAATCAACGTCTAAATGGTGGTCTGTCGCCTGCATATCTCGGTAGGTTTCCTCATAGATGGTTAATCGGTTGTACAAGGTATCGTCTAAATCAAATCCAATTGCTTTCATATCTATCCCCTTTTCAATCATTTTCATATGATAACAAATAGCGGCCCTAAAAGCACATATTATGGAAAAAGACGACCCAAGTCTGAAGTTAGACTGGACCGTCAATTTGTCTGCAATTTTTTAGTAGATTTTGTCATTATATTTTAAAAGTTGAAGAAAAGATTTTGTTGAGTTTTTTATCGCTTTGCTTTCCAAGTTGACAGGCACCGGCATATTGGTACTCATAAATATACTGTTGACCAATATTTTGAATACTTTTTAAACTGGCTTGTTGGTAACCATTTTTACTCAAACTGGCTAAATCACCGTCTAAAAGACCTTGCAATTGCACTTTAAAATCTTCAAGTGCATTGGCTTTATAAACATCTCGGTCAGCTTTTAAATAATCAAAGACAGGTAAATCAGATACAATCGTGTTCACCTTGCTGGCTAATGCTTCAAGTAAGACGATCCCTTCTGTTTCCTCGTGCGTCATGAATAAATAGACATCTGCCATTTGATAGGCAACGCGGACCTGATCACGCGGGATATAGCCGGCAAAAATTAAATTGGGCAACTTGGTGGCAATGGCCTTTTTGACATCTTTAGGTAAGGCATAAGGATTTGAATAGCCAAACCAAATAAAGGTAACCTCTGGCATTTGCTTGGCCAACTCGACAAATTCGATAATCCCCTTACGCTCAATTTGTAGACCCACTGAAATGGCTACTTTCTGGTCTGGGCGCAGATTAAACCGCGCCCGCATGTTGGCCACTTCTTCTTGGCTAGCTTGCCAATAAGCTAGGTCAATCCCGTTTGAAATGACATGGATTGGTTTATCGATATCGTATTTTTCAAGTAAGTTTTTAGCATACTGACTTGGCGTCAGGATCAGGTCTGCCGAGTTGTAACAGGTATTGAGCCAATATTTAAAACCGAGTGACGCTTGGTTAGAGAATGTGTAGGAATTCTTGAAATCTTCCATAGTTGAGTGGGCATGGTAGATGACAGGTTTACCAGCGGCTTTTGCCTTTCTGGCAACGACAAGGGAATGCGGAAAGACGGTATTGATATGAACCATGTCGAAGTCATCCTTGTAGTTGGTTGTATAGGCAATGCCCGCAGATTCAAGGGCCATTTCCTGGTGCAACTGGGCGCGCCCTACCCCACTTTGTTGAATTGATTTCTTCATATCACTGTGCAATAAAATTTTCATCATAGACTCCTATATCCACTTACTCACTAATTCAACTAAAAAGATGGTTGAATAAGAGTAAATCAAAATGGTAATGGGTTTCCCTACTGCTAAGACTTGAACGAAACGCGACAGAGACAAATTGGTTAAACCAGCCACATAGCAAATCACATCAGCCGGCATAAAGGGCAAAATCAAACCTAAAATCAAGATCCGTTTAAAGCCCGACCGGTCATCCAGCCAACTTAAGGCCTTATTATAGTACTTGTCTCCCACTAGCATATGGACCAAACTTCGGCCATACTTTCGGGCTAAGTAGAAGTTGAATATGGACCCTAGAAAAATGGGCATCAAGTTCCAAATAAAGCCCCAGACATTCCCAAACATGTATACGCCAAGGGGGATGGTAATCGAACCAGGTATGACAGGCACAACCGTTTGGATGAATTGAATCACCACAAACATCAGCGGTGCGGCAATCCCAAAGTGGCCCATAAACCTTAAAAAGGCCACTTTGTCCGTCAACAAACCATTCCGCCATGCCCAAACAATAAAGATTATAGTAGCAACCGTACCCACAATATTCAGTAAATGAATCAATCGCTGTACGAATTGTTTACGATGCATGTCCATAGCCAATCTCCCCTCAATAGTCTACACTATTGTCTGAAATTTTAATCACCTTTAGTATAACCTATTTCTTCAATTTTTATTGTAAACTTTTTATAAGGTAGAATCATAGGCCAAAAGTACTATTATAGATACAGAAAATGAAAAAAGGCGCAAGCATCGACGCCGAGATAGGAAGGTGAACCCCTTTCCTGTCTGAACGCCATGTCTCGCACCTTTTTAAAAATACACGAAATTTAAAAAATAAACAAAAAAGATAGCCCTATTGAGCTACCCCATTAGTCGGGAAAACAGGATTCGAACCTGCGACCCCTTGGTCCCAAACCAAGTGCTCTACCAAGCTGAGCTATTTCCCGTTATTAAAAAAATAAACATGCACCCAGCAGGATTCGAACCTGCAACCGCCTGATTCGTAGTCAGGTACTCTATCCAGTTGAGCCATGGGTGCATAAATATAAAATGCCGAGGACCGGGGTCGAACCGGTACGAGGTTAACCCTCGCAGGATTTTAAGTCCTGTGCGTCTGCCTGTTCCGCCACCCCGGCATATTATAAAAATATTTAAATGTTTTGTCTTTGCAGACAAAGCGGAAAACGGGGTTCGAACCCGCGACCCCCACCTTGGCAAGGTGGTGCTCTACCACTGAGCTATTTCCGCGTGTTTTTTGTGTCATCAACTGACGACTAGATAAGAATATCATCTGATAACAAAGTTGTCAATAAGATTTCTTAAAAAAGTTCAAAAAATTTGAATAAATAATCTTTTAGTTAAAATCCCTACAAAAAGATGCATCAAATGATCAAGATACACCTTTTTGCGACCTGGATTTTTATTGCATTCCTAATCCACTATCATTTCATACTGTTGGTCATCTAAATTTACCGAGAAACTAAGATCATCTCTAACCCCAGTCACTTGCCCTATCAATCGAGCTGGTTCATAAGATAACATATTCTCTTCCAAATAGATCACATCCAATAACAGAGAAATACTCATCGGCCTATCTTCTTCTCGCTCAAATCCAGTTTCTTCTATATAAGCTAACATATCCTCATATAGATAATAGATACGTTCAACTTGTAAATCTTGCAGCGAAATCGCATCATCCACATAACCAACCTCAACTTCTTTGGATAACTCATAACCTTTCGCGGACCCTACATTTTCCCATTTGGGCTGAAAATTTTGAGGATTATAGCGATAGCTATCTACATATTCTCGATTCTCCGGTAACTGAATATCTGCATTAATCATTTCTTCTGAAACATTTAAGCTCATTAAAATAATCTCTTCACCTTCGAATTCTGGTAAGTTAGCTAATTCGTCGAATACAGCAATCAAATGCTCTTTTGAATCCAGATGGTGGGCCCGTCGACCGATATACCCTCGAGATTCTCCGGGCACACTATAAGTCTCAATATAGCGAATTTCTCCTGTGACACAGCCTGTAATCACCGCAATAATACCAAATATAATCGTCACTATAAATAAACGACTGATAAATTTCCCCACTATTTATCTCCTCCAAAAGGCCTGTGCGTCAGTCAACTTTTGTACTAGTATACCTTATGCAAATAAATGATAGCAAATATATAGAAAATACAGTCTTCACATTTTCTTCAATATTTTATCTCAAATCTTCACGAGAAATTCAAAGGTCCGCGCTATTATATAAACATACCCAATATAAAAACTTTTCTTCATAAATCTTTCTCCTCCCAAACGAAAGATTAAATGTTAGCCACCTACCGACTCCCAACGGTAGGTGGTTTTTTTGTGTATAACAAAAAACCCTTTTGATTAATTTTTTGTGTTAAAATTTAGCCAATATAAGTTGATCTGATCAGTTAGCAACCCAATGCGATTCAGCCGCGGCCAAAGACCAGAATGATTTATGGTCTTTTTTCAAAATTGTGTGGCCAATGAATTCCTTAATCTCCTTCCAACAGATTAGCATTTCAACAAAGAAAGTGAATGGATATATGAATACTTTAACTGTTAAAAATCTATCAAAATCTTATGGCAAAATAACACCCTTTCAAGCAGTCAAAGATGTTTCTTTCAACATTGCCCCGGGTGAAATTGTTTCACTTGTTGGACCAAATGGCGCTGGAAAAACAACCATCGTTTCAATGATCGGCGGTTATATCGAGAAAACTGCCGGGGAAATTTGGGTAAATGGTAAACAAGACCACTATAAGAATGATATTGGCGTTTCTTTTGGAGGCGATTTAGGTTTCTACGGAAATGTTTCGGCCTATGATAATTTAAACTTCTATGCTGACCTTGCAAATGTACCATTTCGACAGCGTAAACATGAGGTCCATAGAGTTTTAGATATCGTTTCGCTGACTGATGTAAAAAATAAACAAGTAAAATTTTTCTCTAAAGGAATGAATCAACGATTACATATCGCTAAATCGCTATTAAACAAACCCTCCTTACTCTTACTAGATGAACCTACTAACGGGTTAGATGTGGAAATCGCTAAAGAAATAAGAGATACAATCAAAAAATTAACTGTAGAAGAAAATGTGAGCATCTTATTGACAAGCCACATCATGGGGGAGATAGAAACCCTATCTAATCGCATTATACTTATTGGTGGTGGCAGCCTAAAATTTGAGGGTCCTGTAGCAGATATTATTCACTATTCCGGCTTACCTAAAGGCTCCACCTTAGAAGACGCCTACTTATCTATTGCGCCAAGTTTAAGGAGGTCATAATGTTTCGATTTTTACGTTTATTTTTATTCCATATGAAAGTTTATATTAGAAATCAATATTTTTTATGGCTACCCATCATTTCAACAACGACCATCTTTCTCTTACAATATCTTACAGCACATGGCTATGACCGGTTAGATGATCCTTATTTATGGACACGAAGTGCAATATTTGGCTTATGGGCTTCTGCTACAACAGCAACGGGTTCAATCGGATTCCAGAGACACCAGGGTACCTTGACTTATTTAATCAATACGGGCATTAACGATTTTATGTCACTAACCGCGCTCATTTTACCTGCCTCAACTTTTGGATTGATTTCCTTCCCACTTTCTTATGGTTTAGCTCGCATTTTCCATGTTCAGGTGACTGACTTAAATTTTGAATTTGTCCTTTTAGTATTGTTGCTATGGCTGAGTGTAGCAGTAATGGATATGTTGATCGCTGCTTTCTTTGTGTTAACACCTAATGCAATTGTCTACGAAGAGCTTATCCATATACCCCTACTTTTATGCAGTGGTTTAATTGGACAAGGAAAATTTTTTGATCACCTATCCATGTATACTCAGTGGGGGCTCCCGCTAGTCTATCCTATTCGAAAATTACTCTCCAACAACGACGCTAGTTATAACTCGTGGAGCTATCTGCTGTCCTTAATGATCTGGCTAGCCCTTGCAGTTAGCCTAGGGAGCATTCTTTTACGTTGGGCGAAAAAAGACGGTCAAGGGAGGTTGGTATAAATTGCGTATTCAATTTTCATCATTAATCTACCTTCGTGATATCAAAACTTTTATCACTTACTTCTTTATCACACCCATTATTCAGATGATTTTGTTTGTACTCATTAACCAACAATATTCCAGCACCATTGACTATAACATTGCCTTGAGTTCAGTTTTTATTTCTGCCAACGCGAGCGCAATCAATACGATTAATCAACTATTGGTAACAGATAAAATATTAGGCATCCATACTGAAATGATTGTTCATAAGCCTTACGCCATAAAATATTGGTTTGACAAAATAGCGACCGTTTATTTTAGCTCGCTACTTTTATTTTTGATCAATATTTGCATTCTAGCAATATTCGGCGTAACGTCCAATCAAATGTATAGCGCAATCGCATTGTTACCTTTTAGCATTCTCTATAGTTTACTGATAGGAATCATAGCTTTTTATCTGGCAATCAATATGAGTAATATTTATTTTTTCAATAATATCTTTATGAATATCCTGCCTATCATTTCTGGATTAGCGATTCCAATTGCCACCTATCCAGTCATCTTTAAAAATTTTTCTATGCTATTTCCGTATGGCCAATTGCTAACTGCTATCCACACCAATCAAGTTGTATTTGTTCCGTTGTTGACACATTTTGTAATTGTCGGGCTAATTAGTGCGCTACTTTATAGATACCGAATTGCCTTTCAGAAAAAGTAATCCGATAGCGCAACGCCTATAACTGTTCATATTAAACCAAAAAAACCGTCCATCGTAAGATAGGCGGTTTTTCAAATCTATTCTTCTATCAACAATTGATATACGGCCCCAATCAAATTGGCTTCACTACCATATTTACACAAACCAATCTCAATCGGTTCAAATGAGTCGTTAAACCATGGTACGTCACGGCGTAGTGCATCATATTTGTCTTGGATCCCTTTTAACACCAGTGGTTGGGCTGAAATACCCCCACCCAAAACGACCCTGTCTAGGTCTAGCGATATCTGTAGGGTATGGACGATATAAACGATATCTTGGCAATATTGGTCAAATAAGGCTGTAACTTCAGGATTAGTCCCCTCTTCTAAGGCTTGGAAAACTTCCTCACCGTCACCAGGCGCTAGCCCTAATAGTTCTCTAGATTTATTCACGAAAATAACCGCAGATCCTCGCCTACCCATTGCATTCTCTGTGGTCATATCGCTAGAAGACGCATACATGTAGGACAGTTCACCCGCTTGGAAATGACTGCCTTGATGCAGTTGCCCATTTAAGACAATCCCGCCACCTACACCGGTCCCTAAAAGTAAAACCAATCCATTATCAACATCTGTTAAGTGCCCTTGCCACAATTCAGCTAGGGCTGCTGCCTTGCCGTCGTTAATAGCCGCCGCTGGTAGGCCAAAATTTTCTTTAATAAAGTGTTTGAAATTTAAGCCATCAATAAAAGGAATTGCGCCCCCAACATGGACGACACCTGTTTCTGAAACCACCCGCCCTGGTGCAGAAAAGCCAACTCCTTTTAGCTGGTCGCCCACCTGTGCCTGTGCTTGATTAACAATATCAATGATAGCTAATTTTAAATCAGGCAAGTTCTGTGGCGTTTTCCGCTTATATTGGTTGGTAATCTGACCCGATTTGTCTACCAATCCTGATTTAATATTTGTCCCGCCAATATCAATGCCTAAATATAGTGCTTGCGCTGTCATTAACCCGCCTCCAAAATATGCCTGCTTATGAGATACTTTCACTTACTTTATCATGAATCTAAAGTCTTTTTACATTTTCAACTCTTCATCTGTTTTCAAGGTGCACTTCAATTAAATCTGCCAGCATTTGCGTTTGCCTTGGTAAGGGTACATAGGCTTGTGGTGGAATCTTGGCAATGGGTTTATGCGTCCGATTAGCGAATTTAGCTAATTGATCAAAAAACATTCTCGTTTGTGGACTGACTAAATACAGATCATATTGATCATCTTCAATGGCTTTTTGCCCTGCATACACTGATGTGGCATTTACTTCGATAGCTTTTCCTGCTGTTTGAAACAAGGCCGTTGCCTTCTTAGCAACCAATGATGATGACATCCCGCCCGCACAAACAATTAATACTTTTTTCAACCGCTTATCCTCCTTTTACGGATCCATTCCATTTAAACTAACCGCTATGAAACCATTTACATTATTATCCACTTCCTGTCTCAAAGATACAAGAAAAACCGAGCAGGATCTTTTTCCCACTCGGCCCTTCTTGATTATGCAAATGTGTTCAGTATTTGACAGACAGAATTATTGGTCTAAGTGCCAAATATCATTATTGTATTCTTCAATCGTACGGTCAGCTGAGAAGTAACCAGCGTTCGCGATATTGATTAATGAACGACGGGTCCAGTCGCGACGATCTTCATAGTCGTAGTAAACTTTTTCTTTCACATCAATAAATTCTTCTAAATCAATCAAGGTCATAAAGTAATCTTTATTGGTCATGTCATTATATAGACGGTGTAAGCGGTCTGGAATACCATAAGCCATTAATTCATCAGAGATAATGAAATCTACGATTGGTTTAATGCGTTCTTGTTTATAGTAGTCTTGTGGGTCGTAACCATCTGTTGCGTATAGGTTAACGATTTCTTCACTTGATTTACCAAATGGATAAACGTTCTCTTCACCTACTTGTTCAGCGATTTCAACGTTTGCCCCATCCCAAGTCATGATAGTTAATGCCCCATTTAACATGAATTTCATGTTACCAGTACCAGAAGCTTCTTTAGAAGCTAATGAAATTTGCTCAGAGATATTGGCTGCTGGAATTAAGTATTCCGCTTCAGACACGTTGTAGTTGTCTACGAATACCACTTTCAAGTGTGGTGCCACATCTAAGTCATTTTCGATTAATTCTGATAATGACAAGATTAAATGAATAATATCTTTAGCAATCGTATAGGCTGGCGCTGCTTTACCACCGAAAATAATGGTAATTGGCGTTCCAGGAATGTTCCCTGCTTTAATTTCATGGTATTTGTAGATGATGTATAAGGCCAACATTTGTTGGCGCTTGTACTCATGAATACGTTTAATTTGAACATCTACAATTGAATGACGGTCAATATTAATGTCACGTGTGCGCTGCAAGTGGTCTGCCAAGGCATTTTTATTTTCTTTCTTAATACGACGTAATTCATCTAATACCTTATCATCATTTTCGAATGCTAATAAGTCTGTTAAGTCAGCATCTTCACGCCATTTTGTCCCAATGTGTTCATCAATAAAGTTTGTTAACGACGGGTTAGATGCCATTAACCAACGACGGAAAGTAATCCCGTTTGTTTTATTTGAGAATTTTTCAGGATAAATCTCATAAAAATGGTTTAACTCGTTATTTTTCAATATTTCTGTATGTAAAGCGGCAACCCCGTTGATTGAGAATCCAAAGTGAATCGCAATCGACGCCATATGCACAGTACCCCATTCATCAATGATGTGAACTGCTTCATTATCCGGAAATTGATCTTTGATGATTTCGTCTAGCTTCGTAATAATTTCAGCAATTTCTGGTACAACTTCATGAATATCAGATAGTGGCCATTTTTCCAAGGCTTCTGAAAGAATCGTATGGTTAGTGAAAGCAACCACATTGCGTGTGATTTCTACTGCTTCTTCAAAATCAATGCCGTGTTCCGTTGTTAATAAGCGAACGAATTCTGGAATAATAAATGTCGGATGCGTATCGTTAATTTGTACAACAACATATTCTGCTAAGTCATGGATGTTAGACCCACGCTCGATCGCTTCTTGAATGGCTAATTGAGCACCATTTGAGACCATGAAATATTGTTGATAGATACGTAATAAGTTCCCATTACGGTCAGAGTCATCTGGATATAAGAATAAGGTCAAGTTCTCTTCAATTTGAGTCTTGTCAAAATTAATAGAACTTTCTTCGATAATTTCTGGATTTACTGTGTCTAAATCAAATAAGCGTAATTTATTGACGTTTGGTTGGTTGTAACCAGGTACATCGATTTCATATAAAGTAGATTGTAAGGTAAATTTACCAAACGGCACCTTGTAAGAAATGTCCGATTTGTTTAGCCACGTTGGATGGTCTAACCACTCATCGGGTTCATAAGATTGTTTATTATCCTCAAAGTATTGGCGGAATAGCCCGAAGTGGTAGTTTAATCCTACCCCGTCACCGTTCAACCCTAAAGTGGCGATTGAGTCTAGGAAGCAAGCTGCTAGACGGCCCAAACCACCATTTCCTAGTGACGGCTCTGCTTCAGCTTCTTCAACTTCAGCAAGAGAAGTCCCATTTTCCGCTAATTCAGCAGCTACATCATCGTATAAACCTAAGTTTAATAAGTTATTTGATAGTAATTTACCGATTAAAAATTCAGCAGAGATATAATAAAGTTTACGTTTACCTTCATTTTGCGGCATTGCGGCTGTTTTTTCTTGGACAAGGTCTAATAAAATTTTGTAGATTTCCGCGTGTGACAACTCGCTTAGCGGTTGATTAAATTGTGCTTGGGCACGTTCGTTTAAATTTAACATGATCGTCTCCTTATCTGTGACTATGTATCAGTAAGTTTAAATAGTTTATTCAAGTATTACTTTTAGCTAATCATTATCTTCAGGTAAAAAGGCAGCCTCCGCTGTTACACTATTTATACCATTATTTGTATCATCTTGACTAATGAAAGCTTTGTTTACTCTAAAGTATGTTTCAGTGACTGCAAGCAGGCGTTCTTCAAGGTCAACGGTAAAGTCATCCTCACTCATGCGCCAGTCCCAGTTGTTACCAATAGTAGATGGAATATTGATTCGCCCTTCAGGTCCTAAACGTAATAAGTCGTTCATCATATAGATGGCTAGTCTTGAAGGCGATGCGGCAATCCCTCTAACAAAAGCGTCTGAAGGGTGTTCACCCACACGTCGGTTAAGGTATTGGTCGGCCTGGTCCCGTTCAGCTTGGGTTGCTTGGTTCATATACCAGTCATAAGCTTGCATCGAATCGTGCGTTGACGCATAGGCTACTGAATTGACAGGATAATGATGTGGTAAGTCCTCTGAATCTTGACCATAGAAGCCATTTTGGAGAACTTTCATTCCTGGGTAGCCCGTTTTATCCCGCATATCATTGACGGCTTGCGTCATAAAACCTAAATCTTCTGCAATCACCTTAATGTCGCCTAATTCCTTTTTAAACTGATCAAAAATTTTATTGCCTGGACCCTTTTTCCAAGAGCCTGAAGCAGCGGTTGGTGACCCAAATGGGACTGCCCAATAGCTTTCAAATCCACGGAAGTGGTCAATACGTACGACATCATACAACTTGAAGCTTTCTTTCATCCGTAAAATCCACCAAGCATAATCAGTTTCTGCCATGTAATCCCAGTCATAAATTGGGTTACCCCAATATTGGCCGTCAGCCGAATAGAAATCAGGTGGTACACCAGCAACCAAGGATGGATTTTTTTTCTCATCAGTTAGAAATAATTCTGGTTGGGTCCACATTTCAACTGAGTCTCTGGCCACGTAAATAGGAATATCACCGATGATTTCGATATGGTTCTCGTTCGCATAAGTTTTTAGGTCATTATATTGTTGGTTAAACCAAAATTGGGTGACTAAATGGTAATCATACCGCTCAACATGCGCTTCACAAAACTGGTTAATAACCGCTTCGTCATAGTTACGCAAGTTTTCTGGCCATTCATACCAAGGGCTTTGACCCTGTTCTTCTTTAACGGTCATATACTGAGCGAAAGGAATCAACCAAAAACCATTTTCTTCATAAAATTGTAAGAATTCCGGCTGGTTGTAGGCTTTAGCTGCCACAAAGTTCGCTACAGCCTTTTCGAGAATCGGTCGCCTTTTTTGGAAAATAGTATTGTAAGCTACTTTCTTCGAGTCATCACCAAAGTTAACCTCTTGATAGTCAGCTTGGTTTAGGTAACCCTTTTTCGTTAATAAGTCAAAATCAATAAAATGTGTATTGCCGGCAAAGGCTGAGAATGATTGGTAAGGCGAGTCCCCAAATGATGTTGTGGTCAAGGGGAGGATTTGCCAGTATTGTTGCTTGGTTGCGACAAGAAAGTCGACAAATTTATAGGCTGATGCGCCAAATGAGCCGATACCAAATTGATTAGGTAGGGAAGATATGTGTAAAACGATACCACTTGCTCTTTCCATGCTTGAACCTCCTGTTTGCTGTTGATGTTTAATAGCTTTTCGCTTAATTCACTTTCATTTTACATGAAGCGCTTACACAATGCAACCGGTTTCGCCAACTTTTTGAATAATATTGAAAGCGATGCCAATTTTCGGTATAATAAGTGCAACAAGCAGAGAGGATAACACTTTATGGCAATTACAATTCGAGATGTAGCTAAAAGAGCGGGTGTAGCACCTTCTACCGTTTCACGGGTGATCGCTGACAACCCCTCAATTAGTGAAAAAACTAAAAATAAAGTGCGTACTGTGATGAAGGAAATGAATTATTTTCCAAACATTTATGCGCAAGGGCTTGCAAGTGCTCACTCTAAAACATTCGGCCTTGTCCTACCCCTAGCCAGTGACGCCTTTTACCAAAACCCCTTCTTCCCGACCGTCTTACGTGGGATTAATTTTGAGATGGCTAAACATGATTACTCTATTCTGCTTTCCGTTGGTTTAGATGATGATCAGCGCCGGAAACATATTGAAAAAATCGTTAACGGTAAGCAAGTGGAGGGCTTAATCTTTCTATATGCCTCAAAAAATGACCCCCTATTGCGGTTCGCCCAAGAGGTCAACTGTCCAGCCGTTGTCATCGGGTCGCCCGACAACACTAAAGTTCATTTCGTGGATAACGACAATGACTTAATAGGTTACCAAGCAACGGCATCCTTGATTCAACAAGGGTGCCAGCGAATTGCTTATATCGGTGGGGACATGAAGCAATTCTTTATCGCCGACCGGCACAAAGGTTATGAACGTGCCTTAAAAGATCATGAATTAGCTTATGATCCAAAACGTATTTATAACGACTTTGCCTTCTTGCCTAGCGATGGTTACAATCTAGCTAAAGATACACTAGACCTTGAAAATATTGATGGTATGGTCATTTCTGATGAACTGGTCTCAGAAGGTATTCGTGCCTATCTAGAAACGCAAGACAATTTAAACATCAAAACCGTTACCTTTTCTGCCTTTAAACAAGATCAAATTAGTCGGAAAAATAACGATGCTTATATCAATCTAAATTCTCATATTATTGGCGCTCGCGCTGTAGACATTTTATTCGAAGCACTAGACCCAGAACAGGCATCCACCCGCTTTATCCACGAATATGTTGACGCCGATCCACATACTTTCTAATAAAAGGGGCTGTATTTATTTACAGTCTTTTTTGCATGCAAATATGTCCTTCTTGAAATTGAAGAAGGACATTATGTTCTTTATTTAAAAATAGTCGTTCAAAATAAAAAGCCGTGATTAAATATCACGACCTTTTGCTTTAACTATTTAATCTTCAGCAACAATTGGAACAAAGCTAAGCTAAAATATGATCAATTAATTGCATTACTTGACGAACTTGATCATTTTTTACGATTGGTTCTGCGCCATTAACGACCACATCATAGAAATTCTTGTAAAATGATGTCGCTGCTGGCTTGCTTTCTGGTAATGGTAAGGTCTCAGTGACGCCATCAACTGGTGGTGCCATTGTTTTGGTCAAACCGACGCCTGCTCTAATCGGTGATGGTTTATTTTCCACAGTATTACCGGTTGCTCTCACGATGCGGCCGTTCATTTCCCAGTCTTCAATGATGGCTGTTCCTTGATTACCTTTGATATACCAGCGAGGCAGGCTAATGAAGTTAGTTGTCCCTACTTCAACATGGGCGCGGATGCCGTTTTCAAAGGTGATATAAGCCATAAATCCGTCGTCTACTTCGTCGCCGAGGATATAAGATAAGTCTGAGTGGACGGACTTGATTGGTGAATCTACTAGCCACAATAATTGATCAAATAAATGGATTCCCCAGTCTAAGACCATACCGCCACCGTGGGCTTTTAGATGGCGCCAGTCCCCTGGAATGCCGTTAGCGCCGTGGACGCGTGATTCGATTTGGAAGACATCTCCTACCGCTTGACGTTTTGTGAATATGTCTTTGACTTGTAAGAAGTCTGGGTCCCAGCGACGGTTTTGGTGAACCATGAGTACGCGTCCTGTTTCTTCAGATACGGCTATCATTTCGTCGAATTCTTGGGTATTCATGGCCACTGGTTTTTCACAAATTACATGTTTCCCTGCCCGCATTGAGCGAATAGCTAAATCCTTATGACTGTCATTAGGTGTAGCAATAAGAACAGCATCTACCTCTTGATCATCTAAAATAGCTTCAAAGGCTGGGTAAACATAAGTGCCCGTTTCTTCCGCCACGTCTTTTCGTTCTTGGTCAATGTCATAAATGCCCACGACTTGTAGGTAGTCGGCTTCGGCTGAAATCAGGCCGTGGACATGGTAGGTCCCCATGCCACCGTAACCGATTGTTGCGATATTTAATTTATTATTCACTTGTTTTGTCATCTATGCCCACCACATTTCTTGGGGTTGGTCTCGCATCATGACAGATTTTAGATTGGTAATGGCACGGTCTAGTCCTTCGTCTACTGACATAATTGGATCTTCGTGTTCAATTGAAAGCACGTAATCATAGCCGTAAATGCGCAATTGGGCCAACATTTGTGACCATTCGGACATCGGATGGCCTTCACCAACACTTCTAAAGGTCCATGCACGACTGGCAACATCTTGATAAGGTTGCATATCAGTTAGGCCGTACATGTTGATATTGTCTTGGTCTAAGTAGGTATCTTTGGCATGGAAGTGGTTGATTGCGCCAGCTTTACCTAAAATTTTAATGGCTGCGACTGGGTCAATTCCTTGCCACCACATATGCGATGGGTCAAAGTTACAACCGATATTGTCCCCTGCTTCAGACCGTAAACGTAACATGGTTGCTGGGGTATGGGCTAAAAAGCCACCGTGCATTTCAATCCCGATTTTAACGCCTGCTGCCCCTGCTTCTTGGTTAATGTCCTTCCAGTAAGGGATTAAGACTTGGTCCCATTGGTAATGGTAGGCGTCTGCATACTCCGTTGGCCAAGGAATGACCGGCCAGTTAACATGGGTATCTGTCGCGTTTCCGCCCCCAACACCTGAGAAGCCATTCACAACTGGCACGTTCATTAAGGATGCCAGTTTGATGGTTTTTCTAAGCAATTCATCGTGCGCTTGCGCTTGATTTTTATCTGGTGAAATGGGATTACCATGCGCCGATAGGGCTGAAATAGACAGTCCACGGTCTGCAACCTTTTGTAAGTATTCTTTTCTTGCATCACTAGATGCCAAAAGGGTATCGATTTTCAAGTGGGCGTCCCCCGGACTAGCACCGGTACCAATTTCTACCGTCTCAAGTCCTTTTGCCGCTACTTGATCTAACATGTCTTCAAAGGATAAATCGTTGAATAAAGGGGTAAATACGCCTAATTTCATAAAAGCCTCCTATTGTCTGTCGTCTTGTCTTGTATTGTCATCTGTGAACTTTCAGTCGCTAGTCATTTGGCCCATTGCCATCAATGGGAAAATGCCCATATGTAGGCCTTTCAGTCAGAGGTGCTGCCCAGTGGACCGCATTTTTAATGACCCGCTGGATAGTTGGATGATAATAAGTCGGGAAGGTTTCATGACCTGGGTGGAAGTAAAAAATCTTCCCGTTACCCCGGCGATAGGTCATGCCTCCGCGGAATACTTCTCCGTTTGGATAACCGGTAATAAAAATCAGTTCATCCGGCGCCGGAACGTCAAAGTGTTCTCCATACATTTCTTCTTGGTCTAAATCAATCCACTCGCCCACACCCTGGGTAATTGGGTGAGACGGATTCACATTCCACACCTTGGCAGAAAGCCCGTCCTCACGCCATTTCAAATTACAAGTCGTCCCCATCAATTTCTGGAATATTTTAGAAAAATGACCCGAATGCAAGACAATCAGTCCCATGCCATCCAAAACGCGCTGGTGAACTCGGTCAACAATCTCATCTGCCACTTCACCATGTGCCATATGTCCCCACCAAAGGAGGACATCCGTTTGATTTAAGACTTCCTCGGTCAAGCCGTGTTCTGGCTGGTCTAGGGTTGCCATATTCACTTGAAAATCTGCTGTTAAGAAACTAGCTAAGGCTTCATGAATCCCCTCTGGATAGACAGCTTTCACGTCCTCATCCGTCAATTCATGCCGGAATTCGTTCCATACTGTTACTCGAATCATCAGAATCCTCCTATTGATTTAGAAAAACGGGTTGTCCAGTTTTTGCTGATTGATAAATGGCTTCTAGAATTTCAGTCACTATCAAAGCTTCTCGCGGTTTTACAACCGGTTCTGTATCGTGAATAATGGCTTGAATCCATTGCTTTGCTTCCGCAACTTCAGGGTCATAGGCCTCCCCTTCAAAGAAGTCAACTGCACCTGGGTCAACAATGACTTGCTTGTCGAATAATAGGCCATGGTCTTCACCATTAATCGTTAACCCATCGTTCATATCCGCACCACCCTTAGTCCCGTGCAAGGTCGTTTTCGCCTCACCTGACTTAACGGTATTCAAGGCCCACGATGATTCTAGATAAATGCTCGCACCATTTTCCATGACGATATACCCAAAGGCTGAATCTTCTACAGCGAATTCTTTAGGATCCCATGAACCAAAGGCGTTGGCAGCATTTTCTGTGTCCGCTAATTTTCTATAAGTATTTCCAACGACGTATTTGGGCTGATAATTGTCCATCATCCATAAAGTTAGATCAAGGGCATGGGTCCCGATATCAATTAAAGGGCCTCCGCCTTGCGCTTCCTCATCAAGGAATACACCCCAAGTTGGGACAGCACGACGACGAATTGCGTGGGCTTTAGCGTTGTAGATTTCACCCAATTGACCCTCTTGGCAGATGGCTTTTAGGTATTGGCTGTCCTTTCTAAAACGGTTTTGATAGCCGATGGTTAATTTTTTGCCGTTTCGTTCAGCCGCTTCAATCATCGCTCGACCTTCTTCAGCTGTTTTGGCCATAGGTTTTTCGCACATTACGTGGTTGCCTGCATCAAGCGCTGCAATGGATAATTCTGCATGCGTCGCATTTGGGGTACAGACATGGACCACATCTAAGCTTTCTTCAGCCAACATATTCTGGTAATCGGTATATACATTGGATTCGCTGGTCCCAAACTTGGCTTTTCCAGCTAGGGCACGGTCTTCGATTAAATCACAAAAGGCCACCAATTCTACCCCTTCAACTTGGGCTAAGGCTGGTAAATGCTTCTGCATCCCGATGCCTCCGCATCCGATAATAGCTACCTTTAAATTTGTTACTGATTCTGTCATGTGAATCCTCCTTATAAAATGTCATCTCAAAAGAATGCAACCGGTTTCTTTAATTTCTATAGAAAAAGGCACACACGGTTCTTGTTAAGATTCGCATGTACCTTGGTCGTGCTATTTAATCACTTTGCCTGTTTCAACATCGAAGAAGTGGGCCTTATTCATGTTAAAGGCAATCTTGATGGTTGAACCAACTTCATGGTAGTCACGGGCATCTACCACAGCAATGAACTCTTGTCCTTTAACATCTAAATACAGGATAGATGTTGCCCCTGTTAATTCGGATACCGTAATGGTTGGTTCGACAACCGTTTCTGGTGTAGCGTCTAAGGCCAATTGTTCAGACTGCATATCTTCTGGACGAATACCAAAAGTCACCGTTTTGCCGTCATAACCTTTCTCATCTAAAATGCGCCGAGATGGTGGGGTCACTTCAAGCTTGGTGCCACCTTCTAAATGAATATGGCCAGCTTCATACTTCACATCCACTAGGTTCATGGCAGGCGACCCCATAAATGCTGCTACAAAGGCATTTTCTGGGTTGTTATAGACTTCAAGCGGTGTCCCTACTTGTTGGATTTCACCAGCATTCATGATGACAATCCGGTCAGCCAAAGTCATGGCTTCTGTTTGGTCATGGGTTACATAGATAATGGTTGTGTTTAAACGTTTATGTAATTTAGCGATCTCAGACCGCATGTGAACCCGTAATTTGGCATCCAAGTTGGATAAAGGCTCATCCATCAAGAAGGCTTTAGGTTGACGGACTACTGCACGTCCTAAGGCTACACGTTGACGTTGCCCACCAGATAAGGCGGCTGGTTTACGTTCTAATAAGTCCGTAATTTGCAGTAATTCTGCCGCTTCATCCACGCGCGTATCGATTTCTTTCTTGTCTACATTACGCAATTTCAAACCGAATGCCATGTTTTCACGCACAGTCATATGTGGGTATAGGGCATAGTTTTGGAATACCATGGCGATGTCACGTGTTTTAGGTGCCACATCGTTAACGACTTGTCCGTCAATAACCAAGTCCCCTTTAGTAATATCTTCCAAACCGGCTACCATCCGTAAGGTTGTCGATTTCCCGCATCCGGAAGGACCTACGAAAACGATAAATTCGTTGTCTTTAATATCTAAATTGAAGTCCGTTACCGAAAACTTTTCTGCATTGTCGTATTTTTTATAAATATGATTTAATTTTATTTCAGCCACAAGGCATTCTCCTATCTTCAAAAATGCACAGTTCAATTGTCATTTTCTTAAACTTGTTAAAGGTGATACATGATCTATTTAAAGCATCTAGTCTAGATTCAAACAGGCTTCAAAATCATACTGGATGGATTAAGCTTCCAACAGTTGAAATTCGTCCAAGGTTTGGTCGCGGAATCTTGTTTTCCACATGACTAAGAGCAGCATGGTCACTAGACCGATTGTTTGCAAGCTAGCCATTAAAGATACATCAAAGTTGTATAAACCGTAAGCCATAGCCAAGAAGGTCGGCAGTGATAGGGCGTTTAGGATTAAATTGATGGACTCTTTATAAGTTTCAATGGACGTAACTGGGCTCCCCTTGGTCATATAGAACATGAGAGCCGCAATCCCAACCAAGAATAGGTTCATGGCTAGGAATATCAAGCTGATCACACTCGAGAAGATCAAGACCACTAAGACGCGGTTTTGGTCTAACCATTGCTGGCTCAAACTTTCCTGAATACCTGCTTGGTCAAGCCCTGTCAAGTCGAAGTCTTTGGTATAAAGGACCGTTGCCGTTGGCGCCCCAGCTTCCATTAAGACGAATTGATTCTCTTGGAAAATGAGTGCCGTTTTCCCGCTAGCTGCGAGTGTCTCTAGCTGATCGTCTGCTAATCCAAAGGCGACGGTTCCTTCAGCGCTTTCTGAAACCACTGGTTGGCCGATCAGCATTTCCCCATTTTCAAAGGTGACTTGCTGGATCTCGGCTACCACTTGGTCATCTACAAGGGCCATGGCATTGGGATAGTAGTCGGTTACGGGAAACTCGGTCATATTGGCATAGTTTAAGGTTACTGGAACTGTCATCAAACCGTTTAAAAAGAGGATGACCAGCAACATTTGCCACCATTTGAGGTCATGTCGGTTAAACCAAATTTTGCTTGGTGTCCAAATACTCTTAAAGTAATTGATGGGAAATATTGCTTTTAACACGTTCATCGCCTATCTTTCTATCTGCTAATTGCTTGCTTAATCCGTAAGTTACTTGTGAAAAATCATGTATTACCCTTTCGTACCACCAGCAGTTAAACCAGATACAAAGTTCTTTTGTAAGTAGAAGAACATGATTGAAATTGGTAAGGCGATTAAGAGCGCCCCTGCCGCGAATAGGGTTACCCGTTGTTCACGAGGATTGGTAATAAATTGTTGTAACCCGATGGCTACGGTGTAATTTTCTGGTGAACGCAAGATGAAACGGGCTAGCATGTACTCACCGAATGGGGTCATAAATGCCCATAAGGCTTGCACCGAAATCATTGGACGCACTAACGGTAAGACGATTTGTCCAAAGGTCCGTAAGTGGCCTGCCCCGTCTAATTTTGCGGATTCATCTAGGTCAATTGGCACGGTATCAAAATACCCTTTCATCAACCATGAGTTCATTGGGATTGACCCGCCGACATAGGCGAAAATCAAGAACCATAATTTGTCTAGCCCCCCAACTAGTAAGGCCATAACGTAAAAGGCGGTCAAGGCTGCTGTTGTTGGAACCATTTGAACGATGATGAAGAATTTTAGGGATTGTTTACGACCTGCGAACCGGTATCTTGAGTAGGCATATCCGGCTAAGGTAATAATCGTTACCTGTAAGGCCATGGTAATCACCGCAACGATTAAAGTATTAATATACCACTGACCGTATTGGGTTTCTGTAAACAAGCGTTCAAAGTTACTTAGGGTAAACTGACCTGAGAAGTTCAAGTTAAAGGCAATTAAGTTTCCACCCCTAAAGGCTGATGTAATGGTGATCAGTAAGGGATAGATGATGATGATTGCCATAAAGACTAAGAAGGCATAGGTAAAGAATTGGGTCCAAAAGCGGCCGCGTTTTTGCGTGTTTGCTAATTTTTTCTCAGCCATGGCTTAATCCTCCATTTCAAAAGCATTGGTGTATTTAAAGATGATCAATGAAATCACAATAACTATAGTTGAGATGATGATGGTAATCGCGGATGATACGTTATATTGTGGCGATTGCCCTGTTGTCAACTTGTAGACCCATGAAATCAAGATATCTGTAGTCCCGGCATTGTTCCCTACTGAACCAGGTCCACCTTCATTAAATAGGTAAATCATTGTGAAGTTGTTGAAGTTTCCTGTGTATTGCGTGATTAATACCGGTGCCGCAACTGACAAGATATGCGGGAAGGTAATGAATCGGAATTTTTGGATTGGTGAAGCCCCGTCGATTGAAGCGGCTTCGTACCACTCACCTGGAATAGATTGTAAAATTGACGTGGTTAATACGTAAATGTATGGGAAACCAAGCCAACCTTGGATAGAAATTAATGCCACTTTAGTCCAGAATGGGTCCGTTTTCCAGGCTAATGCCGGAATTTCTAAGAAAGGAATCAAATTGTTGATAAACGGAATGACCTGGGAGTTAATGGCCCCCGCTGACGGGTTAAACATATTGGAAAAAGTCAAAATTGAGATGAAGGCGGGTACTGCCCATGGTAACAATAGGATAACTCCAAAGAAGCGACGGAATTTGATGAATGGTTGGTTCATCAGAATCGCTAGGAAGATGCCTAGACCTACTTGCAAGGTTGTAGCAAATAGGGTCCAAATGACGGTCCATGAGAATACGGCACCGAATGTTTCTCGGTAAGTTGTTAAGGTAAAAATAGAATTAAAGGTCTCCAACCCTGTCCACTCAATGAGTTTAGCCGGTGGAATGTGCTGGAAGTCATAGTTGGTAAAAACGATTAAAATCGTTACGACTACAGGGAATACAATGGCAAATAACATTAAAATATAAGCGGGAATGGTTAATAAATAAGGGAAACCTGATTCGTAGAGGTTGTTTAAAATATCCTTAGCGGAACGGTTGACCTTGTCTGGGTTAATAGCATTTAATTTGGCCACATTCCGGGCATCCCACATTTGCACAGCGTAGAAAATAATAAAGATGACAGTTATTAATAATTCAAGTACCCCTTCAATTAAGAGGAAGAGGGAATGATCTTCACGAGGTGTTATCCCAAGCGTAACCAAACCGTTAAAGGCATCAAAGCCAAAACTGAATAAATGGAGAATATATAAGGCAAAAATGACTAAAAAGATGACGCCTTTTAGTACTTGCTTATTTAAAAATTGTCCCCCACCAGGAATGATTGAAGCCAGTGTTGCTTTATTAATCTGACTCTTTTGCTTGGAAGTGAAGTTCACTTTTTTTCTTTCTTTTGCAGTTTTAACCACTGCAACCAACTCCTTCACTAGAAAACCATGACAGGTATCATAGATTCTTTTTGTTTAATAGTTCATTACTTAAAAATTTATGCCACTTCTTATAATAAGAAGGATGGCTCAGCGATGATTACTAAACCATTAGCTAAACCATCCTCAATGTTTTTAAAGATGTGTCACTTAGTATTTTTGTGCAATGTTATCTACAATCACTTGAACAGCGTCGTCTGCTGATTGTTGTGCAGATTTGTTGCCTGATACTGCATCAAACATCATTGTTTCAGCACCTGTCCAAACTTCAGCCATTTCTGGAATATTTGGCATTGGTACAGCATCGTTATATTGTTCGATAACAGCAATCGCTAATTCATTTTCACCGGCATCCACAACTGCCTGACGGGCTTGTTGGTTAGCTGGTACTTCTGAGTTAAATTCATGTAGGCTATTCATATTTTCTTCAGTCGTTACATATTCTAACCATTGTTGTGCGGCTTCTTCATTTTCAGTGTAGCCTGAAACAATCCAGCCCTTACCACCACCGAATGTTTGGTAAGCTTCCCCATTTGGCAATGTTGGGATTGCAGCAACGCCGTAGTCAACGCCACCTTCTTGGTAAGAAGCTGCAGACCATGGTCCGCCGATTACTGCAGCTGTACTGCCAGAGATGAAGGTTTCATCTACGAAGCTACCAGCTGAAGTTGTATCTAACATACCTTCTGGCCATTTTTCGTACCATGTTTGTGCGTATTCAATCCCTTCAACAGCACCTTCAGTATTTAAACCGATGTCAGCTGTATCAGTACCATCTTGCCCGAAGATGTAGCCACCGTAACCAGCAATTAAACCGTAAGCAGAGTAGAAGTCTACCCAGTTTGCTAAGAAGCCAGTGTTTTTGCCTGATTCAGAAGAGTAGTCATATGCTGAATCTTCTGATAAGGTTTCCAATTCTTCAAATGTTGTTGGGGCAGTATCGATTAATTCTTTGTTGTAGTAAAGGACTAAGGCTTCAACTACATAAGGCATACCGTAAATTTCGTCATTAGCTGTTACTTGACGCTCGTCTGTTTCGTCATAACGACCATCATCTGGCAGTGTTACTGGTAATAAATGTCCTTGAATACCTAGGTTTCCGATCCGGTCGTAAGGGGCGATTGTCACGTCTGGCGCAATCCCTGCTGGACCATCTAATGAAAGTGAGTCTAAGGTTTCGAACATTTCACGTTCAACAACTTCAACGTCAATCCCTGTCTCTTCTTCAAAGGCTGGGGCAATTTCGTTTACGTAATCTACATAGTCAGCACCAACTGATACTTGTAAGGTGCTACCGCTTGCACTATCTGATCCGCCATCTGAACTAGCAGATTCTTCGCCACCATTCCCACATGCTGCAAGCACTAAAGCAGCTGACGCTGTTACCAAACCAAAGGCTGTTTTCTTCCACTGCAATTTACTCATTTACTTTTCCTCCTAAAATATAAATACCCATAGTGTAATCGCTTACACAGATTATTGCACATGATTATTTTCTTTGCAACCGTTTTCGTAACTCACTTATAATATTTTTTTACTTTTAATATATTGCAAGAACCCTATTTTCACTAATAGGCTTAATCTACACTAACTAAGTAAGTTCCTGGACTCACATATATGTAATCGCATTCAATTTCTGCAATATTGGTTAAGACAATTTTTGTATTTTTATCTACTACAATTTTTAGGTCTTGATTCCCTTGATTAAAATATGCCCGCAGGGTTTGCCCTTGATAATTCTTTTTAAAAGCTAATATTCGATCACTTGGCAAGTCGCGTGACCAATCTAGGCTGGCAGAGTGAATGAGATTACTATAGGTTTGTCGCATTTTTATGAGACCTTTAGTGAACTGTAACATCGCTTGATCTTGCTTATCCTTTTCCCAGACCATACATTTGCGGTTATCTGGGTCATTACCGCCATCTAAGCCGATTTCTGTCCCATAATAGATGCAAGGTGTACCCGTTTGTAAGAACATAAAAACGAGTGCTGATTGCACCTTATCTCTGTCATAGTTAGCCCTTGTCAGGATTCGGTCTGTATCGTGGGAATCCAGTAAGTTAAATTGAACCTGATTGGTTTGTGCCCGATAAAGCATTCGCTGGCTGGTTATCCTGTCTATAAATTGTCGATTAGTCATAATGTTTTCAATTGTATGATCCTTTACTACTGGTCCAAAGAAAAAGTCTTTGATTTGGTCTGTCAGCGGATAATTCATAATGGCATGGAATTCATCCCCTTCAAGGAATCGTTGAGCTGAATGCCAAATTTCACCTACAATATAGAAATCTGCCTTCAAGTTAACGCAAGTCCGATGGAAATCTTTCCAAAATTGATGGTCTACTTCATTGGCAACATCTAATCGCCAGCCATCGATATCAAAGGTTTGAATATAGTGACGAGCAACCTCTAGTAAGTATGCCTTAACTTGTGGATTGGCTGTATTTAATTTAGGCATATGTGGTTCAAAGGCAAAGGTTTGATAAGTTAATTGGTGACGGTCAAACTGTTCACCACCACTGTAATCAACTGCTTCAAAGGCTTTAACAGGGAATTCTTGAACATAAAACCAGTCGCTATAAACCGAATCAGCTTGATTGGTTAATACATCCTGCCATTGATTAGAGGTATAGCCAATATGGTTAAAAACAGCATCTAACATAACCCTCATACCGCGAGCATGAGCTTGATTAACCAGTTCCTTCAATATTTTAGGATGACCAAATGCTGGGTCAATTGTCATATAGTCATTAGTATCATATTTATGATTCGTGTCACCTTTAAAAATAGGCGTTAAATAGATACCCGTAATCCCCAAATTCTCCAAGTAGTCCAGATGATCGATAATACCTTGTAAGTCACCACCGTAGAAATCATCGTGACGCGGATGTTTTCTAGCTCCCCAGGGCAAAGTGTTTTCTGGATCATTGGTAGGATCTCCATTCGCAAACCGTTCAGGAAAAATCTGATACCAGACCGTATCCTTCACCCAAACTGGTGTTTTTACTCGGTCAATTTCATGGAAGTATGGCAGACGAAAATATGCATTTACTTGTTTCAAAATATCATGATCATCTATTGGATAAACCCCTCGATCACAATAAAATACTTGCTCGCCATCATTACCTTGAACACGAAAAGCATATGCCAAACGATTAGGCGCTAATTGCCATTCGCACTGCCAATAGTCATGTATATCACTAGTAGCCACCTTAGTCATAGCTTGACCTGTCTGATACCAAGCTTCTGAATAATGTAAATAAGTATCTCCCGCTAATAAATTTACTTTTACCACATCATCTTTCTTTGTACGCAAGCGGATATGAACAGTATCTTCCGTATATAAATAAGCAAATTCACTTTCTGGACGATGGTATAAAGCTGCTAAATCCAATAGTGTCCCTCTTTTCTCTACCCTACTTTGATTTTAATTATTTTCTATTTTAGAAAACGCTTACATTCGTTATTAGAAAAATAGCTAATGGCCTGTTAACCATTAACTATCTTCCTACTGTATGTTGATTTCTATCTTAAGAAAGAATCTCTCCTGCTTTCTGGCCCCCATCAATTTGTTGATCAGTTTCAGACAAGTCAATTCGATCAATAGCATCTGAGTTGGTTACCACTACGATAACTGTTTTTTCTTTACCTGCTTCTTCAACCGCTCGTAAGTTAATTTCACCAATCACTTGTCCAGCAGTTACTTCTTGATCTACCTTAATTGTTAGACCAAAAATTTCCGGGTCAAAATTATTTGTATCAATACCCATATGCACTAATACTTCTAGACCATTACTTGTTTGAATACCAATTGCATGATGACTTGGGAAAATCGATACAATTTTACCAGCAACAGGTGCGTAAACTTTCGCTGAGGTTGCGCCCTCTTTAGGCTCGACAGCGTAACCATCTCCCATCATTTTTTCTGAGAATACTGGGTCATTTACAACAGAAATATCCAATAATTGCCCAGATACTGGTGCAAAAATAGCTGTTTTTTGACCAGACGCCGTACCTTTTCCAGTATTATTAGCCGGTTTGTTGACCTTTGTTTTCCCTGTCACCTTGTCTGAAGGTTCCGGAACAGGTGCACCTGCCTCTAACAAGTCATTAATATCAGATTTTAAGATGTCAGATTTTGGTCCGTAAATTGCTTGTACACCAGTACCACGAACCATTAATCCCATAGCACCAGCTGCTTTCCAATACTCATCACTAGCTACTTTTTCAGTGTCCTTAACTGTCACGCGTAGTCGTGTCATGCAAGCATCTACAAAGTCGATATTTTCACGGCCACCTAATAAGTAGATAACATCTGCAATTTGTTGCTCGCTCGCATTTGAGGCAATGGCTGAAGTTTGGCCGTCAGCTGCTTTATCAGCTTGCTCAGCCCCCAATCCCTCTTCGTAGTTACCTAAACGACCAGGTGTTGCGTATTTAAATTTCTTAATCATGAAGTTTGCAATAAAGTATGTTAATACACCAAATACCAGTGTCACCAAGATGAAGTTGATCACGTCACCCATAATACCAGCTTGCGCTGATAATGGGATACGGGTCAAGAATTCAATAGTCCCGAACGAATGCACTCGTAGACTTAACACATCTGCCATAGCAAATGCCGCCCCTTGAATCACCGCATACACCACATATAAAGGCATAGCGATGAACATAAACATGTATTCCAATGGTTCAGTTACCCCAGTTAGGAAAACGGCAGCCGCAGCTGAAATAAACATTGGTTTATATTTATCTTTCTTATCTTGGTCGACATTGCGGTACATTGCGTAGGTTAACCCCATCAAGATACCTGAGGAACCAATCATTTGCCCAACTTTGAAACGAGCAGGCACCCAATTTTCTAGTACAAATTGATAATTTTGCGTGTCACCAGCATTGTTGAAGTTTGCTAAGTCAGTTGCCCAAGCTAACCATAATGGGTCTTGTCCAACTACTTGTGCACCCGCTTGCGCACCCGTTAAAATTTCATATGTACCTCCAAGTTCGGTGTAGTTAATCGGAATGGTTAACATGTGATGTAAACCAAACGGTAACAATAGACGTTCCAAAGTACCAAAGATAAATGGCGCTAAGATTGGCGCAGTATCTTGAGAAGTTGCAATCCATTGACCAAATGCGTTAATACCTGATTGAATCACTGGCCAAACAACTGCTAAACCTAAAGCAGTCACTAGTGACCATACAATCACGACAAATGGTACAAAGCGTTTCCCATTAAAGAAGGACAACACTTCTGGTAATTTACGATAGTTGTAGTATTTATTGTAAGCACTCGCCCCAATAAAACCCGAAATAATCCCTACGAATACCCCCATGTTTAAAGCTGGCGCTTCTAGAACACTAGTAAAGTAGCCATTTACAGGAATCGTTTGACCAAATACCGTGCTTGTCACAGCAGCAGGATCAGCTAACATTTCAGCTGTAACGCCAAACAAGGCACCTGTAATCCGGTTAATTAAGACAAAAGCAACAGCTGCAGCAAAGGCCCCACCAGCACGGTCCTTAGCCCATGAACCACCAATTGCAATGGCAAATAATAAATGCAGGTTACCAATAATGGCCCAACCAATTGACTCTAACACGCCACCCGTAGTGACTAAAAAACTAATATTTTCAGCGAACAAGGGAATGGTCTTACCAATTGAGATCATTAAACCTGCAGCCGGCATAACTGCAATAACAACCATCAAAGCCTTCCCAAATTGTTGCCAAAATTCAAACGTAAACAGTCTCTTCATTTTTTTCGCTCCTTTATTTACACCCTTTTTGATAACGGTTTCATAACTCAAAACAAATTATACACTGTAAAACGTTTTCATGCAACCGTTTGCATTATTTTTTTCATGATAACAAAAAAAGGACCGTGAGAATCTCCCACTCTCACGGTCCTTTAAATGTTTTATTTAATTAAAAAGTACTTCACTTCTTCATGCTACATCTAACATTTCTTAGCCTTAAATACTGTAGATAACTCAAAAAAGCGAGCTACTGAACATGCTAATGTTGTCATATTTACATACGTATTTTCAATATTTATCTTTATATTTAGCTTCTAGTCAATCGTTTCTACTCGTACACCTGAGTGGTCTGATACGGCTTGCTGACGGTCGCCATCAAAAACAACTTCAGAGGTCTTCACTTTTACATCTTTTGGTACAAAAATGTAGTCGATTCGAATTTGTTCTTTAAGCCCAGTCCAGCCACCGATTTCTTTCAATACTGTCGGTCCACCGACAGTTTCTTCTGCAATCGTATATGAGTCTGTAATAGGAATAGCCGTTGACACCATGTAGTCATAACCATCTGTACCGGCAGGATTATTAAAATCACCCATAAAATAAATTGGTAACTTAGTTCTAGTTAGGTATTTTTCAGTTTCTTGCCATTCATAATGAAATTCTTCATTATTTTTCCCGTGCCACCATGAGAAGTGACCAGAAACCGCCATAAAGCTTTCGCCATTTGGTTTAGTGATCTTAGCCGTAAGAATACGACGTGTTTTATAGTCATACCAATTATGACTTTTTGACACGTTATAGCTAGTGACGCTATCAATCGGGTATTTTGATAAAATCGCTACACCCTCTTGCATTGTGTCATGCGCTATATGAGTCATAGCCCACGACCAATAGTAGGTTTTACCTAATTCCGCTAATAATGCTACTAAACGCATGGCAAAATTATCTTCTTTAACGTTCACTTGCCCATCCATAGGGACAAAGTTCACAATATTTTTAACGTCTACTCGATGTCCAATAATTTTCTGATTAACTTCTTGTAAGCCCACTACATCGATATCCCACTCAGCAATCGATTGCGCAATAAAAGCTAATTTTTGATCTTGATCATCTTCACCATAAGAATGAGTATTTAATGTTAACAGTTTCAACTAAATTGACGCTCCTTTTTATTCATTTTGATATCAGTAACTTGTCTATTTAATTCGATTATAACTCAAACCATTTAATTCACAAAAACATAATGTGAAGTGAAGTCAAATCCTCTATTAACGCTCAGACATTAGCTACCCGTACTAATCCGCCAGATAGCAAAACGAATAAAGGCTGCAATCAATAGCATGGCCATTTCACCAGCAAAGTGGCTAATATTATGCTTCGGTGATTTGAAAAGGACTTGGAAGGCATCTCCTAGTCTCACTTTTAAAATCACAACACTAAAGGCAATTAAAATAAAAATCAAGATGGCCATTCCGGTGTTGCCAATCAATAAGAAACCAATCAAGATAAGTAATAAACTGATATAAAATTGCCCTAGACTATCTTGTGTTTGGTCAATTTGATCCCACTTAGATTTGATTAAAAAGCCCGCAAAAGGCAGGATACATACAGACATTAGTGAAATCACTGTAGAGACATTCGTGGTCAAGTTTTCTAGTAGACCCAGTCCTTGCGCGTTGCCTTGGAAAGTTAATAGGGCAACATATAAGATGGGTGCAATAACCAGTAATATAATCACAAAATGTACCATTCGACTTAAATTTTTTCTGGTCATAGGTCACGCTCCTCATTTTCTTTCTGTAATCGTTCTTGTTTTCGCACATATTCAAAATAGGCGATTGCTAATAAGTTGGTGGCTTGGTGGATAGGTAACATAGATGCAAAGGCTTCATCCTTATAATCAAAGCGTGTTGTTTTAAAATAGATTGTATAATCGGCTAAGCTAGCTAATAAACTGGTATGCATTTCACTCACCGCAATCAGGATGGCCCCTTTACTCTTAAAGATTTTCAATTCTCGTTCAATCAATGCCACATTGCCGCTAAAAGACGCCACAATCAGCACATCTCCAGGTTTAATAGATGCACTCGCAATTTTTAGCTCCAAAGGTGCTGAAATATCGATAGAAAATTTATTGTTCAATAAAATACTTCTTCTAAAATCGTTTAAAGCGTTCTTTTGCGCCCATCCAGTCCCGTATAAGAAGACATTATCCGCATCGAAAACACTTTCAACAATGGGTTCAACCTGCATATTACTGAACATCTTAAAGGTATCTTGGGTATCGGCTGCTAACTGCCCCATTGGATCAATTTCACTATCATGCCGTTGATTATCTGCTTCATTGTTGAGGTAAAACTTGAATTCCGCATAACCTGAAAAGCCAATTTTTTGGGTAAAACGGGAAATCGTCGATTTGGAAACGGCCAAAATCGTTGCTAATTCAGTGATAGACATCTTCCTAACTTTCTGACTATGCTTCATGATATAGTCAAAAATATAAATTTCATTTTCAGTTAACTTACTGTAAAAGTTGTTATAGATATTTTCTATTGGTCTCATAAATGCCTCCAAAATAATAAGAGTGGACCTCGGCCCACTCTTATTATATCAAAAGCGTTTACATTTAATAGATTAAGTTAACTCAGGCCAATATGATGTGTTTGCCTCAATTAAATCATCCAGAATTTGTTTGGCTACGCGTGCATTTGGCACGGTTCTTGATAAGGTAATAGCTTGCCATAATTTTTGATAAGAACCTTCGCTCCAAGCTTCAACCACTAATTTTTCAACGGCCACTTGTTGCTCCATTAAACCTTTTTGGAAGCGTGGAATTTCGCCCATTACCAATGGTTCAGGTCCGTTTGATGTAATGATACATGGGATTTCTACCATGGCTGTTGGATCAAAGTTCACGATTGATCCTTTGTTTGGCACAATCAACAACATTCTTTCACGCGTGTTATAAGCCAAGGCTCTCGCTAAATCGACAATATAAGAAGCGTGGTCATCTGCTTTCAATGTTGTTTTGGCACCTGAACCATAATTCACTACTTGGTTACATTCTGAGAATACTTGTTTCTCACGGTGGTCCATTACTTCATTGGCCCGCGTATAATCTGGATTAGCTACTGCTACTTCATCTTGAGGGTATAGGTAGTATTTTAGATAGGTATTTGGCAGGGTATCTTCATCCAGCCAAGACACTTCCTTTGCTTTTTCATAGGTATGCATCCAACTTTCTTCCACTTCCTCTTCAGAAGCATCAGCCAATTCTTCTGGCGTTACATAACCATGTTCATGAACCCACTCTTTTAATTTGGGCATTAAATCGTTACCTTCGTGGTCACGGATATCTGTCCACCAACCAAAGTGGTTTAGTCCATAATAGCGAACGACGAAGTCTTTACGAGATTTAAGTCCTAAAATATCCGCCATCCGGTATTCAATTCCTACAGGCATATCACAAATGTTGATAATACGGCTATTCGGACGTAATTTTCTAGTCGCTTCTGCTACGATTGCTGCTGGATTAGAGTAGTTTAACATCCAAGCATCTGGAGAGTATTCTTCCATATAATCAATCAATTCCAGTACGCCACCGATTGAACGCATACCGTAAGATATACCGCCTGGTCCACATGTTTCTTGGCCAATTACCCCATATTTTAATGGAATTTTTTCATCTTGTTCACGCATGGCATATTTACCGACACGAATGTGGGCCATCACGAAATCAATGTCTGTAAAGGCTGTAGCTGGATCAGTTGTCGCTACGAATTCAATTTCTGGTGCGCGTTCATTTAAGATAATTTCACAGGCATCGGCAATTTGTTTTTGTCGGTCCCCATCGTTATCGTAGAATTTAATTTGACGGATTGGGAAAGTATCTAAATTATCCAGTAACATCATGATGATACCTGGTGTGAAAGTTGAACCCCCACCTGCTACAAGAATCGATTGTTTCTTTAATGTCATTATGAATTCCTCCTAATGCAATTGTTTAACCGCTACTTTTCTATACCTCTATGCTAACAGAAAGTTAAGCGTTTTCATCACCCATTCAACCTTCTGTTCGCATTTCAGTATTTATGAACTTGTTCCAACTTACGGAAATTGTTCCTTATTTTTTCGCTTTACCTGTCCGCTTAGCAATTTCCACATCTACTTCATCACGAACTTGTGGAACATCTAGTCCAACGATAACTTGAATCGCTTGCCCCTTACGGACTACCCCGTGAGCACCATTTTCTTTAAACTGTTTGTCACTAGCTAATATATCTGGGTCTTTAACTGTTAATCTTAATCTCGAAGCACAGTTATTAACGTCAGTAATATTTTCTGGACCACCTAATAAATCTACATAGTTAGATGCTGTAACCGCAAAACGACCGCGACTTGGATCATTAGCTGCTTCTTCTGCATAACTTGACATAGCTTTATCGCTAGCTTTAGATTCTGAAGGATCATTGCTAGTATCATTTGGATCAAAACCAGCTGCTTCTTGTTTTTTCTTGTCTTTATAGTCTTGTTTAGAATACATTTTCACTTCTTCTTCATCATCTTCACGACCCGGTGTCTTCAAATCAAATTTGTTAATAATCAAGCTAAAGACTACAAAGTAGATAGCTGAGAAGATTAAACCAATCACTAGCCAAGTCACAATTGCCCCAAAATGATTAGACCACATTGGGATAATAAATTTAGAAACAACTGAGATTAAACCTGATCCTAAGTCTCCTGCCAGTCCAAATAGGTACATGGTTGTTCCTAGTGAGGCTGCAAGTAAGGAATGGATAAAGAATAGTTGTGGGGCGATAAATAGGAAGGTAAATTCAAATGGTTCTGTAATCCCTGCCATAATCGCCGTGAAAGCTGTTGGTAATAATAATGACAATACTTCTTGACGTTTTTCTTTTTTCGCAGTTGCATAGAAAGCTGCCGAAATACCAATCGGTGCGAAAATTTTTGACATATTATGCAGACCAAAAGCACCTTCTGGGAATTGTTCACGTAATGGGGCTGGATTTGAAGCAATCACATTTAATTGGTCTAACCAAGCACGTTCAATCCCGCCCTCAATTACGGCTGGCCCATAGGTAAATGGTTGATAGATAAAGTGATGTAACCCTGTAGGAATTAAAATACGTTCTAAGAATACGTATACGAATACTCCAAAGGCACCAGAACTTGCTAACCAACCTTGTAAGGTTGCAATACCACCTTGAATTGCTGGCCAACCCCAAGCTGTAATAAATGCTAGAGGTAACATAGTAAAGAATCCAAGAATATAAACAAATGTTGATCCTTGGAAAACCCCTAACCAGTCTGGTAATTTCGTATCAAAGTACCGGTTATGTAACCATACAACAACGGCAGCGACAAGAATGGCACCTATAATATTAGTGTCCAATGTTTTTACACTACCGATCAGTTTTAACCCACTGACACCACCTGGTTCTGCGGTATAATCTACCCCAAAGTTCGTCCCCCAAATTTCAAGAATTTTAGCCAGGAAACTTTGAAAAGTCATGTAAACAATAAATGACTCTAAACTTGCTCTACCAGCTGCTTTAGTAGCTAACCCAATTGGGAGACCAATCACAAATAATAGTTCAATTTGATTAAATACTGTCCACCCACCAGACTCTAATACTGACCAAACGTTACGCCATAAACTCCCTTCAGCTGCGATACCACCCATGATCAATTCATTTTGGAAAAGAATCGAAAAGGATAATACAATACCCGCGAACGAGAATAACAGCACCGGCACAAACATTGCGCCCCCAAACCGTTGCAATTTCGCCATCATAATTTCTTCACTCCTTTTTGTTGAATATTGCTTCCAATACTGTCATCTTAGCAGTGGATATCCACCTTTGCAAACGCTTCCATAACTTCTGGAACAATTTCTTTAACCAGCACACTGTTCCAAAGAAAGGAAATTGACCCAAAAAAAAGACCGTATAGCAATACGATCTTCTGAAGGTTAATAGTTATTGATATTTTTCCAAAAGTTAATACTTATCATAAACCTGTATACATACAAATTCTGACTATTACGGCAATAAATAGGATAAGCCATTCACCCGCTAGTTTACGGAAACTAGACGGTTCTCGTAACATGGCGAAAGCTTCGTTATATTTAATACCTAAAGGATAGCTCGAAGCCAGAATTAGGAAAATCATGAAGATGACCATACTATATTCACTCATTAAAATTAATGCAATTGTCGTCATCAATAGGCTTAGACAGAAATATTCTTTGGCATGGCGTTTAAACAACCTAGCTCTTCGCCATTTGATTTGCATTAAGATAGCTGCAACTGGGATACACAGTGTCCCTAGCATATAAATAAAAATCCAATTCGTTTGTGCAAAATAATCAATTAAGGTCAAACTAACAATTTTAGCTTGAACGAATATAAAAGCTAAATTCACTAAAGGCGTAATAAACAAGAGCAGTGTAACAACATTCATAATCCAACCCAGCACCCGTGTAGTCATCCCATACCTCCCTATTAAAATAGTGGCGTAACATATAGACACAACTATTATAACAAAAATAGGATGTGAACTTTGGCGTTTAGACAGGTAACTTCTAACGCATTTAAGCGAGTAAGTGCTAAAGCACCAACTCGCTCATAAACTGGAAGAAATATTTGTAGTAAGTTTACTTACTACAAATATTTCTGAAGTGGACTTGAGCTGGTCGAACGCACCCGACTATAGGGTGCGAGTCCCGACGCTAAGAAAGGGAACGTTGGAAGTTTAAAGCAGTAGATGGCGAAGTCAGCTACAATTTAAACTGAAACGCAGTCCTTTCTGGAGGGACGAACCCGACTACAGGATGCGAGACCCGACGCTAAGAAAGGAACAGCGAAAGACTATGCTTCTGCTAAGTATTTCTCTTCAAATTCATCTAGCAATGCGCGTGCTTCTTCCGTTGATTCAGTTTCCATTAGACCAATTCGCAAATCATTGGCACCACGGAATGAGCGGATGTAGATTTTAAAGAAACGACGTAATGGTTTATATGGACGACCGTCTTTGGCAGCATTCTCGTCGAATAAATCTAGGTGGTATCTGAATAGGTCTAACAATTCTTTTGGCGTGTGGTCACGTGCTTCTTCTTCAAAGGCGAACGGATTATGGAAAATCCCACGACCAATCATAACGCCGTCAACACCGTATTTATCCACTAATTCTTGACCGACTTGACGGTTTGGAATATCACCGTTAATGGTTAATAAGGTTTGTGGTGCGATTTCGTCACGTAGTTTTTTGATTTCTGGAATCAATTCCCAGTGAGCGTCTACTTTAGACATTTCAGTCTTGGTCCGTAAATGAATCGATAAATTGGCAATATCTTGCTTTAACAACAGACTAAGCCATTCTTTATATTCTTCCGTGTCTTGGTGGCCAAGTCTTGTTTTCACTGAAACGGGTAGGCCGCCCTCTTTGGCAGCTTGAATTAATTCAACCGCTACATCTGGACGGAGGATTAACCCTGATCCTCGACCGTGTTTAAAAACGTTAGGGGCTGGGCATCCCATGTTAATATCTAAACCAGCATAGCCCATTTCGTTCATCCCTTTAGCCATAGCCGCAAAGTGATCAGGATTGTCTCCCCAGATATGCGCTACGATAGGTTTTTCATCTTCTGTAAATAGTAATCGTGAATTTAATGAATCGCGACCTTTTGGATGTACATATGACTCTGAATTGGTAAATTCAGTAAAATAAACATCTGGTTTAGCTGCTTTTTGAACTACATGACGAAAAACAGTATCTGTTACATCTTCCATTGGCGCTAAAATAAAAAATGGTCGTGGCAATTCTTGCCAAAAGTTTTTCTTTTCTTCCACAATAAATTCCTTTCTCTTTTTCTTATATATTGAATACAAAATAAAAAAGCTATTCGCTTTTTTACTTACTTTAGAATTTTTGCTTACAGCGTTACATTATCTCAAATCTGAACCACAATTGGAAGCAAAATATCTTATATCATCATTACATTTTATTCTCTCAAAACTTAACCTAAAATAGTACCCTTTCCTTTTTATTTGTGATATAATTCACAAGTGAATAGGGATAACAATTTTCCTACTTTTATATATACGGTTTTAATTGTGAATTTTGTAACATAAACTAGGAGGTTTATTATGGTTAGGGTATTTGCAAGTCCGGCACATTATGTTCAAGGTAAAAATATTTTAACAAGTCAAGTAGCTGTAGACTACATTCAAAAGTTAGGTGATAAGGCCTTACTGCTAGCAGATGATGTTGTTTGGGAAATTGTTGGGGAAACCCTAACTGACTCATTGACAGCAGCTGGCATGACCATTATCCGTGAGCCCTTCCAAGGTGAAGCTTCTACTGCAGAGATTGATCGCGTGACAAAAATTGGCCAAAATAATGATGTAAATCTTGTTTTAGCACTAGGTGGCGGGAAAGCTATTGATGCAGGGAAAGCCATTGCAGATGACCTAAAGTCACCAGTAGCTATTTTACCAACAGTTGCTTCTACAGATGCACCAACTTCTGCGCTATCTGTTATTTACTCTGAGGAAGGCGCCTTTGAGAAATACCGATTCTACAAGAAGAATCCCGATCTAGTCCTATTAGATAGTCAAATTATTGCGCAAGCACCAGCTCGTTTCTTCGCTTCAGGAATCGCTGATGCACTGGCAACTGCAGTTGAAATGCGCCCAACGATGACCGGTAACCACGATACCATGGCTGGTGGGAAAACAACTTTAGCTGCTCAAGCAATTGGAGATAAGAGTAAGGAAGTCTTATTCGCTGACGGGATTAAAGCCTTTAAAGCCGTTGAAAAACAGGCAGTCACATCAGCAGTTGAGAATGTTATTGAAGCCAACACACTTCTTAGTGGACTTGGTTTTGAATCTGGTGGTCTTGCAGCTGCCCACGCTATCCATAATGGTTTCACAGCTTTAGAAGGTGACATTCATCACCTAACCCACGGTGAAAAAGTTGCTTATGGTACGCTAACACAACTCTTTATGGAAAATCGTCCAACTGAAGAGATTGATGCTTACATCGACCTGTATCAAGCTTTAAACTTACCTACTACCCTAAAAGAATTACACTTGGATCCTGAAGACCGTGACGCCTTGATTCGCGTGGGGGAACAGGCCACAATTGAAGGGGAAACAATTCACAACATGCCATATATCGTCACAGCTGAAGACGTTGCTGATGCCTTGATTGCTGTAGATGCATACGTAACTGGCCGCTAATAAGAATAAAAATGACCAATTCCAAAATTGAAAGCGACTGAGATATACTCAGTCGCTTTTTTTACATGTCACTTAAAAAGATGATTTAATGCCATAAGAAGTCCATGTATAGGTGGTTTTGTGCTGCCCATGTAGCTTCTGAGTGGTCACCACCTGCTTCTAAATGCATATAAGTTTCACCACCACGATCTAAGAATGCTTGCTCAAGATAACTAGCTTGATCTAAGCGACCTTCATTAACTTCTTGGTCACCAAAGGACAAGTATAATCGGGTATCTTGGTCGATAGATTGGCGTGCCAATTCAGCCACTAATTCATCAAAACAAAAACCAAAAGCTGGTGATAATGCGGCAGCTTTAGAAAAAGTCTCATTATGAACAACTCCACCATAATAAGCCATCAAGCCACCCATAGAAGAACCAGCAATTGCTGTGCCCTCACGCCCCGAAATGGTTGGATAGTTATCATCAATAAATGGTTTTAGGTCATTAACTAGCCAATCCATAAAATGATCGCCATAACCATCAATTTGACCAAAATGCGCTGTATCTACTGAATAGGGACAATATTCACGGAGACGCTCACCGTCTTCATGGCTGCACTCAATCCCTACAACAATCAGCTCTTTATTGTAGGTACCCAGAAAATCCAATAAATCCCAAGACCTTCCATAAGTCGCCATCTCATCAAAGAATAAGTTATGCCCATCAAACATGTAAAGAACAGGATAGCGTTCTTTACTTTCTGATAGACGATCTGGTAAATACAAGTGGATTTGTTTATCCACATCCTTAAATGGAAAATAAAAAGCAAATTGTTCAAACATAGCCGCACATCTCCTTATTGATACTTGCTTTAATACACCGTGTAGGAATAGATGAATGACTTCACTAAAATTCACTAAATGATATTTCTCCGCATCCGGGAAAATATAAGGCGCAATCGTTATAAAATAATCACTAGCAATTGAGCTAGGATCGACTTCTTCGGTAAATTGGCTACTAAATGATTGGAATTAACATAAAGTTTTCGTGTGCAATTGCTGTAATTCTTTGCCTGGTTGTCGGATTTTTTTCTGATAATGAAGCCATTCCTTTTAAATATTCCATTTCATTATAAGGCAAAAACACTTAAACAGGTATTGTTAATTACTTTTATTAGCTTTATACTAAACGAAACTTATCAAGTGATAAGTTTGTGATTTTTAAAAGCGAGCGATATGAAAAAATTCATAACCCTATCGAAGCATTTCAACCGAAAGCTCGTCTACAACTTGTGGCATCAGCTACTTTTTGACAAAGTATTGAAACGGTTATTCGAGAAAATGGCTACAATTGTTTCCCTAAGCGCCAGTACACTAGCAAATTAAAAAGATCACAATTAATTCAACAAGCTCACCAAACTATCAGGACATTATGAGAAAGAAGGTCATATGATGAATTCAACAATAAAGGTTGGTTACGCCTGCTTGAACCTAGACTTAGATAGAGGGTTTAAAACTTGTCGTTTTGCTAATTTAACTAATGAAAAGTGGATTGAGTTAATTAGCTGGAATTTAGAAACACTTAAGCAAATGTTGATTTATACTGCAGACCACAACATTCAAATGTTAAGGTTATCAAGTGATTTAATTCCTTTTGCAACTAAGGCTAAAGATGATGTTAATTTAGACTGGCAGGTATATTTCCAAGATGAATTCGATGCGCTAAAGAAGCTCATAAAGAATTTAGACATCCGCATATCCTTTCACCCTGGTCAATATACCGTGCTAAATTCACCAAAGGAGGATGTAGTAGAACGCGCAATTGCTGATTTGGATTATCATGCCGATTTGTTGGCGTTATTGGGCGGTGATCAAAGTAATAAAATGGTCATTCATATTGGTGGTGTGTATGGCGATAAAGAAGCCGCAATTCAACGGTTTATTCAAGTAGCTAATAGCCTTTCTAGTAAGATTCGTCGTCATTTAATCATCGAAAATGATGAACGCTTATTTAATATTGAAGATGTCTTATATATTAGTCAACTCACTCACTTACCTGTTGTATTTGATAACCTACATTTCAATATATTAAAACCTGAAAATAGCCGTAGTATGAAAACCTATATTGAATTAGCCGGTCAAACTTGGACTACTAATGATGGTAGACAGGCTATACATTATAGCCAACAAGCGCTAGATAAAAAACCGGGTGCACATACTAAAACGACCGCACTTAACCCTTTTATCCATTTCATTCAAAATGAATTAAGTGGCCCTATAGATATCATGTTAGAAGTAAAAGATAAAAATCGTTCTGCAGAAAAAATCCAATTATATCTTGACCAAGATATTGGGGCTGCCGAAAAGTTATGGGCACGTTATAAATATGCCGTTATGGCAAAGTCTTTAAATATTTATCAAGCAATTAGAGAACTTTTAAAAGATAAAGAGAACACAGATTTTGAAGCCTTTATCCATTATCTTGAAACTGCTGAAAACTTACCAGAAGACATTGGTAATGAAATAAATGCTGGACAACACATTTGGGGATACTTTAAAAAAACAAGCCACCGACACTGAGCGAGGTAAGTTTAAACGCATTCAAGAAAGACTACAAAATCAAGAAATATCGATTACACAATTTCGTCGATACTTGAAACAATTACTAAAAAAGTACCCAGATCCATATTTAGTTGACAGTATTTACTTCAAAATGAATTTCTGACTGAAACACGCTGCATATCGTAAGATTTCAAAAGTAAATTTAATGTAAACCATGGAGCAACTTTCGGCTTACGACCTACTTTGTGGCAAAGGAATCATTTTAGACCACAAGTAAAGCTAAAATAGGTCAACAATTTTTACTTTGCAGGGTCAAGCGTCCATCCAGGTGCTAGTGCATCGATTGTACTCTCTTCAGGAAAAATTGTTGCCGATGAAGTCATGCTGTATGATGGTATAAACTTCTCCTCATAATCAATTGTTGAAACATTACTATAGAAACTAAATTGAAAGGAAGATATTCATGAAAAAATATACCCAATGGCCCGTAATTTATCTCATCGCATTTGCTGTAATGATCTTTCTGAATTACTGGTCTGCCACTAATGTTGGGATTGTCGCAAACCAAGACCCTGCACTTATTCAACCTGCCGGCTACGCTTTCTCCATTTGGGGAATCATCTACATACTCACTTTTATTTGGATCATTCACTTATTCTTTAATCGTCAAAAAGCACAACAAGTAGTAGATAGATTAAGTTTTCTGCCTGTTATCAATTTCTTACTGAACGGTTTTTGGATTATTGCATTTACCCAAGAATGGTTGCTTATTTCTACAATCATTATTGCTTTATTACTCATCAACTTAGTCAGCATATATACAAGATTATCGGATATAAATAGCCGACACTGGCTTGATCGTTTACCATTCTCTATTTACTTTGCTTGGGTAACTGTTGCAACAATTGTCAATATCTTCACCTGGTTTATCGGTGCCGGCATTAATTCTTTCATTGGACTTTCCGAGTTATCTTGGACCAACATCATGCTAGTAGTAGCTAGTCTATTAATGGGTTACATCGCCTTTAGATATAAAGACATTGCCTTTCCATTAGTATTCATTTGGAGTTATGTAGCGATTGTAATAGAAAATCAGTTTAACGACATTTCTTTAGCGGTTATCCTTATCATCTGTATCATTGCACAGTTAGCTAGTGCCAGTTTATTGATGAGACAGCACTTAAGCAAATAATCACCTAAATAAAAAAGCTCCCTAAGTGCACGCTTAGAGAGCTGAGACAAAAAGTATTCGCGGTTAGCAGATGGACCTGGCTAACCTTTTTTTGTGCATCCCAACAACAAACGATATACCTAGTATAAACCGGATGCAAGTAAAGCTAGGCATGATTAAATTGTAATTGCTAGCTAGGTGGATTTACAAGTGAAATATTTCACATTTACAATATATGCCGTTTTTATCACTTTCTCTACAAGGTTTTAACGAAAAAAAGCACATTTCTGTGCTTTTCATTTAATCATCTTAGAAAAAATATAGTCGCTTCCTAAAGACTAAAGGCCCAGTATAGAAAGACCAATCCTGTTATTACAGCAATAATCAAAAGAAAGATAATGATGTCCACGAAAGTATCCTTAGGATTATCACGAATCCGATCAGGTTGTTCTTTAAACCGCTCTCTTTGTCGTTGCCTAGCAGAAAGTTGTTCTAGGCGATTTCGGTCTCCATGTTTATCTTGCGCATTCATTTTTCTTCTATTAAACATTACCCCACCGCCTTCTCTTTCTCACTCGATTATAAATTGTATTCTATTATAAAGAAAACTTACCTCGCTTCAAAATATTCTACCTATGATAAGCTCATACCTGGTTTAGCGTCTAAAGCTAAAGAAGCAAATTGCTGTGTTTGGTATAAAGACTCTGCTGCAGCACCTATCATCGCCGCATTGTCACCGCAAAGGCTTAATGGCGGGAACTGTAAGGTGACTGGACGATCTAATCCTTCAACTGCAGCGGTTAATTGGCTACGTAAACCCTTATTGGCTGCTACACCACCTGCAACTAGTAAGTGGTTTATTTCTGGATATTGGTCTAAGGCAGAAATTGTCCGACCCACTAATTGATCAAGTGCTGCTGCTTGGAATGAAGCTGCTACATTGTTCATATCAAGCGTTTCATTCTTTTGTTTGGCATTATGCATATGGTTGATTACAGCAGACTTTAAGCCTGAAAAAGAAAAATCTAATGTATCTTCACCCTTCATAGCTCGCGGATATTGATAAACATCTTCCCCTTCATGAGCCATCTGGTCAATGATTTTCCCACCTGGATAAGGCACTCCGATGACACGGCCGATTTTATCGTAAGCTTCTCCTACAGCATCATCACGCGTATCACCAATTGTTTCAAAATCATTTTCTCCGCGCATAATCACTAGTTCAGTATGACCACCGGATACAACTAATGCCAACAATGGATAATCCATTGGCGCGATCAGTTGGTTAGCGTATATATGACCAGCCATATGATTAACCCCAATTAAAGGTTTTTGATGAGCAAAAGCCAAAGTTTTGGCTGCCGTAACCCCGATTAATAACGAACCGACTAGTCCAGGTCCTTGGGTTACTGCGACAGCGTCCACATCTTCCCAAGTCGCGTTACCTTCAGTCATAGCTAGGTCGATGATTTGGGTAATTTGTTCTACATGATGACGGCTAGCGATTTCAGGTACTACACCGCCAAACCGCATATGACTTTTAATTTGACTTGCGACAACATTAGACCGCATATCTGTCCCGTTCTGGACGATGGCAGCGGATGTTTCATCACAAGAAGATTCGATTGCTAGTATTGTTGCCATAGCAAAATGGCTCCTTTCAATTTGTTTTTCAGATTTTATCCACTAAATTTCGTTGATAAATAATAGCGTCGTCTAAGTCTACAGGATAATAGTTGGGACGACTAGCAATTTGTTTGAAGGCTAGTTTTTCGTATAGTTGTCGCGCAGCTTGATTACGACTGCGGACTTCAAGGGTCACTAGTTTACCTTTATTTTGGGCAAAATAAAGCAATGCCTCTTCAAGCAACCGGTAGCTAAGCCCTTGTCTACGGTAATCAGGCAATATGGCAATATTGAAGAGCTCTACCTCATCAAAAATTAATTGAAAATGCGCTAGTCCAACAATTTCTAAGTTTGCTGGATCGCGCATAATAAAGAAATGATGGTATGGATTATTGAGACTGGCATCAATGGCATTTGCAGACCAAGATAAATCCGTTGAAAAGGCTTGGTGTAAGCTAGCATGGAGAACAGTAGCCATTTTGCCTACATCTTTAGGATCTTGAGTTTTAGCCCATTGATAGTCTAGATGGTCGATTTGCACGGGTTACACCCCTTCGACAATTTCGATTTGCTCGACATTAATTAGGGGCGCTAACCGCATTTCGAAAGCATCTTCGTCGTTGTCTGAGTAATAGTTCTCTTTAGTATCACTTTCGTAAAATCCAAAACGTTGATAAAAACGTTGTGCGCCATGGTTTGAGGCTCTGACTTCAAGGGACATAGCGTTGCGGTCCAGCTGTTTGGCACAGTCGATGGCCCGGTCCAGTAAGGCGGTCCCAATCCCGATTGATTGGTAATCTGGATTTACGACCAAGTTTGAAATATGGACATCCGTCCGGTCACGGCGACAGCCAATAAAGCCTACTAATTCTTCACCTAAGAAGGCTTGAATGTAATAGGTGTTAGGATTTTGGGTCATATCATATAAGAAGTCACGTGCCGTCCAAGAAACGACTTGATGATAAGCGCGATATTCAATATCAACCATTTGATGAATCACTGTCGTATCTTGCACAACAAAAAAGATAGATTGTCCATCTGGCAAGGCGATTGATTGTTTGTCTAATGTTAAATCAGCTACTAGAGATTTTTTCATGGTAAATAACACCTGTCGATTAAAATTTTTGAAAAATGCTTTAATTTGTTCTCTCCACGTACGTGCCTTCATCTGCCTTAGCCTCCTCAGGATTTTGAGCGACCCAGTTTTCTTCAGCTTCTGATAATTTTGCGTAATCCGGAATAAATGTCTCGACGTCCACTTGTTTCAGTGGTAGCGCGCCTAAATGTCCTGCATGTATTAAACCAAATTCATTTGGGAAAATGATTGCTCGGTCGCCAAATTGGGTTTCAATGTCTTGGCGGAAGGCTTCAATATCAGGGCTGACAAAATTCAGCGGTAAGCTTTGTAAGTCCGGATTGTCTTTTAAGTAGGTCTCAACTTGGTCTAAAAACTGGATAAATTGGCCGTGTGATGTTGTGAATAGTGGCGTAAAACGGTTGCCTTCTCTAAGGTAAACAGTCGCAAAAGCCGTCTTTCTCCTGGCATCGATGAATGGGACGATTAAAGCTGGGCCACTTATTGCTTGCACGTTGCCCGCTAACGCCATCAAGGTTGGTAAGGTAAACAAGGGAATGTTTAGCGTGTTGGCCATGGTTTTGGCTGCTGTTACCCCAATCCGCAATCCTGTATAAGAGCCCGGTCCCTCTGTAACAACAATGCCTTCAAGGTCACTTGGTTGCCAACCGATTAATTTGAACATACTGTCAATTAAGGGAAGCAACTGGGTTGAATGTTTAATTTTGGTATTGGTGGTCGTTTCTGTCACAACCTGGTCCCCATCACGTAGGGCGACACTAAGAGCTTGAGTTGATGTATCAATTGCTAAAGTTTTCATAAAACCACCTTATCTAGACTAAGTACGACATAGACCAATTCAATGATAGGACTCGCACCTTTTTTAACGTCGGGTCTCGCACCCTTTTTAGTTGAGCTCGCCAGGGCAGACAGGTGTCCGCTTCAGAATAGTTTGTTTCACACTTTGTGTGATACGGCACTATTCTTCCATCGTCTCCTGTCTAAACGCCCTGTCTCACATCCTTTTTCTTAGTATATCAAATTCTACCTTTTAAATGTAAAAACAATTGATGTTCTTATAGGTTTTGTCCTATTTGTTCATCAATTGTTTTCTTTGATATTCATATGTTCGACCTAGCCATTATCAATTGTATGGCCTAAATCTTTTTGCATTTTATGATAGTCTTCTTTTGAGATGTTAAATACTAATAAGTACGCAATAAATACCAATCCAAAGCCAAATAAAGGGAACAGGATTGACATGTTGTAGATTGCACTCACATTTGATGCGGTCCAAGTTGTTGCATTATTCAACTCTAATGAAGGTGCTGAGAATGCAATTAATAATGGTACGGCTGCAGATGAGAATGCTGTACCGATTTTACGACAAAAGATATATGAAGAATATAACGATCCGTCTGAACGGAAGCCTTGTTTCCATTCATTGTAGTCAATTGCATCTGAAATCATTGCCCATGATAATAATTGGAAACCGAATGTAAACATATTCGCTAAGGCCATTAAAGCAATCCAAATATATACATTTTCTACTGGGAATAATAACATTATGCCGTAAATGACCAAACTAGCAATCAATGGCACAATGATCACTTGGCGTTTACCAAATTTACGAACTAGTGGTGTAATCAATAAAACACCGATTGCCAAAGGAGCGATTTCAATTAAAGTAAACCAAGAGAATAATGCCCCATCGTTATATTTCACTTGTAAAGTCATCTGGTGTAATTGTGATGCAGAGTAGATAAATATCGTTTGAGCGGTACCAGCAATAATCTGTGCAATTAGGGCGCGGTTTGAGAATAATGTTTTGAACGTTTTGAAGATTGACGGTTGGTTTTTGATTTGTTCCATATCTGGCTGTACACGTTCTTCTACATTTGAATATAACAAGAAGAATGAGATTAAAGCGACAACCCCTAAACCTAACATTACTGGGAACATTAATTGCCCTTGGAATTGTGATACGACTTGACCGTCGACTACTTTATTTTGATATACGATTAACGGAATAATCGCTACTGGTAATTTGGCAACCCCAGCACCAATTGAACGTGCTGTAGAAAGCTTTGTACGACCTTCAGATGAGTCAGTTACTACTGAGTTTAAAGTACCATAAGGGATATTTACTAAAGTATAAGCAAAGTCCCAAGCCACATAAGAAATGGCACAGACAGCTAACTGCACACCATAGCCCATTGATGAGGTATCAAAGTATATAAAGGCTGAAATGATGGCTAGCAATGGACCCCCAACTAAAATGAATGGTTTATATCGGTTACCTTTATAAGGTTTAATCCGGTCAGAGAAATAGCCAACCAATGGATCATTCACAGCATCAAATACACGTGTCAGAATCATTAAGGCGGCAAAGTGTGTCGCTTCGATTCCAATGTAAGATACATAGAAAATTGTAAGGTAGTAAGTTACAACAGAATAACTTAGATTACAACCAAAGTCTCCAAAGAAGTAACCGATAATGTCACGGAAGCCAAATGGGCGCTTATCAGTTGCATCCATCGTCGCCGAATTTTCGTACGAGTTGCTCATTCTATTCCTCCTGTGTTTGCGAAATTTATCTTCTTCCCATTGTTACAAGGCTATTTTAACAAATAAATTTAAAGATTTTGTCGAATATTGCAACTTTACATAATCTTCACAAGAAACTAATATATATAATAAAGCATATGGTTTGAGAATTATTTTATCTGTTTGAACATACGCTTATGAAACTCAAAGAAAAGATTTATTGTTAAGCAATACAAACTTATTATTTGTCGAAGTTATAGAAGTTTCACATCACAGGAAAATAATGATTTTAAATACGTAATATGGCCTTTTATTATGTCTATTATTCCATGAATTGCCGCGGCTGAAACTACCTAGCATGCCTTCGTGGGGAAAGAGGATGGTTTGACGTATGTCATTCTGTTTGGTGATTACGCCTTACAGAGTGTATAGCCAGCCAAGCCCTTAGACCAAGGCTAAGGGCGGTCCCATAGCAAAGTCGAGGGCTGTTGAAATACTAAAATACAAGTAACAATCTAAGAATTCTGAAACAATGATAAGCAACGAAAGCCAGTCAAATGTTCTTGAAGTTATCATATAAACGACCTATTCCTTACTTGATTCGAATTCGAAAGGATGATATACTCAATTTGTAAATTAATTCGAATTAGAAATAACAACCTAAAAATGATTATTGATTTTTACATTGCTAATCCAAAACCCTACTTTCAAGGAGGATTTCCTTTGACTGAAATTATTGAGAAATTGCACCATATCACCGCTATTGTTGGTGCTCCTAACCAAGTTTTTAAATTTTACCGTGACATCCTGGGTCTTCGTTTAGTCAAGAAAACCCTAAATTACGACGACCCTTACACTTACCATTTATATTTCGGTAACAATGAAGCTGACGGCGGGACCATCATTACCTTCTTCCCTTGGGAAAATAACCACCTTGGTCAATTGGGTGACGGTCAAGTGGCGACCACTTCTTTTGCTATTCCAGCTGGCAGTTTAGATTTCTGGGCTAACCGCTTGGAAGCCAAAGGCATTCAATTTTCCCGCGGTAGCCGTTTTGACAATGAAACAATTCTCGTCAAAGATTTCCATAATTTAAATATTGAGCTGGTTGAAAAGGATTGGGGTAAGGCCAATACTTACGCAGTCGACGACATTACGCCTGAAACAGCTATTCAAGGTTTTGCTGGTGCGGTTTTATATAGTCACCGCCCTGACCATACGGTTGAATTGTTCGACCAAGTTTTCGGTTGGCATAAGGTGGGCGAGGACAGCCAATATATTCGTCTACAAGCACCTGGTGAACGGAAGGAATGGCTAGATATTCGAAAAACCGCTGATTCTTTTGGTAAAATGGCTATCGGTACAGTTCACCACATCGCCTTTGAAGTGGCGGACGAAGAGGCCTTAAACTATTGGCTAGAAGTGGCCCAACAACGTGGTTACCACACTAGCGATATCAAGAACCGTGACTATTTCAAATCCTTATACTTCCGCGAGCGCGGCGGCATTTTGATTGAATTAGCGACTGCTGGCCCAGGTTTTACTTGGAACGAGACGTTTGAAGAACTTGGTAGCCAATTATTCTACCCAGCCAAACATGAAGCGATTATCGACCAAATTAAAGCCAACTTGACACCCCTAGATTTCTAAAAAGGAGTTCATCTATGAGTTACGAATATATTTATCAAGCAGCAGAAAACCAAGCTGAAGCCAACACCCTACTACTTTTACACGGTACAGGCGGAACTGAGCACGATCTACTAGACATTGTCCAATTTATCGATCCCAATGCCAACATCCTATCATTGCGCGGTAACGAGCCTGAAGGACCCATGAATCGTTTCTTCAAACGCCACGGTGAAGGCAACTTAGACATCGAAAACTTGAAATACCATGCCAAAGACCTGTATAATTTCATAGGAGCCTTGGCAACGGAAAAAGGGTTCGATCCAGCTAAAGTAGTGCCAATTGGTTATTCAAATGGCGCAAATATTGCTGGCGGTGTTTTATACCTATTTGACAACCCTTTTAAGGGCGCGATCTTACTCCACCCTATGGTACCATTTAGAGATGGAACTATGCCCAACTTGACGCACACACCTGTCTTTATTGGTGCTGGTTTCAACGACCCAATCTGTGCGCCAAGCGAAAGTGAAGAACTTAAAACCAGCCTAGAATCGGCTGGTAGCCCAGTTACCCTTCATTGGGAAAACTACGGCCATTCCTTATCTATGCCTGAATTACAAGCAGCGAAAGGATGGTACGCTACCGCTGTTGGCTAATACAAAAAAAGGAATGATAATCAATGGATTCTGATCAATTATTAAAACGCATTAACGAGCTAGCTGCTAAGAAAAAAGCTGGCACGATCACTGAAGAAGAACTAGTTGAACAAAAAGAGTTGCGCCAAGTTTACTTGAAACAATTCCGTTCAGCCTTCAACGACATTATTTTAAACACGCGGGTAATCGACCCTGAGGGTACTGATGTGACACCGCAAGCCGTTCGCGACGCCAAGAAAAAACAAGCCGATAAACAAGAAACAAAGACTGAAGATTCAACAAATATAGATAAATAAAAGCTAAATATCAAAAAGATGGGTATCACCTAGCAAACCGGTGATACCCATCTTTCTATTAAATTAAGCTAAAATATTAGCACCATTTGATTGAATGACATCACGGTACCAGAAGAATGAATCTTTACGTGAACGGTCAAATGTTCCGTTCCCCTGGTCATCTGCGTCTACATAGACGAATCCGTAACGTTTAGACATTTCAGAGGTTGACGCAGATACTAGGTCAGTACAGCCCCAAGGTGTATAACCCATTAAGTCAATACCATCTTCAATGGCTTCGTGCATTTGTTGGATGTGTGACTTCAGGTAGTTGATCCGGTAGTCGTCATGAATTGAACCATCAGACTCGACTTTATCGAAGGCACCTAAACCATTTTCCACGATAAATAATGGTACTTGGTAACGGTCATATAATTTGTTTAAGGTAATCCGTAAACCAACTGGGTCGATTTGCCACCCCCAGTCAGAGGCTTCTAGATAAGGGTTTTCTTCTGAAATAGAGAAGTTACCTGCAGTTGCGCCTGCGCCTTCATCCGGATTGTGGCGCGCAATTGATGACATGTAGTAAGAGAATGACATGAAATCAACTGGATGAGCTGCTAAGATATCTTCGTCTCCCTCAGCCATTTCTACATGAATATTGTTTTCTTTGAAGAAACGTTTGGTGTATGCTGGGTATTTACCACGTACTTGAACGTCTGAGAAGAACAAGTTTTCATGGTCTTTGTGAATCGATTCCATAACATCTAATGGGTTTGGCGTTGCTGGATAAGCTTCCATACGTGCTAACATCATCCCTACCTTTAAATCTGCTTTTAATTCATGGGCAAATTTGGTTACTAAAGCAGAGGCTACAAATTGATGGTGAGCTGCTTGGTACATGTCTGATAAGTTTTGTTTACCATCTTCAAATAATAAAGCACCACCTACATATCCGGAAATCCCCATAATATTAATTTCGTTGAAGGTTAGCCAGTATTTCACCTTATTTTGGTAACGTTCTAGAACTGTTTCACCGTATTTAACGAATAAATCAATTACTTCACGGTTCTTCCAGCCACCATAATTTAAGGCAATGCCGATCGGTGTTTCATAGTGGGATAAAGTCACTAATGGTTCAATACCGTATTTCAAACATTCATCAAAAACGGCATCGTAGAAAGCTAATCCTTCTTCATTTGGCTCTTTATCATCACCATTCGGGAAGATACGTGACCAAGCAATGGATAAACGGAAAGTTTTATAGCCCATTTCAGCATACAAGGCAATATCTTCTTTGTAGCGGTGGTAGAAGTCAGAACCCCAACGTTTAGGGTATAAGCCTTCTTGATCTTCTAATGCAAAAAGTACGCGCTCACGATTCATCGGTGCAGCGAAATCCGAAATATTCTTCCGGTCTTCCGGTGCCACCGCTACCGCTGTATCAGAGGTCGCTGGCCCACGACCTCCTTCATTCCAAGCGCCCTCAAATTGATTGGCAGCTGTTGCCCCGCCCCATAAAAATCCTTGTGGAAATGCCTTGTCTGTCATATAATCCCTCTTTCTTTAATGCTTTAGTGTCTATGCAAATACTTCAATTAACTCATCTGTAAAGGAAACTGTACCTGCTTCAGTAGTTGCCACATTTGTATAAGCCGGTGTATTGGTAATGATGACAGGTGTAGTTACTTGGTAACCAGCCGCCTTAATCGCTTCAATATCAAAGGATACTAACGGGTCCCCCACTTTAACATGGTCACCTTGTGCCACGTGCGCTTCATAGAATTTACCTTCTAATTCAACAGTATCCATACCAATATGGATTAAAATTTCTACCCCATCATCTGTGATAAAACCAATCGCATGTTTCGTTGGAAAAAGAATTTGCACTAGTCCATCTGCCGGAGCTGTTACTAAACCTTCACTTGGTTCAATCGCAATCCCTTGTCCCATTGCCCCAGTAGCAAAAACTTGGTCATCTAGTGAACTTAAAGGCACGATATTACCTTGTAATGGACTATTTAAAATTTGATCTTTAGCATCTGACACACTAGCAGATACTAAGACAGGTTGGTCATCACTTGCAGTTACTTCAGTTGCACTAACTGTTTCGTCATCCCCATATAAAGTAGGTACTTTAACAAACATTTGTACTGCAAAGGCTAATACAATTGCGATTACGGTACCGATTGCTAGATGAATAACAGAATGGAATGAACCTGTCGCTGGGTCAATGTAAGCTGGATATAAGAAGATACCCATACCACCCATTGCATAACCAGTAACGTTAAAGATTGATAAGTAAACGCCGACAATACCTGAAACGATACATGAAATGATGAATGGTGTACGCATCGGTAAAGTGTAACCATAGATTGCTGGTTCAGTTACTCCAAAGACTGCTGAGATTAATGTAGGTAAAACACCTTTTTTGACTTTGTCTTCTCTTGTTTTAAGGTAAATAGCAGCAAGAACCCCAACTTGAGTGAAACATGGTAATACTGTGGCTGTCAGGATAACTGATGAGCCATTTTGTGCCATATCCAAAATTGCAATTGGTACAAGACCCCAGTGCAAACCAAACATTACCATTACTTGCCATGCTGCTCCTAGAATAAATCCATAGATAATTGGGCTAAAGTCATACACTGCTTGGAAAGCAATTCCAATCCAATCAGAAGCTGTATTCGCGATGGGTCCTACTAATAAGAAAGTTAATGGAATAGTAACTAATAATGTAACCATAGGTACTGCGAATAATTTCAAGACATCTGGTGTGACTTTTTTCATAAATTTCTCGATCTTAGAAGCCACAAAGATAGCTAGTAAGATTGGTAATACGGTATTATAGTAGCCACCCGCTGGTAAGGTAAAGTTCAAACCGAAAATATTGGTTGCTTCAGTTAATGATTCAGCTAAACCTGGATAAACTAACGCACCCGCAATCGCAACAGCTGTATAAGTATTCATTCTAAATTTCTTAGAAGCGGATACTGCTAACACCATTGGTAAGTATTGGAACAAGCCGTCTCCGATAGTGTTCATCAAGATATAAATACCTGATGTTGTATCTACACCAGTTGCCGCTAGTAGGGCTGTTACCCCTTTTAAGATACCGGCAGCCGCTAAAGCGCCTAGGAATGGTTGGAATAAACCGGAAACAATATCGATAAACCGGTCGAACAAGTTACCTTTATCGCCATCGTCATCAGCGTCTACTTCGCCACCATCAGCAAAGTTTCCTGCTTTTAATACTTCTTCATATACTTCGGGTACGTGGTTACCGATAACGACTTGGTATTGTCCACCAGCTTGCATGACTGTTACCACACCATCACGTTTCTTCAAATACTCTGTATTGGCTTTGCTTTCGTCTTTTAAATAGAAACGTAAACGCGTCACACAGTGTCTTACTTCCTTAACATTTTCCTTGCCTCCGACTTTGTCGACAATATCTTCTGCTAATTGAGTGTATTTCGCCATTTTCTCTACTCCTCTTCTTTTATAAAATCTAACTGACTATTGATATAAAAAAGACCCACAAATCTATTCCTGAAATACCTTAGGATGGGCGTATGTGTAGGGAGGTACACACACGCCTATCCTAAGCTACTAATAAAATAGAAAATGCAGGTCTTGCCGGCCGAACCGTAACGAATCCAGTATTTTTCCGTAACTAGATATTATTTTATTTTTTTCTATTAGCTGAATGGCTCACAAGATTACCAATATGTAGGATTAAATATAATAATTCCATGTCATTGACTTGCCAGCCCTTGGCTTCTAATAGGTATTCCTTAATTTTATCGGCTGCTTCTTTCTCTTTAGGATAGGAAATGAAGGCCAATTCAACCATTCGGTCATTTTTAACCGGTTGATCATTTTCTTGCTCTTGTCCCTGTCGTATTAAGTAGTATCGAATATGGGTAACAAATCGTTGAAAATATACAGAATTTTCATCGATATCAATATTCGTGGCAAACTGAACAATTCGAATAATATCATTGGTCAACTCCATCTGCTCATAAGCAGATTGGTTAGCCGTTCGGTCCAGTTGCGCGTTTACAAAATGTAGGGTGATTGCAGCGACTTCTGTTTGCGGAAAATTCGGTGACAATTTTTGTCGGACCAAGTCCACCGCTTCTTCAGCGATTGCATACTCTTTAGGGTAAATTCTTTTGATTTCCCATTGCATGGGGTTCATCAAGTTCGGATCTTGTTTTTGCTGATGAATCGCAAACAAGATATGATCGGTAAGTGTGAGGAAGAGATTGGGATTAAAGGCTACATCCATTTTTTCTTTAAATAAGGATACGATTTTATAAATCCAATAAATTTCTTCATCACTGGCATTTGTCATCACCATCAAAATGTGTTCGAGATCAACGTCTCCTTCTGGATAATAACGTTTTTCAATGTTGTTGCCATCGATTGGATCGCCAACCTTGGCTTGGAAGCCTAACCCTTTTCCAATTAAAATCATTTCACGTCCGTCATCATCACTTGAAAACACGACATTATTATTAATTCTTTTTACGATTTTAAAACAAGTTTCCCCACATCCTCTCTTGATGTATTGATGAGAACAAGTCCTTATATACAAAAAAGACCAGAGCATAAAAGTATAGCTATTAGTCCCAAGACTAATCTGCGATAACTTTGATGCCTGGTCTTGCCGGCCGAGCCGTAACTAATCCAGTATACAGAGTACTTGTTCTTTATCTAATTGCAATATTACCTCGAATTGAAAGCGTTGTCAACCTATTTCGAAAACGTTTTCTAAATATTTTAATAAACGATATATTCGGTTGACAAGAGCAGCATAGAACATTACTTACATTTTTATACCTAGATAACGTGCAAGTTCATTTGATATATATTTTTTTCATTGGCTACCTTTGAAACTCTGAGTCCGATTGCCTTCTGTCACATTTTAACAATAAAAAACACCCTCATCGCTTTGAGGGTGAAAAAGGAAAAAACAAAAATGAAAGGATGATGCAATCTATTAGAGGTCTAGATTGCCTCAAAAGCATTATAGCATGGTTCAAATAAAAATGAAAGCCTTTTTATGAAACGTTTTCAACGTTGCTATTATAGGATTTCTCTATCATTTGTGACCTAGTGCGTCATTAGACTAAAAATTCATATAATGTCGGATTTTCAGATACCGAAATGTAATTGGCATCAAAATTCTTCAACCGGTCTAATAAACCGGGTAGGGTTTCGTAGTCACCCAATAGGATCCCAACAAGGGCTGGTCCATTTGACCGGGAAATTTTCTTGGTATATTCAAACTTAGCGATATCATCGTCGGGGCCTAAAACGTCCGTTACAAATTCTCTTAATGCGCCTGGTCTTTGCGGGAAATTCACTACAAAGTATTGTTTGGTTCCAGAATAGATCAAAGCTTTCTCCTCAATTTCCGCCATGCGGTTGATGTCGTTATTCCCACCAGAAATGATGCAGACAACTGTTTTGCCAACAAGGTCTTCGGCCATATTATCTAGGGCAGATACGGTCAAGGCACCTGAAGGTTCGGCTACGATGGCTTGCTTGGTGTACAAGTCAATAATTGTCCCCGCAATCTTACCTTCTTCGACTGTTTCAATGCGGTCAATATTGTCTTTCGCGTATTGGAAGGTGATGTCCCCTACCTTACCAACTGCTGTACCATCCGCGAATTTGTTCACTTTCTCAAGTGCTGTCGGCTGACCTTGGTCAAGGGCCAGTTTCATGGACGCTGCACCGGCTGGTTCAACGCCAACAATTTTGGTTTCAGGCATGGCTTCACGGACATATGCAGAAACACCAGAGATCAATCCACCCCCACCGATAGGCACTAAGACATAGTCTGCAGTTTCCCCGTCGGCAGTTAGGCTGTGGTGGATTTCAACAGCTAGTGACCCCTGGCCAGCGATGACATTTTCATCATCGTAAGGTTCAATAAAAGTCATCTGGTGTTTAGCACCATATTCGTGCGCAGCTTGGCTACACTCATCGAAGGTATCCCCTTCAATCACAATATTCACATAGTCCCCACCAAAATATCTGACTTGATTGATTTTTTGTGCGGGTGTCGTATTCGGCATATAAATCGTCGCCATTACTTGCTTTTCGTTACAAGCAAAGGCTACCCCTTGGGCGTGGTTGCCGGCTGAGGCACAGATAACACCTTTAGCTAAATCATCTTCACTGAGTTCACTAATTGAATAGTAGGCACCTCTTAATTTAAATGAACGTACAACTTGTAAGTCCTCACGTTTCAAATAAATGTTGGCCTTATACTTCTCAGATAAATATTGATCGTATTGTAAAGGTGTCTGATTGACGACCGACTGTAATTTTTTGTAGGCACTCAGTACCTTCTCCTTATTGACGCGTTTGACCATGTAGTCTCCCTCTTTCGTTTTGACCCTTTTTGTATAGCTTTAGTTGTTTGTGTCTACAGCATTCTCTTTAACGAACGGCATCATTTCGCGTAAGCGACCACCAACTTCTTCAATTTGGTGCCCTTGCTCTTTTTCACGCATTGCATAGAAGTCTTTAAAGCCGTTATCGTAATCATCTGTGAAACGTTTAGCGAATGAACCATCTTGGATATCGTTTAAAACATCCTTCATACGTTCTTTCACATCCGGTGTAATTAAACGTGGTCCTGATACGTAGTCCCCATATTCAGCAGTATTTGAACATGATTTACGCATGTGGTCCATACCACCTTCATATAATAGGTCTACGATTAATTTCAATTCATGCATCACTTCAAAGTAAGCAATTTCTGGTTGGTAGCCAGCTTCAACTAAAGTTTCAAAACCTGCTTGGATTAAATGTGTGGTCCCACCCATTAATACAGTTTGTTCACCGAACAAGTCAGATTCAGTTTCTTCACGGAAGTCTGTTTCAATGATTCCAACACGAGTTGCCCCGATACCATCAGCCCAAGACATGGCTAAGTCGCGCGCATTACCTGTTGCATCTTGATATACCGCAAATAATGAAGGCACCGCTGAGCCTTTCGTAAATTCACGACGTACCAAGTGTCCAGGCCCCTTAGGCGCAACCATGAACACATCAATTGAAGGATCTGGTTGGATGTTTTTGAAGTGGATGTTGAAACCATGGGCGAAGGCTAAAGCATTTCCTGCTTCTAAGTTCGGCGCAATTTCATTGGCGTAAGTATCTTTTTGAATTTCATCTGGTAATAAAATCATGATGATATCCGCTTTTTTCGTCGCTTCGGCAACTGAATATACATCAAATCCATCGTTGCGCGCACGGTTTGCAGAGCTACCTTCACGGATACCGATAATGACATTTTGGCCATTATCTCGTAAGTTTTGCGCATGCGCATGTCCTTGTGAACCATAGCCGACTACAGCGATTTGTTTACCTGATAATGCATTACTGGTCATATCTTTTTCGTAGTATACTTTTGCCATATTTTTTGCCTCCATATATGTTCTGTCGAGTGTTCTTGTGTCAATTCTTTGAAAAATAGCTATCTTAGCCAAGCTCAGATGGGTCTAACTGTGTTGCACTCACCACATCCACTTGCTTCAATAATTGTCTAGTCAAAAGAGTCGCCGCTTCCAAATCTTGGAAATTAATTCCAATCGTAATATAGGAAATCGCCGGATCGTCCGTCCCTGCTAGGGTTAAAGTGTCAATGTTATAACGCGGTTTAAGGACGACTTGTGTCACCCGGTTTAAAACACCAGGTCTATTCACTACCTTTAATCGGATAAACTGAAAGATCATGACAAGCCCTCCATTTCATTATTTGCCTTACCAGATGGCACCATCGGAGTAACCCGTTCGTATTTATCAATCAAGACTTCTAATACATAAGCCCCATCATAAGCCAACATCTCATCTACCGCCGCCTGCATATCCGCTGGGTCTGTTACCTTAGCCGCCTTCACGCCTAAAGCTTCCGACAACTTCACGAAGTCTGGCAAGCTCGATCCAAATTCAGAATGTGAATAACGGTCTGAATAGAAAGCATGTTGCCACTGATGCACCATCCCAAGCACCGTATTATTTAAAATAATAAATTTCGGTTGAATGCCATAATGTTGGATGATATTCAATTCCTGGTTGGTCATTTGGAATCCTCCGTCACCGATGATCCCTACAACAGGATGTTTCTCATCCGCCGCAAATGCCGCCCCAATCGTTGCCGGCACCCCATATCCCATAGTACCTAGTCCACCTGACGTTAAGTTTTGGCCAGGGAATTGGTAAGGATAATACTGAGCAGCCCACATTTGGTGTTGGCCAACGTCGGTCACGATATATGCTTGACCGTCCGTCGCCTTCCCTAAGTAATCCAGTACCGCTTGTGGTCGAATCGCGTCTGTCATCTCAGGCACCCGAGTAGGATGTAAGGCTTGGTTAGCCGCTTGGTGAGCCAACCAGTCCGTCTTATCAGACCAGCCTGCGATAGCTCCTTGTAAAAGTGCCCCCAAAGCCGTTTTAGCATCTGCCAGCAAGGCAATATCTGGTTCCATAATCTTGCCAATCTCCGCTAGATCAATATCCACATGGATAATCTTGGCATCCGGCGCAAAATTGTCAGGATTAGAAGCCACCCGGTCGTCGAAACGGCTACCAATATTTAAGAGACAATCTGTCTCCATCAAGGCCATATTGGCTGCATACGTTCCGTGCATCCCTGCTAGCCCTAAGTTTAGGGGGTCATCACTAGCAAGTAAACCAATCCCTAGTAGGGTATGGGTTACCGGGATATTGTAGCGGTGAGCAAATTCGCGTAGTTCTTGGTGGGCTTCAGATTTCACCACACCGTTCCCTACTAACAACAAAGGTTTTTCAGCTTGAAGCAAAGCATCCTTAATCGCAGCTACCGCCTCCAAGTCTACCTCATGATCCATGTTGTAACCTGGTAAATCGAAGCTATCATCAATATCTTCTAAAGCTACTTCCTGCACGCCGATATCTTTCGGAATATCCACTAATACAGGTCCTTTACGGCCGGAATTCGCTAAGTAGAAAGCTTCTTTGATGATACGTGGAATATCTTTAGCATCTTCAACTTGATAGGCATATTTCGTGATTGGCGTCATTAAAGAGACAACGTCGGTTTCCTGAAAGGCGTCTTTCCCAATACCAGATGTCGTAACCTGGCCCGAAATGACGACTAGAGGCACCGAATCCATCTGCGCTGTCGCCACCGCAGTGACAATATTTGTCGCTCCCGGTCCACTAGTTGTCACCGCTACACCCACTCGGCCAGCCACGCGGGCGTAACCATCGGCCATGTGACCAGCACCTTGTTCGTGACGAGCTAAGACGTGATTGACATTCTGGCGGAAAAATTCATCGTATATATGTAAAGCTGCACCACCAGGATAGCCAAAAATAATGTCTGCACCTTGATCTCGCAATGCATTGACGAGCAATTCCGTTCCTATACTGGTCTTCTTCGTTCTCTCCACATGAGCACCCCATTTCTATAAAATTTCATTTCCTTGGTATTGAAAGCAATAAAAAAGGCATCCCACAAACAGTATGTGGGATGCCAAGTCCCACTCAACATCGAATAGGACTCAAATTAACAGTAGTTAATTCCAGTCCTACGTCACGATAATGACTACAATATTAAAATTCGCTACTTTGAACGATTTCATAATGAGTGAAACTCCTCTCGTCTTTTTTAATGATTCAATAACGAAAGTATACTGAGAACTCTTTAACTTGTCAATGGCTATTTTTAATTGTTTTCTCATTTATACATCTGTGATTCGCCATATTGACTTTCTTACTTGGTATGATAAGTTTAATTTAATAGAATATTCGACTACATTCAGAAAGGATACGCCATGACATCAACCACAGAAAAAACCATCATCGAACTCGACAATGTCTGCTTCAACCGCCAAGATAAGGCCATATTAAAAAACATCCAATGGACCATCAACCAGGGGCAACACTGGGCCCTACTTGGTTTGAATGGGTCTGGTAAGTCGTCCATCATCAACATTCTAACCGGCTATCATTTTCCCTCTAGCGGTCAGGTGAGGGTCCTTGACCAGTTATTTGGCGTATCCTCAATCCCTGACCTACAAAGAAGAATCGGTATAGTTTCTGCTTGGATCAACCAAGAAATCCCAAGCCACTTATCTGTATTAGACACCATTATTTCGGGTAAATTTGCCAGTCTAGGCCTTTATCAAAAAGTAACGGATTCTTTAATCCAGGAAGCTGAAGACCTCTTAGAAACCTTTAATTTCGCCGCATTTAGGAACCGCAGAATGGCGACCCTATCTCAAGGTGAACGACAAACCATTTTGATCTTACGGGCCTTAATGACCCAACCTGAATTATTAATCTTAGATGAACCAACTAGTGGACTAGATTTATTTGCCCGAGAAAGTCTCTTAGCCATGCTGGACAAATTGGCCAAAGAAAAACCAGAAGTCACCCAATTAATGGTGACCCACCATACTGAGGAAATTATCCCACTTTATCAAAAAATTTGTTTATTAAAAGATGGGGAAATTTTTGCCAAAGGTGATCGGCCCTTGATGTTAGACCCTGATAGACTGCATGATTTCTACGGCCAGCCAGTACTTTTACGTCCCTTTAAAAAAGGCCGCATCCTAGTCATGCCCAAATAATTGGCTAATAAAAAGATAGTTTCAATTCAGTATAGCTGAATTGAAACTATCTTTTATTTATTGTTAAGCTATCTAAGTCAACTATTCTTGGTCTACAAGATAGCCCGATAATCTATGCGTAATTTGCACGGTAGTATTGGTTAACACGCAGGTTTAAGTTTTCCAAGAAGCCTGTACCATCTGTTAGGCCATCTGTTAAGACAACTAAGCTATATTGCGCTTGATCATTTTCATAATAGATACCACCATCATTTAAAGCTGTACCGTAGTTACCATATTTATTCGCCATCAAACTGCTGTTCACGTATGTCGTAAATAAGCGGTCTGGTGAAGTATTCAATAGATAATCAACAATCGGTTGATAGGTATCGTCAGTAGCCAATAAGTTGTAGTAAGCAAACAATAATTCAGCAGATATGATGTTATCGTCATAGAAGGCGTCATCAATTGTGACGTCTACACTATTCGCGACATTTGTTTTGAAGGCACCTGATCCATAAACTTCGTTGTAGTATCTAATCAACATATTCGTTGCTGTATTATCTGAATACATCAAGGCGTTAGCGATTAAATCTTCGATAGTATAGGCTGCTTGACCTGTGCCACTACCTACTGCAGCAGTAATGGTACCGTCACCCTCTTCATAATCTGCGTATGTATAAGTAACCTCTGTATCCCAGTCAACATAGCCTTCTTCAATCGCATCTACATACATTACCGCTAGCGGTAATTTAATCGTAGAAGCGGCAGTTTGGAAGGTACTTTCGTTAATTGTGTGGCTTTCGTCAGTTTTAAAGTTGGTATATTGTAGCGAAACTTGGCTTTCATCTACCCCAAATTCTGCCATTGTTGCTTCAATCAATTCATCTATTGAGGCGTATTGACTAGTATCGATTAGTTCAATACCTGATGCTTGCATCAAATCCAGGTTGTATACTTCTTCATCACTTAAGGTTAATGGGGTGTTACCTAAGGAGTCACTTGCAGTAGATTCGTCTACTGTCGCTGTTAATGAATCGCTTGATGCATCCCCTTCACCCTCATCATTATATTTAAATATAGCAATTAATACCGCTATTAAAGCCACTCCTAGAACGAAAAAGGGCACTAGAGGTTTAATACTAGATTTTTTTCTTCTTTTCGACATGCATTACTCCTTATTCATTTTTAATATTCTATGGTCCTCATCCCATGCATATGAATTTTACCAAGAAAATATGATTATACTGTGACAATTTCCCACTTATTGTGAATGAATGATGTTTTATATTTTAAGAGTATGTTAATTCTATGCCTGGTTCTCATATAAAACGAGACAAGATGGTTATCCTGTCTCGTTATGGTAGTTATTAATAAGCACGTGCATACCACACAGTGTATTTAGCAGGTTTACCAGAATATAGGTCAACTGTTTTTTCTATTGGTGGGTTGAATGGGATATTACGTGAAGTAAATCCTGTGGCTTCTTTGATGGCTGCTTCTGATTCATCAGTACCATCCCAACCAGCTAAAATCCAACCTGGACGTTCGCCATTTTCTTCACAAGCTTCAAGGTGAGCGGTTAATTGATCCATTGTATCAATGTCAAAATGTTCATTCTCAGCACGGAAAGCTATCGCTTTATCGTAAAGACGTTGGTGCATGTCATCAAAGCGTGTGTTGATTTCAGCAACTAAGTCTCCGTCTAATGAGAAGGCTTCTTTACCATCCACATCACGCATTTTAATCATGACGTGGTTGTTTTCCATATCACGTGGACCAAATTCAATTCTTAATGGTACACCATGTACTTCAGACTCGTTGTATTTGTAACCTGGTGAGTTGTTTGAATCATCAAGATTTACACGTAATCCAGCCTCTAATAATGTTGCTTTGATTTCCTGTAATTTCTCAAGTACTTGTGGATTTTTCTTGATATTACCAACAGGGATTAGCGATACTTGTGTACCGGCAACACGAGGTGGTAAGACTAACCCTTTTTCATCACCGTGGATCATGATCATGGCACCGATTAAACGGGTTGATGAACCCCAAGATGTTGTATGAACGTAAGTATGTTGGTTGTCTTCGTTTAAGAATTTAATATCAAAGGCTTCCGCAAAGTTTTGGCCTAAGTAGTGAGAAGTCCCTGCTTGAATGGCTTTTGTATCTTTTGTCATCGCTTCGATTGAGAAGGTATCAACCGCACCCGCAAACCGTTCTGATGGTGTTTTTTGTCCCTCGTAAACTGGCATTGCAAATACTTCTTTTACTAAGTCAGTATAGTAGTGTAACATTTTCATCGTACGTTCGCGTGCTTCTTCTTCAGTTGCATGCGCTGTGTGACCTTCTTGCCATAAGAATTCTGATGTACGGATAAATGGTAATGTCCGTTTCTCCCAACGGAAGACGTTAGCCCATTGGTTTAATTCCATTGGTAAATCACGGTAAGAGTTGATCCAATCTGACATCGCATTACCAAATAAAGTTTCAGAAGTTGGACGTAATGCCAATGGCTCTTCTAATTTTTCCTCACCTGCTTCAGTTACCCATGGTAATTCAGGTGCGAAACCTTCTACGTGGTCAGCCTCTTTTTCAAAGAAGTGTTTTGGAATTAACATTGGGAAGTAGGCGTTACGAATACCTTCCTTCTTCAACATTTCATTGAAGGCATCTTTATATGATTCCCATAATAAAAAGCCATCAGGTTTAAAAATCATTGTCCCACGGGCAGGACCGTAATCCATCAAATCACCCTGTTGAATTGCTTGTAAATACCATTTTGAAAAATCTGTTTGTTGTAAATTTTCTGTTGCTTCTTGCTTTGCCATTTTCATGCTCCTTTTAAAAAATATTCCTGTAACTAAAAAGAGCATCCCATCCATAAAGGACGAAATGCTCGCGGTGCCACCTTTTTTAGTCAGAGATACAAAAGGTCTCCAACTCTCTCAAAGACGATAACGGCGCCACCGTACCTTTTTCAAGGCGATTTTTATAAGTAGTAGGTTCATGTAGTCAGTGGGGATATGCTTACACCTGATCATATCTCGCTTAATCCTTAACAACATTACTAGTCTACAAATCGTTTGTTTATTCGCTTAGCTTACAGCCTATATTTTGCTTGATTAGCTAGTAAAAGTCAATATCTCTAGTCTTTTTCCCATGAGAAAAGACTAGTTTCATTAATCAAGCAAGTCAACTGTTAAATGACTAACCAATTCTTTCGTTAAGATTCGTTTTTGGGCGTGACCTGATTTTCGGCCTTCATAACCGTTACATAAGTAGACTTCTTCATCTGTATGTGCAACAACTTCCGGTAAATGATAGTCAGGGTCTACATAGTCTTTCAAGACTACATAGGTTAGAAAGGCCGTTGCAGCTAGATAACGCTCACCGGTATGTTTCTCACCAATGACCTTCGCAAAAATTTCCATCGAACGTTTACCTGCTCCCGTTACATAGGTTTCAACATGGGCAATATCGCCTTCTGGCAAAGGCGCTATGAAATGAATATCGTCCATATTACCAGTCATTGTACCGTATGGCGTCAACCGACCTGCGGATACAGAAGCCACATTATCCATGATATATAATATTTGGCCACCATATAAATTCTTATAAAAATTGGTTTGATTAGGCATAATTCGATGTGATTGTACTGCCTTAGTTCGTTTACAAGTTACTTGTGTCATAAATCTGACCTCCATTTAATCATTCATTCCGGACCTTTTAAGTGATTTACTTAAAGGTAAGGATAGAATAGGCGTTATAATCCCTGAAGTGACAGCTTCTAATAACCCATTACCGCCAATGGTAACTAAGAATGTAGCAATTAAAGCAGATGTTGGGATATTTAGCGCATTCGCATAAGCTTCTGCTGAAAATAGGTAAATCGCACCTAAAACAGTAACTGTATTCACTATAGACCCGATAACACCTGTAATGATAAATTTTGTTCTATCTTTCACCTTACCATCAAGGTATATAGCAATCCATCCTGAAATAAAGCCAACTAGCATCCGCGGAATAACAGATACTAAGGGGTTTAAGAAAACTACTGACATGATATCGGGCACAATTGCTGCCTTGATCATCCGCAAAATACCCCAAGAAGCACCGAGGATAAGTCCAGTTTGTGGCCCAAATAAACTAGCACCGATAATAACTGTTACATGAATAATTGTTGCCTGGACTGGTCCAATCGGGATATAGCCTATTCCAGGAACAAAAGTTTGAATAATTAAAATCGCCAACATCAAACTAATCACAGTTAATCTGGCGGTCCGTTCTTTTTGATGATCCATAATAAACCTCAATATCTAAATTTATAATATATGTGGCGTTATCATACCACGAATCCGCCCAACAATAAAAGGCTAACATTGAGCTAGCCTTCCTTGTCATCCTGATTAAATGGAAGATGTTTACCCTTCAGTATATCCACGAAACGGGCAGTTAATTTAGCAGTCATTCCCCATAAATGTTCCCCTTGAATATTGTAAAAAAGAATTCCCCGTTGTTCAGATCGACTAAAATTATATTGTTTCCCACCTGGAATTAGGTTAAAGGGGAAATCATCCGCCACTTGCTGGTGGTGGGCTACATAATGGACGTCAGGCGCCATGGTCTTCAACTCACGCAGAGGGATGGTAAAAACATGGTCCACTTCATACTTGTTGAGGGTCAAATCATCCAAACTTTCAATGGCTAATTCACCCACATAACAACCGATAATTCGTTTGCCCATGACAATATAATCCATTTCACCAACCACGTCGATCTTATCAGGGCTTACCCCCAACTCCTCCGTCGTTTCACGGACCGCGGCTTGCTCAAACCCTTCGCCCGCTTCTACCCGACCACCAGGAAAAGCGGCATCCCCAGCTTGGGAAATGCCGTTTGCCCTGTGTTCGAATAAAATATGCCATTCCCCGTCCAATTTGGCTAGAGGGATTAAGACGGCATATGCTTTTTCAACGTCGAGAGGGCGTGGTTCGTAGGTTTGAAAGATACGTCTAACCTCATCCATCACAATCGCCCTTCCTTCAATTGATGTTGATCTTTTGATAATAAATTATTTGTCGCGGTTTTGGTAAGCTTCCCAGTCAGCTGTAAAGCCTTCGATACCTTTGTCAGTTAAGACGTGACCCCATAATTTAGGGAATAGGCTACCTGGAATCGTACCAATGTGTGCACCAGCTAACGCAGAGCCTTCAAAGTGAGCGATGTGACGGATAGATGCTGCAATGATTTCAGCTTCATAACCGTAAATATCTAATACTTCACGTAATTCTGCAATTAATTTCAATCCATCTTGACCTAAGTCATCGATACGACCGATAAATGGTGAAATATAAGTTGCACCTGCTTTAGCTGCCATTAATCCTTGAGAAACAGAGAAGATTAAAGTCACATTTGTTTTAATGCCTTCTTTAGAAAGTGTATTTACAGCTTTCAAACCAGCTTCAGTCATAGGGATTTTGACAACAACGTTGTCTGCCCATTTAGCAATCTCATGTGCTTCTTCAACCATTTCTTCGTAGGTTAAACCAGTAACCTCAGCAGAAACTGGACCATCAATTGTACCAGCGATGTCTTTGATTACTTCTTCAAAATCGCGTCCTTCTTTAGCTACTAGAGATGGATTCGTTGTTACACCGTCAACTAAACCCAAGTCATTAATTCGTTTAATTTCATCAATGTTTGCAGTATCTAAGAAAAATTTCATTTTTCAAAAGCCTCCTGTTAGCTAATTCATGACTGACGTAGTGACAAAGGTGGTAGCTGACAAATTAGTCAGCTAAACCTTTAAATGTATTGGCAACATTTTCAGCTGTAAAGCCATATTCTTCTTGGATTAAATCACCTTTACCTGAAGCACCAAAGCGGTCGATACCAACGATAGCACCATTTAAGCCAGTGTATTTCGCCCAACCGAATGAAGCACCCATTTCAACAGCCACACGTTTAGTGATGGCTTTTGGTAATACAGACTCTTTGTAAGCTGCATCTTGTGCATCAAAAATTTCTTGAGATGGCATAGATACGACAGATACGTGGATACCTTCTTCAGCTAATTTCGCTTGAGCTGCAATCGCTAAGCTTACTTCCGAACCAGTCGCAATTAAGATACCTGTTTGCTCACCAGCTGCTGGAGAAATAACGTATGCACCTTTACGGACACCTTCTTCAGCGTTTTCTTTTGTACCTTCTAAGACCGGTAGGTCTTGACGTGTTAAGACTAACATCGTTGGTGTTTCTTCTGATTCAAGGGCTAATTTCCAAGCTACCCCTACTTCGTTTCCGTCTGCAGGACGAACAACATTTACGTTGTGCATTGCACGGAATGAAGCCAATTGTTCAACTGGTTCATGGGTTGGACCATCTTCACCAACACCAATTGAGTCATGGGTAAAGACATAAGTTACTGGTAATTTAGAAATCGCAGCTAAACGAACCGCTGGACGTAGATAGTCAGAGAAGACGAAGAATGTACCAGCGTATGTTTTAGAACCACCATGTAAAGCAATACCATTCATCGCTGCAGCCATCGCAAATTCACGCACACCATACCAAATGTTACGTCCTTGGTAAGATCCTGCTTGGAATTCTTCATCTGCATCATTCATCGTATTGTTAGAAGAAGATAAGTCCGCTGATCCACCCCAGAATTCTGGTAATGCTTTACCAATTGCTTGAATAGCTGCTTGAGAAGTTTTACGACTTGCTGCCGCTTTATCACCTACTTCATAAACAGGGATGTTAGCTTCCCAACCTTCAGGTAATTTACCTGCATAAGCACGTTCATATTGCGCCGCTAAGTCTGGATAAGCTGCTTTATAGTCAGCAAATAGCTTGTTCCAAGCTTCTTCTTCGGACTGGCCACGAGACGCAACAACTTCATTGAAACGGTCGTAAACTTCTTGAGGAATATCGAATGCATCATAGTCCCAACCAAATTTTTTCTTAGCGAAAGTAGACCCTTCTGCACCTAATGGTGCACCGTGAACACCAGATGTACCTTGTTTTTCAGCACCGAAACCAATAATTGTTTTAATTTCAATTAATGTAGGTTGATCAGTGTTAGCTTTTGCTTGCTCAATAGCGGTATTGATTGCTTCTAAATCATTACCGTCTTTTACTAGAATGTGTTCCCAGCCGTAAGCTTTGAAACGATCACCAACATTTTCAGTAAAGGCTTTAGAAGTAGGCCCGTCTAATGAAATGTCGTTCGAATCGTATAAAGCGATTAATTTGTTCAGTTTTAAATGACCAGCTAAAGATGCCGCTTCTTGCGTCACACCTTCCATCAAGTCACCGTCACCAACTAGGGTGTAAGTAAAATGATCCACAACGTTAAAACCGTCTTTATTGTAAACAGCAGCGTCATGCGCTTCTGCCATTGCCATACCTACTGCATTAGCAAAACCTTGACCTAATGGACCTGTTGTTGCTTCTACACCGTCAGTTTCGTGTACCTCTGGATGTCCAGGGGTTTTCGAACCGAATTGACGGAAGTTTTTTGTATCTTCTAAAGATACATCGAATCCTGATAAATGAAGTAAGCTATAAAGCATTGCAGAACCATGTCCAGCGGACAATACAAAACGGTCACGGTTAGTCCATTTACTGTGTTGTGGGTTTTGACGAATGTGCTTAGACCAAAGGGCATAAGCCATTGGTGCAGCACCTAAAGGTAAACCTGGGTGGCCAGAATTTGCCTTATCCACCATATCTGTGCTTAAAGCACGAATAGCGTTTGTTGCTAAAATATCCGTGTTGTCAAACATTCATTTCACTCCTTAAAATCTGTTCAATTTCTCATTTAAAGCTGACAGCTTGTCATACTAACAGTATAACAAAGTTTATAATAAATCACTATTCATAGGGATTAGAACTTATCGTTCATCCAAAATTTTATTGAGCATCAAAAACTAATTTTTCTAATGCTTTTGCAATCCCTTCATCATCATTGGATGCTGTTACGTACTGGGCATTGTCTTTTAATTCGTCAATTGCGTTACCCATAGCAACCCCACAACCAGCCCATTTAATCATCGATAAATCATTCGCTTGGTCACCAAAGGCCATTGTTTCACTTTGATCAATACCTAAGCTTTCTGCTAATTTAGCTAAAGCTTCTCCTTTATCAACGCCTTTTGGCATGATTTCTAAGAAGAACGGCTCAGATTTCATAATCGAGTATTTTTCAAATAAACTAGCGTCTAAGGTTGCGATAAAAGCATCTAATTTTCCTGGTTCAGCAGTAATCATCACTTTTGGTGCCGTAACTTCCCCATCAAAGAAATCAACTGTTCTGATTGGCATCTCATTCAATGTAGATTCAACATCTACATATTGATCTTTAGGTGCATCTTGCACAATCACATATTGATCATCATGGGCATGAACATCTAAATCGTGTGCCTTAGCTAATTCAACCCAACTTTGTAATTCATCATTAGTTAAGGCATGTGAGAAGACGGTATCGTCTGTTGCTACTTCTTTTACCAAGCCACCATTAAAGCAAGAAACAAATGGCACAATTTCACGGCCAACTAAATCTGCATTTAGTAGTACACCTTTATAAGGTCGACCTGATGAGATAACCACATGGATACCCGCATCATGCAATTTATGAAGCGCTTCCTTAGTAGCTTGTGACACCTCTTTTTTCGAATTTACTAAAGTCCCATCAATATCAAATGCGATTAATTTATACATCTATGCATTTCCTCCATCTTTTTTAAAATATTCTGGCAGTCTCATATCACCTTCATATGAAATAACAACCGGCTTATCTCCAAACGTTACACGACCATTCACAACCTGATAATTAGCTTTAGAAATTTCATCTTTATATTCTCCATCAGGTATACCCAATTCAATTTCAGCAGCTTGTCCTTCTTCTCTCAATTTGAAAATACCAAACAAATGCTGCGTATAATAATGGTAAGAAAGTACCACTGTTGAATCTCCAGCAGGCATAATCGTATAGTAACCACTCTTACATACTTCTCGTTTCTTAATTTGTGACATACGATTGATTAACGGGGTTAAATCTTGATTAATAGCCCAATTAATCGTTTCACCGCTTCGGAAATTAAAGCGTTCTTTTAATCCATACTCCTGTCCCATAAATAAGCTAGCTATCCCTTTTTGGAAAAAGGCAAAAGCTGTCCAGTTTTCTAGTTCACTACCTGGTTTAACACATTCTGCAAAACGTGGGAATTCCTCAAATTCTAAAGAACGCATACTTACGTATGTATTTGGCATCATCAACTCCTGGAAATTTAAAGTACCAACAAAGTTTTCCAAGGACATATCTCCATGATAAAAACGATTTTTATAGAAGGAACCTGGAATTTGATCAACCACGTCAAAGTTAGGATATAATTCCCCTTCTGTCCAATAAGGCATATTCATTTGTTGTAACTTCGTTAGAATTGATAAAGGCATGGTCGCAGCCACCCAATAAAAATATGGATGAACATCTTCCACTTCAGCCCGTGCTGATGCCCAAAATTCAGGTCGAACCAGTTGGGCATGGTTTGCCGCAAATCCATCCACAAATTTAGCCCAATATTTTAGGTTTTCAATGATATAATCCCATAATTTAGGGTTGGTATAGTCTAAATCGTATGAACTATCATAAATATCTAAGCGAGAAATCATTTCACCCTGTTCATTATGTAAGAAATATTCAGGGTGTTCTTTAACTAACTCCGAATCCTTTGCTAAATGGAATAGTTGTAGGTTTAACATCACTTGCATACCCATCTCATGGATAGTATCCACTAATTCTTGAAAATCATCTAGGCTACCATACTGCGGGGAGACCTCAGAGATATTTTTCACGATCATTGGATTACCTTCCAGATTATCAGCAACCCTCAAGTCAGTAGTTGGAAAGATAGACTGCAGCAAAATAATGTCTACGCCCAAATCTTTTAACCGTTGAAGCTCTGGAATAATCGATTTGAATGTCCCTTCCTCTGTAAAATTGCGAACAAATAACTTATACAGCGTTTTGTGACGTAACGTTAAGTTCGTTACTTTAGCCATGGCTGACCTCCTATGTTAAATGCGACTCTTTTTGCTATCTTCATTCTAGCATACGTGTATCAAATTACTCACCATAATAATTCTTATAACTAGTAAAATGATTTCTACTAGTCTAAAAACCCTTGAAAAAGCTTTTTTACCTACAAATACGTAAAATTCATCCGAATAAAATGATTTTTGCGAACGTTTGAAAATTAAATTAAATAAACATTCGTGTTTGGTATTGATTTTTCTGCTCGAGTCTTTATAATGATAGAAGTAGTTAATTAAATTCATAAAAGGAGCAAGAAAAGTGAAAAAAATAGAGGAATTTTTCCAATTGAAGGAAAATGGGTCAAACTTTTCAACTGAATTGATTGCCGGTTTATCAACCTTCTTTGCAATGAGTTACATTATTTTTGTAAACCCAGCAATTTTATCTCAAACAGGTATGCCTTACCAAGGTGTGTTCTTAGCAACCATCATTTCATCAGCTTTAGCGACATTATTTATCGGATTATTTGCTAACGTGCCTTACGCATTGGCACCAGGTATGGGATTAAATGCTTTCTTTACTTATACAGTAGTTTTCTCACTAGGCTTTACTTGGCAAGAAGCATTGGCAATGGTATTTATCTGTGGTTTATTCAATATCTTCATCACAGTAACTAAATTCCGTCAATTAATTATTAAAGCAATTCCAGACTCATTACAACATGCAATTGGTGCAGGTGTCGGTCTATTTGTTGCCTATATTGGTGTTAAGAATGCTGGTTTCATCAACTTTACAACTGAAGCAGCAAACATCACAGCTGTTAACGGTCAACCATTTGATGCCACACAATCTGTTTTCGAAGGTGGTCTAGCAACCATCAACTCTACTGGGTCAACACTACCAGAGATTTCTACTTTTACAGATCAAACTTCATTATTAGCCTTATTCGGTCTAATCCTAACAATTATTTTGTTATTGAAAAATGTAAAAGGTGCGATCTTAATTGGTATCATCGCGGTTTCAACTATTTACGTTATTTTAAACCCAGCTGCTTTAGCCACTGTTAACTTCGACCAATCTGGTTTAGGCGCTGCCTTCCAAGACTTGGGTGTTACTTTCGGAGCAGCCTTCGGTAAAGAAGGATTACTATCACTTTTCGCTGATCCATCACGTTATCCATTAGTGATCATGACAATCTTTGCTTTCTCTCTATCTGATGTATTCGATACAATTGGTACATTCATTGGAACAGGTCGTGCTTCAGGTATCTTTACTAAAGAAGACATTGACAATATGGATCAATCAAGTGTCATGAACACTAAATTAGACAAAGCCCTTTTTGGTGATGTTGTTGGTACTTCATTAGGTGCGGTATTCGGTACTTCAAACACCACTGTTTATGCTGAATCTACTGTAGGTATCTCATTAGGCGGCCGTACAGGTTTAACGTCCGTATTTGTTGCTATTGCTTTCTTCTTATGTGCTTTCATCTCACCTTTCGTTGGTTTAGTACCAAGTGCTGCAACTGCACCAGCTTTAATCATCGTTGGTATTATGATGATGTCAGCTATTCGTGAGATTGATTGGTCTAGCTTAGAGGTTGCAATTCCTGCTTTCTTCGCTTCTGTATTTATGGCTTATGCTTACTCAATCTCATACGGTATTGCAGCAGGTTTCATCACTTACTGCATCGTGAAAGTAGCACTAGGTAAAACAAAAGAAATCCACCCAATCTTATGGGCTGCATCATTCTTATTCTTAGCAAACTTTATTATCTTAGCCATCATCTAAAGGCTTAGAAGACAGCATTAACTCTCACTCAAGACCAGGTTTTCCTGGTCTTTTTTTGCTCTAGCGAAACATTTTTGTATACTTTTTTAGGTTAACTTGATGCAAAATCGTATTGAATAATTTTAAAAAACGTAACAACTTAAAGGTTTTTAAAGGATTGTTTGCAAAAGTTGATTTTAAATTGATTTGCAAACCCTTTCTTTTTGACATCGTAAGCGCTAAAATAGGAATGTTGATAGATTTGTCTTGCTATATTTATTTTTTTACATTTAGGAGGAGCGAATATAATGAATAACAATGACATTGAATATAATGCACCTACTGAGGTTAAGTACATTGATGTTATCAATGCCTACGACTTAGAAGAAGAAGCAAGTAAAGTTGTCCCTCACGGTGGTTTTAACTACATGGCCGGTGCATCTGGTGATGAGTGGACTAAACGCGCTAATGATCGTGCTTGGAAACATAAATTACTATACCCTCGTCTAGCGCAAGATGTTGAAGCGCCAGATACAAGTACTGAAATTTTAGGTCATAAAATTAAAGCACCATTCATCATGGCACCAATTGCGGCACATGGTTTAGCACACGCTACTAAAGAGGCAGGTACTGCACGTGCCGTTTCAGAGTTTGGTACAATCATGTCGATTTCAGCATACTCTGGTGCAACATTTGAAGAGATTTCGGAAGGCTTAAATGGCGGACCTCGTTGGTTCCAAATTTACATGGCTAAAGATGACCAACAAAACCGTGACATCTTAGACGAAGCAAAAGCTGATGGTGCAACTGCTATCATCCTTACAGCTGACTCAACTGTTTCTGGTAACCGTGACCGTGACTTGAAAAACAAATTCGTTTACCCATTCGGTATGCCAATTGTTCAACGTTACTTACGTGGTTCAGCAGAAGGTATGTCATTGAACAATATCTATGGCGCTTCAAAACAAAAGATTTCGCCAAGAGATATTGAAGAAATCGCTGCTTACTCTGGATTACCAGTATTTGTTAAAGGGATCCAACACCCTGAAGATGCAGATATGGCAATCAAAGCTGGTGCATCAGGTATTTGGGTATCTAACCACGGTGCGCGTCAATTATACGAAGCTCCAGGTTCATTTGACACCCTTCCAGCTATTGCAAAACGTGTAAACAAACGTGTACCAATCGTCTTTGATTCAGGTGTACGTCGTGGTGAACACATTGCTAAAGCTTTAGCTTCAGGTGCAGATGTTGTTGCTTTAGGACGCCCAGTATTATTCGGTTTAGCTTTAGGTGGATGGCAAGGTGCTTACTCAGTACTTGACTACTTCCAAAAAGACTTAACACGTGTAATGCAATTAACAGGTTCACAAAACGTAAATGACTTGAAAGGTCTAGAATTATTCGATAACCCATACGGTTACGACTACTAGATTTTTGCTGTAATTTATATAAGATGAGGTCAAAGAAAATGGAGACATTTTCTTTGGCCTTTTTGTAATCGCTCATAAAAACGAACGTTTAAGCACCTATCCCACTATTAGTAAATCCCCCTCACCTTAGTTGCTAGTCTTTGCATTCCTTAACAGACACACTTATAATACTTACTATAAGTAAATTGTAGAGAGGAGCGTTACCATGGGTATCGAAAGCCGCAAATCTACTGAGTTAGAAGACTTATTTGCCTCTATCGTTAATATTGACGGTGATGGAGATGGCGATAAGGAAAAAGACGATCAAGAAAAAGAAGCTAAAAATAATCAAACAACTAAGGATCACAAATAAACAATTATAGGGAGCGATTTATCTACATGGAAATTACAATTTGGTCTGACTTCGTATGTCCATTCTGTTACATTGGACAAACACACTTGGAACGCGCTATGGATAACTTTGCCCACGCAGATGAAATTACGATTGAGCACAAATCATTCGAATTAATGCCTGGTGCAAAATATGATCCAAGCAAAAACTTCTATGAAGCTTTTGCAGATTTAAAAGGGACAACTGTTGAACAGGCAGAGCAAATGAACGAGCAAGTGACACAAATGGCTGCAGCTACTGGCTTAAACTTCAACTTTTCTGATATGAAGATGGCAGACACCATGCCTGCACATCGTGTATTCCAATATGCGAAAACACAAGGCAAAGATGACGAATATTTTAAAGCATTCTATACAGCTTATTTCGAAGATGGCGCTTTAATCAGCGATGAAGATACAATCGTTGCGCTATCTGAATCAGTCGGCTTAGATGGAAACAAGGTCCGCGAAATTTTAGCTAGTGAAGATCAATTCCAAGCTGAAGCTACTGCTGATATCTTCCGTGCTGGTGAAGTTGGTGTTCAAGGTGTACCTTTCTTCGTATTTAATAATAAATACGCAGTACAAGGTGCCCAACCTGTAGAAGTATTCCAACAAGTATTAGACCAGGTATACGCAGAAGAACAAGAAGCATAATACAAACTTATTGCCCGCTAGCTTATTAGTGGGTATTTTTTTGCAAAAAAAGGCTAGGACAGCAGAGTCCCAGCCAATAATTACTTATATTTGTGAATTTGTATCTAATGGATATACAGGTGTTCGTTCATTGATTTGCCAATGGAGAACGATAAAGGTCGCAATCCAAACAGCTGCAATATCCAAACCTAAACGAGCTAGTAAGTCAAAAATGCCGACATCATACCGTAGATACATCATGGCATAATTGGCTACTGCAATCCAAGCAAAGAACTGTAGGGCAAACTGATTGGTTTTGCCAATATGGTTTTGACGAATAATATACCGCTGTATTGCCCCAAAAGATAGACCAATGGCGAGTCCTAAGATACCTGACCACAGAACCGCTGCTGGTAATTGGCCATCATCCGGTCCATAAATATCTAGGCCTAGATAAGCCACTAGCCGCATGATCGCAAAAACTAGTATGTAGACATGCAAACCTCTCGTATAGAAAAAGGGTTTTGGTTTATACATCAACCGTTGACGAGCCATTAACCGGTAAATCAGCTGACCTTGTACCATAAAAATCAAAATAGCTTTAACCGGATTAATTACCCAGTCCATCTCCACTAAATGTGGCATGGGTTCAGCCCGGTAAACTAAGAAAATCAACAATTCGGAGATGACATAAAGCGTTACTTTCGTCCCTTTCGTTCCCGGCAAACGAAAATCAACCAGATAGTAAGCATACGTCATGAATGTATAAATCACCAAATAAATTATAAATAAAGCTGGATAATAGAACCCCTGTTGAACTGCCAAACCATCCCCGAGGATCGCTTGAAAACTAGGATTTGGGAACCACATCTCCAACATCACATGCAATAGGCTCATAACACTAGCTATAAATCCGCTGTATAGCCATCTTTTATTTCTATTTCGCATATTCCCTCACTTCTCAAACCGTTATGAATCGCTAGCATGAAAACAAAGACAGCCAGCATCAAACACATGAATCATCATTAATAAGTCTATTCTAACATGCTATAATAAAAGTGAGAACTATGACAAATTCAAAAAAGGTGACCTATGGAATCAAAACGAACACAAGCAATCCAAAAATTTAACTACTGGGCAACACGCATGATCTGCCCTATCTGCCAAAGCAATCTTTCTTTTACCAATAATCAAGTCCGTTGCGATCATAATCACAGCTTCGACATCGCTAAACAAGGTTACATTAACCTTGCACCCAATCACCAAGAAGCACATTATAATAATGAACTTTTTGCCGCACGCCAACGTATTATGGGAGACGCTAAATTATATACAGGCATCTATGATCAAATATTAGATTTATTAGTCGAGCAAGGTATCGACTTAAACTCAGTGAACAATATCATTGATTTGGGAACTGGCGAAGGCAGCCATTTTCACTATTTTATCGACCACTGGCAAAATAGAACACAGCAAACAACCATTCCCATGGCACTTGGATTAGACTTAGCCAAGGATGGAATTGTTTCTGCTGCTAAACATTATACCAATGCCCTATGGGTGGTTGCTGATTTAGGTCAATTACCATTTACACCTGCTAGTATTGATGGAGCCATAACGATTCTATCACCATCAAACTACCATCATCTTAACCAAGCCTTGTCAGAAAAAGGTTGGTTTATTAAGGTGATTCCTGGACCAAATTATTTACGAGAACTAAGAGAAATCGTACTAACACCAGAAAATCAACAACAAGATGATCGTACTTCAATCAATAAATTTAAGGCAGCCTTCAACCAATTTAGCCAATCAAGCTATAGGAAAACAATCACTTTAGACGAAAAACAAATGGCAGACTTAATCAAGATGACCCCTTTAATGTGGCATGCTAATGATAAACAACTAGAGCGTGCACATGCACTCACGCAAATTACGATAGATTTATCCATCTTATTCGGCCAAAAGGAATAGAAGATTATAACAAAGAGAAGCTCACAATAATTTCAGTATCCTTATTAGTGCCTATAATAAATCCTTATTGCCATTAGTTATCCTAGACAAGAAAAAGCCTTAGCGTATTCACTTTATAGTGTCCACGCTAAGGCTATATTTTTTATTTCGAATAAATGGTAATCAATATTTAACTAAATACCACCAGCTACTCCAATTTCTTCACCAGTAATAGCGCCCGCTTCATCAGTAGCTAAAAATACTGCTGTTGCACCAATTTCTGATGGTTCTAATAAACGCTTAATCCATTGTTTACCTAGAATATGATGATTTAATGCTTCCTCAATTGATGTACCATCTTGCTCTGCTAATTTAGGCAATTGGTTTTCAATTAAGGCCGTACGAACAGGACCAGGTTGGACAGTATTTACAGTAATACCATTTAGCGCATTTTCTAAAGCAGTTGCTTTTGTGAACCCTACTTGACCAAATTTAGCTGCGATATATGCTGATTTTAATTTATCCGGCATACGTCCGTGAGCTATTGTTAAATTTATTAACTAGCACGTCTTTTTATTCTTCAGCATCCTCAAACACATAATCTGGGAAATATTTTTCTAAAATAACCGCCAAATCATGGTCATCCGGGAAAAATCGGCTATATACTTCTTGCCCTTCATCAAATTGGCCTTCAAGTCCTAAAACTTCAAAGACATCAACAACTTTAGCAACCGCCCATTGGATTGAAGTCCCTTCAACCACTTCGTAAGGTTCTTCCAAATTATCCTCTTTAATAAAGCGAATCAACTCTTCTTTTGGCATGTCTTCATCTAAATGATAGAGTAGGATCTGGTTTTCATAAGAATGACGTGGACTCCCATCGTCCATATTATGCGCTTGTTTGATAATATTGATACTATATACGTTTTTCATACATTTCAACATCCTCTTCTACAAAGCTCGTTACCCGTAAAATATATTTACATGACTGAAGCCGCGCCACCATCGATATTAAGTGCCACACCTGAAATATAAGAGGCTGCATCAGATACTAAGAAAGTAATAGCATTGGCAGCTTCCACTGTTTCACCAATACGACCTAAAGGTGTATTCGCTGATTGGCTTTTAGAAAATTCTTCCCAAGTTTGATCAGCAGCGTTATCTTGCCAACGTTTTTCGATTTGTTCACTACGCACTAAACCAATAGAGACAGCATTCACACGAATATTATACTGACCTAATTCTTTACTTAATTCCTTTGTTAAGCCAAGACCAGCAGCACGGCTAGTTGACGTTGGTAATGAATTGGCTGGAGGTGTTTTACCAGCTATAGCGGTTAAATTCACAATAGCGCCTGAATTTTGTTCCTTAAAATATGGCAATACTTCACGTGTGAAATTCACAACACCAAAAATTTTAATATTCAAGTCTCGTTGCCATTCAGCATTATCAACTGCATCGAAACTTTGAGCAGATGAGCCACCCGCATTATTAATTAAAATATCAATATGACCAAATTGATCAATTGTCTCAGAAACTACCCTTTTGGCATCTTCCTCAACTGTTACATCCCCAACAACATAATGGACTTTGCGACCGGTAATTTCTTGAATAGCTGTTTGCGCATCAATCAGTCGGTCCTCGCGACGGGCAACAATTGTCACATCTGCCCCCTCACTTGCCAATGATTTAGCCGTTTCAAATCCAATTCCACGGCTAGCTCCTGTAATAATCGCTACTTTTCCTGCTAAACCTAGTTCCATCGAATATCCCCTTTCTAAAAATCTATTTCTATATATATTATAATGGAAAGATTTTTAAACCAAAATAAAAACCCTTTCAATAAAAAAAGACCCATGTCACCCTAGACACAGGTCTCTCTTCAGGATCAGTTGTTAGCCGATACCAAATTTAGCATTTTCTAAACGAGCAACATCCATTCTCTTCATTTTGAATAAAGCATCTAATACACGTTTCTTTTGTTCTTCAGTGGCTGTTTCCATGATTTGGAAGTAGGCTTGTGGTACTACTTGCCAAGAAATACCGTGACTATCTTTCAACCAACCCATAGACTCAGCTTCTTCGTCAGCTGATAATTTTTCCCAATAGTAATCTACTTCTGATTGCGCACCAGCAACGATTAGGAAGGAAATCGCTTCAGAAAATTCTTCATCACTACCAAATCCATGGTCCATAAACACTAATTGTTGGTCGCCAACATTTAACTCGGCATAATTCACCTTAGCACGGGCATCTTGAGCTTCACCTTCTTGGTAATAATTGATGTGGCCTGGCGCTGCATTTTGAAAAATAGTTGCATAATCATTTAAAGCTTGTTCAGATTGACCACAATATTGGCCGGCAAACAATAGTGATACGCGGATTTTATGATTTTTAGCTACATCCGGCGCCAACATAATTTGCCAAGACAAACCAAACCGGTCTTCTACCCAGGCATAGCGGTCGCTAAAGGGGTAAGTATCTAAAGGCATCAAGTCTTTCCCGCCTTTTGCTAATTTAGCATATAAAGCATCCACCTCTTCAGCAGTATCTAAAGATACCATCAAGGAGAATGAAGGGTTCATCTTAAAATCAGGTCCCCCATTAAAGGCTGCAAAGGCTTGGTTTTCAATTGTAAAATCGTAAGCAACAGATTCACCATTGGGCATAGGATAATGAACTTCACGTGTAATGTCACTTTGGTCAAAAATTTTAGTATAGTATTTAACCGCTTCTTCAGCTTGGTCGTTGAAACATAATTGGATCGCAATTTGTCGCATATTTATCGCTCCTTCAACATTGGATTCTTCCAATACTTATAAGTAAAGAATAAGCTAAAACCCATTGAATGTCGAATAAAAACGGCTATCCTTTTTACCAAGAAGCAACTACTGCACCTTTAAATGTTTCTTCGATAAAGGTCTTCACTTCGTCGGTCTTATAATATTCTTCTAGTTGCGTAATAACGGGATCTTCGGCATCTTCTGTACGGGATACAACCCAGTTTACCCATGTAGTATCTTCAGGATCTTCCATAGCGATAGCCAACTCTTCTGCACTCAATCCAGCATCTAAAATATAATTTGAGTTGATACCTGCTGCAGCCACATCCGGTAATTGGGCGATAAATTGGGCTGGATCCCCGGTAATAAAGTTTAAATTCAATGGATTTTCTTCAATATCGTCGACTGTAGCAGCAATACCTAAACCTTCAGGCAAAGTAATCACACCAGCCCGCTCCAATACTAGAAGTGCACGCCCTTCTTGAGAAGGGGTATTTGGTACAGCAATCGTATCGCCTTCTTGTAATTCATCTACTGTATCGTATTGTTCAGAGTATATCCCCATTGGAATGGTGATATTTTCAAAAGCCTTTGTAAACTCGTATCCTGTGTCCTCGATTACGGTTTCTAAATAAGGTCCAGTTTGAATAGAGTTAAGGTCTAATTCACCATCCGCTAAGGCAGTATTTGGTGCGATGTAATCATTGAATACCACTAATTCAATGTCCAAACCATCCGCTGCGGCCTTTTCTTTTACCAATTCAAAAATTTCTTCGTGGGGACCAGCTGTGACACCAATCGTTAGGACGCCATCTTCTAGCAAGCCTGATGTTGTTGCCTCGTCCTCACTAGTAGCTGTTGATTCACTTGCTTGATTCCCGCAAGCACCTAACGCAAGCGTCGCCGTCCCTAATACTGTTAATAACCCTTTAGTCCATTTCTTCATCTGTCTTTCTCCTCCATATAATGATTAGTTATTGAATTGCTTGTACACACGAGCAATCCTGCTAGCCGCTTCTTGTAAAATAGCTGTATCAGCGATTAAGCCAATTCGGATATACCCCTGACCTGCAGTACCAAAACCATTACCCGGTGCCACCGCTACGTGCGCTTCTTCAGCAAGCACATGCGCAAAAGTCTCCGCATCTAGACCACTTGGTGTCTGCATCCATTGGTAAATTGTTCCCTTAGATGGCTCTACTTCAATACCGGCTTGGTCAAATATGCAAATAACTGCGTCTCGTCTAGCTTGGTAAGTGTTTTTCATTTTGCCAATAAAGCTTTGATCTTCTTCTACCAATAAAGTGGCAACCGCTTCTTGAATAGCCCCGTACATGCCAACTGTTGTATGGTCTTGCAGGCTATTCAGGTAGCCAACAACCTGAGCATTTCCTACTGCAAAACCAATCCGCCATCCTGGAATATTGTAAAGTTTTGATAAGGAAAATAGTTCAAGGGCCACTTCCTTAGCTTCTGGCGTTTGCAAAAAGGATAGTGGCTTATCCTGGTCAAAAACATAGGGGGCGTAGGCAAAGTCATGGACTACAAAAATATCATTATTTTTGGCTACTGCCACTGCTTCTTCAAAAAATTTTGGCGTTGCTAAAGCACCTGTTGGGTTATTGGGATAATTTAGGTACATTAGCCGGGATCGGTCAAGGTCTACTTGGCTTAGCTGATTAAAGTCCACTAAATAGTTGTTCTCTTCTAATAGGTCCATAAAAATGGTCTCTGCCTGTGTTAAACCAACAGCAGATAAGTAGTCTGGATAGGTGGGGTTGGGCAATAAAATACCCTCTCCTTGGTTCACCAACACCTGACTCACCTTCATAATCGCTTCTTTAGACCCGTGGAATAAGGTCACTTCAGTTTGTGGATCCACTGTAACGCCAAACTGTGATTGATAAAAACGTGCCACCGCTTCCTTCAATAAGGGTTCACCTCGGTAAGGTCCGTATCGATCATATTGTGGTTTGTCGATAGCCGAACGCAAGGCCTCTTTCAAGGCTTTGGGTGCCGGTAAGTCAGGCGTACCCACTGCTAAATCGATCACATCATCATAGCGACTTTTGAGGTCAGCAATCGTCGCTGTCAAACTTGAAAAATATTGGTTTGGCAAGGATTGCACCGCTTTTGACGGTTGAAAATCACTCATATGTTACCATCCTTCCTGACAAAATCTTTCATCGATTTTATCTAACTAGTTATGGCAACTTTACCTTTTATTCCTTTTCATATCAACAAAGCGGAGATATCGATTTCCGTCATCTCTTGAACGAAAATCCCTATCACCAACTAGAGAAAAAGGAGACTGCAATTGGACATTGCAATCCCCTTTAATGATTGTACTTTTAACAATAGCTAAATGCGACTATTGAATCTTGCCTTTAATTTCATTAATTAAGTCGGCATCTTCAAGACCAGTGACGGTTTGGATGACTTGGTTAAGTGGTTGTTCTGCCAACATTTTTTGTAACTCTTGGCTTTGCTCGTCTTCTGCATCATTATATTCAAAGATGTAAGCTACAGTTGCTAGTAAGGCATCGTAAGATAAGCCACGTTCTTTTGCCTCTCGAATTGGACGGATAAAACGTTCATCATAGCCCAATTTACGAATTGGCGTACGCGCAACACGAGTGATGGCGTCAGAAATGTGGCTATTTTGGAAGCGTCCCACAATTTTATTGGCATAAGCTGCATGTGCTTCTTGGTCAAATCCCCATTTTTCAACTAATAAAGCTCCTGTTTCTGCTAAGACGGCCTTTAATTGTTGTAAAACTTTTTCATCTTCTAGTGCTTGATCAATTGTTTCATAGCCAAAGTGTTTACCAGTATAGGCTGTTGTGGCATGTCCAGTGTTCACTGAGAATAATTTACGTTCAATATAAGGAAGTAAATCTTCTACGTATAATACACCATCAAGTTTGATTTGAGTCCCTTTCACATTCGTTTGGTCAATTACCCATTCACTGAAAGGTTCAACTGATACAAATAAAGGATCTTCATGACTTTGCATAGGCACAATACGGTCAACCGCTGCATTGGGGAAACCAATATATTGGTCAACGTATACACGATCCGCCTCATCGAAGTAAGCAGATACTTTCTCATTTAAGAAGTCTGTCCCACCAATCATGTTCTCACAAGCAACGATATCCATTGGACGTGTATCGTCATTTTCCCGACGTAATTTAATCCCATTAGCAATTAATTCAGCAATGTAAGGCAGGATATTAGGCCCAATAGCAGTGGTCACAATATCTGCTTCAGCTACCGCTTGAGATACCGCTTCAGGATTTTTCCCGTTATTTATACCACTGAAACCAGAAACAGTTAAGCGTTGGTGGGCATCATCAGCGTATTCAATTTCGTAACTTTCACGGTCGTTTAAAGCATCGATTAATGTTTCATTAATATCCACAAAAGTAATGTCAAAGCCATTCTTATGTAGGATTTCACCTATAAATCCACGACCAATATTACCAGCACCAAAATGTACAGCTTTCATTTACGCTTCAACCTCCTTCAACATATCAATCACTTCTTCAGCCGTTTTTGCATCTCCTAGACGAACAACGTTAGCTACGTCAGAACAGAAGACGGCAATTTTAGATAATAAATCTAAGTGGTCATCACCCACACCAGCAATCCCAAAGACAGCCATAGCTAATTTTTCTTCCTTACCGTCATCAGAGAAATCAATTCCCTTTGGTACTTGCACGAAAGAAATTGCCGTATGGTTCACGTGGTTTTTACTATCATCTGTACCGTGTGGAATAGCTACAAAATTCCCCATATAGGTTGATACAATACCTTCACGTTCTATCATGCCCTCTACATAATCCGCATCAACCGCACCGTCTTGGACCAATAATTGGCCAGCAGCACGAATGGCTTCCTCTTTTGAAGTAAATGTATTATTCAACTGAATTAACTCTTTTTTCAATTCCATTCGATCACATCCTTTTATCATTTTGTTTGTACCTTTAGTTATACTCGCTTCACTTGGGTCTCACACCCTGTTTAGTCGGGCTCGTCCTTTATTCAAATGTGGTGGTTTCTTCTACAAATAGTGCACTCAATAATTGTAAAACAATGGCCTTTGTTCCACTCTTATAAATCTCCGTATTCAAATCGTTATCAATAATGGAAGAGGATATCTTACCTAACAACAATTCATTTTCCCGAGATAGGGGTTCGGGGGCCAATAGTAATAAAATTCTTTTTAATTCAATCGTCGTCCGGTCCATCCCCAAAATTTCAAAAGGTTGGTCTAATTCATAAATAGAGAAGAAAGCTTCCTTTACATGTGGATTTGTTGAGTGAAATAAGGCAATATTTGAATGCGGAATCCCAATGGGCGCTTCCAAATAGCGTTCTATCACTCGTTTCGTCACTTGATTTGGATCATCCACTATCTGTTTGGACAAGCCTTGGATGATTTGTAATAAGCTAGCTTCTATTGTTTCTCCAGACTGGACTTGGTGAATGTCAAATTTTTCTAGAATCTTATTGGCTGTATTTACCAATTGATAAAGTCGTTCAAACTGCATATCAGCTGACCCGTGTGTCTGTTGACTCACTTGGGTACGTTCTTTAGTTTGCGATAAGTGTTTAATTTCCTGTCGAATTGCCATAATTTCATCATCCAATAGTAAGGGAGAAATCACTTGATAAGGATAGTTGAATCCCGCTAAGAAGCTAGTTGATAAGATCAAATCATACTGATCATAATCCACCTTCGACATCTGCGAAACTTTTACAATATCTACCTGTTTCACTTCCGGAATCTTATTAGAAAAACGACTTTCTAAGATTTTGCTAGTCCCAAACCCGCCAGCACTCAAGATAACAATTTTTAAGTTACGTGATATCGGCTGACGTTCAATAGACGAAGCATAGTGAATAATGATATAAGCCATCTCTTCTTTTGTAAAAGTTACATCCGGGAAAACTTCTTTTAAAGACAAGTCTACCGCTTCATGCAAATTAGGATAACCCGCAATCATCTTATCTAAGATAATATCATCACTTGAAATCGCTTGGTCTAAACGCTTTAAAGCTGCATTCAAATGTGTCAATAAATCTTCAAACAACCGATTGTCCTGTCTAAAGTCATAACCTGTTTTATTAGAGATTTTTCTCGTTAGTTCCGCTACGCGGTAGGATAATTCCGTATCAAAGTTATTGGAGAAAATATTTTGCGGACGATTAAAATTCATCCCTTCCAATTGACGCGCAAACATATGACGCTCATTGAAATCAATCGCTAGTTTCATTTCCTTAGCAATAATTTCATACATCTGATGCGACAGCCGAATAAAATGACTGGACTGATCTTTCGCTAGAATTTCACTATGAATACTGTGCCCATTTTGAATACGGAAAATATTCACCACAAAACTGATGATAATTATCTTTAATTGGTTATCTGGTAAGTTAGACAACTTATGATGAATCGCATCTGACTTAAAGACCTTATGCGCCATTTCATATATCTCTCTTGGTATTAATTGAATGAAAAAAGCGTCCTCTGAATGAGGTAACTGATTTTCTTCAGACATTTGATTAAAATAAAGAAAGAAATCAATTTCTTTAATATTGTAATCCAAGAGATTCACCATTAATTGGCGAATAACTGTTTCCTCGCCTTGAACTGTTAAGTCAGCGTGACTAGACGTTTCAATTTGGATATCATACTCACTAAGACTTGATTTAACACTAGCCATATCAGTATTCAATGTCCGTGTACTCACAGAAAAATCATAGGCCATAGCTTCAACTGTACTTAAACCTTGACCCGATAAAACCATTAAGGCAATCGCATTTTGTCTTTGAGCCTTAGATAAATCACCATAAGGATGCGCATTGAGCTGGTCACTCAATGTGGCTTTATCCTCATCGCTACCAATTAAGTAATAACCTTCATTTCTCGGCTTATCTAACCGCAAGTTGAGTGGTCTAAGCGACTCTTCAATATGGCTAATTTCACGATACACTGTGCGTTTGCTTATATCGAGTTCCTCTTGAATATCTTGCTGAGTCACACCTTTTGGGTATGCCAATAATAAATTCAAAATACTCTTTTCTCGCTCTGTAAAATACACTTCAATCGCTCCTTAGTCAAAATCTACATGTTATTGATATGACTAATTTACCTTATCTAACAACTTGCTGTATTGGTTTTGCTCATAAAGTTTTGTAACTTCTTCAAATTGTGCTTTTGGTGCAACTTCTCTTGCTGGTTTAACAGTGTCCGCATCAACGATAATCAAAGTTTGCGGATTATTTTGTAATTGTGCAAATGGAACTGCTTCAGCTACAAGGTCAGATCCCGCTTTCTTCAATTCATTACGTAAGTTTGAAGCTGCCATAACTGAAGCTGATGGTTTATCTTCATGGAAAGGCACTTGAATTAAAGCCACATTTGCATGTACTTCTTCTTCAACACTAGACGCATCTGCTGTTTCAGCTACTGGGTTTGCTTCTTCTTGAGAGGCTGCTTGCATTTCACCTAAGATTTCATCATAACGGTCACCATCTAGGAAGTTTCCAACTGATACGTGAGACGCCAGAGGCGCTTGTCGTTTAGCACGGTCCGTTAATTCTTCTTGCGTGATAACTAAGACACCCGCTTGATTTTTCAATTTAGAAATGGCTGTGTTGGTAATCGACATGTCGTAACCTAATTTTTTCGCTTTCTTACGTAACAATGAGGCACCCATGGCACTAGATCCCATACCTGCGTCACATGCGAAAATAATGCTGTTAATATCTTCTGGTGCAGGAATTTCACCTTCAACTGACGCTGAGCCAGCATTTGTTTCCTCAGAAGATTGGCCTTTTGAATCTTCCTTAGCTGCTTTTGCTGCTGCTTGGCTTGCTTCAAAGTTATCTTCATCTTGTGCACGGTCCATTTTAATAATTGGCGCCGCTACTAAGAATGAAACGATTGTTGCTACTAATACACCACCGATAACACCGATGTATGCACCTGGTGCTGTCATACCAAGGATGGCAATGATTGACCCTGGTGATGCTGGACCAGTTAAGGCTGCGTTTAATAGTTGGAAAGTTAATGTACCTGATACCCCACCAGCAATAACAGCTAGGAATAATAAAGGTTTCATCATCACATATGGGAAGTAGATTTCATGAATACCACCTAGGAAGTGGATAATAATCGCACCCGGTGCTGATGATCTTGCTGACCCTTTTCCAAATACGGTAAAGGCTAATAGGATACCTAGACCAGGTCCTGGATTCGCTTCTAATAAATAAAGAATTGAACGACCAGTTTCAGCTACTTGTTGTGAACCTAGTGGTGTTAAAATACCATGGTTCAACGCATTGTTAAGGAACAAGATTTTCGCTGGCTCGATAAACACATTGGCTAATGGTAGTAATCGTCTTTGAATAATCCAGTCTACACCTGTTGCAAAGATTGTTGTCATTCCTGAAACGAATGGTCCCACTGCATAAAAACCAACTAACACTAACAAGAATCCAATAATCCCGATTGAAAAGTTATTGACCAACATCTCAAAACCTGATGGGATTTTATCTTGGAATTTTTCATCAAATTTCTTAATCAGCCAACCACCTAAAGGACCTAAAACCATAGCCCCAATAAACATTGGCACTGTTGCTTGACCTGTTACAACTTCTGATGCACCAACAACTGCACCCATTGTAGCGATAGCACCTGTTACTGCTCCGCGTTGACCATATACCATAGAACCACCGGTATAACCGATTAGAATAGGTAGTAAGTAATCACGCATTGGACCAACTAAGTTGGCCAATGCCTCATTTGGAATCCAACCATCTGGAATGAAGAGTGCTGTAATAATCCCCCACGCAATAAATGACCCAATATTGGGCATAACCATACTAGATAAATAAGAACCTAATTTTTGAACCGACGCCTTTAAACCTGAATCTTTGGTTTTCTCCGACATAAGAGTTCCCCTCCTTTGTTTAATACACCTATATCTTATCTCGAATCGGAACCGGTTACAATTCATTAGGCATGTAAGTTTGGCACATTTAATCATGACACTTTTTCCTTGTTCCTGTTTCGATTTTTCTATGATAGACTGACAGTAAAGATTAAATATTGATCAAAAAATCACATTTTAGGAGGATTATTTATGGATATTAAGATTTTTGATACCGCAAAAGAAGCATCTAAAGAGGTTTTCCACGAATTTGAGCAAGCATTAGCCAACGGTGCAACAACTTTTGGTTTAGCAACGGGTTCAACACCAGAGGACTTATATGAATATATTACGGCTTCTGACTTAGACTTCAGCAATGCGACTGCTTTAAACCTAGATGAGTATTTTGGTTTACCTGCTGATCATCCAGAAAGTTACGCGACTTTTATGGACAAGCACCTTTTCAGTAAAAAACCTTTCAAAGAAACCTTCATCCCTAACGGTATAGCAACAGATGTTGAGGCAGAAATTGCTCGCTACAATACACTATTAGATGAACATCCAATTGACTTACAAATTCTAGGTATTGGACAAAATGCGCATATCGGTTTCAACGAGCCAGGTTCTTCTCGCCATACGAAAACGCAATTAGTAGACTTAGCAGAAAGTACTATTCAAGCAAATGCTCGTTTCTTCGATTCTGTAGAAGATGTACCAACCAAAGCTTTCTCCATGGGCTTAGCGTCTATCATGAAATCAAAACACATCTTATTATTAGCCTTTGGAGAATCTAAAGCACAAGCGGTTAAGGATATGGTTGAAGGTCCTGTGACTGAAGAGGTACCTGCAAGTCTGTTACAAGAACATCCTAATGTGACTGTTTACCTAGATAGTGCTGCTGCAAGCCTCTTAAATAAATAGCCACCAAGTTACTTTTAAATAAACAAATAGCCTATGATAGCGACTCCAAGTCTGTCATAGGCTATTTGTTTATAAATACCTTATTACTCCAATTCTTCCTTTAGTTAGTGTATGCAACTTTCACTCATTTTGCCATTTAGTGGTTGATTGACTTAAAGATACTTATACGACACCCTGTGTTTCTTATTTATTATATCTTCCTTTTACAAAACTTTCGTATGCATATCGGAGTTTAATAGAGGGTATCGCACAACGCTTTATAAGATAATGGTAAATATTTGCACATCTAATAGAGCGTTGTTATAGTGAATAATATAACTAATATTGAATATATCAAATAGGAGGAATTTTATATGTCTAACTTAAAAAATCCAAAGGAACTATATCATAAAGACGGATTTCCCAAACAAGACCAAGAGGGCCCGGCTCTGCAAAATAAAATGAACCCTGTACCTGATTGTGGTGAAAATACTTATAAAGGTTCTGGAAAACTAACCGGTCGTAATGCGCTAATTACAGGTGGAGATTCAGGTATTGGTCGAGCGGTAGCTATCGCTTTCGCAAGGGAAGGTGCCAATGTGGCCATCCATTTCTTACCAGGCGAAGAATCGGACGCTGAGGAAGTAAAAGAGTTGATTGAAAAAGAAGGTCGTAAAGCACTCTTATTACCATATGATTTTAAGGAAGAGGGAAATGGCGCTAAAATTGTGTCAGAAACTGTTAAGGCCTTTGGTGCACTAGATATTTTGGTTTTAAATGCAGCGCAACAAATTGCTCATGAAAAGCTTGAAGATCTACCAATGCAGCAAGTGAGAGACACCTTCCAAGTAAATATTATCAGTATGTATGAATCAGTGAAAGAGGCTGAAAAATACTTAGCGCCTGGAAGTACAATTGTTACAACTTCTTCCGTGAATTCATTTAATCCTTCAGTTTCTTTCTTTGATTACGCCGTAACTAACGGGGCAATATCAACTTTCACCGCCCTATTATCTGGATACTTTGCACCAAAAGGCATTCGGGTCAATGGTGTAGCACCTGGTCCAGTATGGACACCATTACAATTAGATGGTGGACAACTAGATGGTGGACTAGAAAGTTTTGGGCAAGATACTCAACTAGAACGTTCTGGTCAGCCTGCTGAACTTGCACCGACTTATGTTTTACTTGCTTCAAATGATTCTTCTTATATCAGTGGTGAAATTATTAAAATCACAGGTGGTAGCACCATCTCTACTGAATAATCAACATGCATAATTAAATGATAATGATAAATAAAATCTGTAATAAGAGATCAAGTTTACCCGTAAGGATAAGCTTGAATCTCTTATTATTTATTTAGTCGACTAAATCACTGCTAGCCTTAATTAGGTTACTAAACTGAAAGTAACCCACAAATCACATGGTAAAATACTCAGCATTATAGTCATGCTTTCCTTAGTATTCAAATTTATAGTCTTTTATTACTCATAATTCACCATACTATGAACTAAATAGCAACGTACAATTCTTATACTCTAACAATTTCGTTGCCTTCTACCCTCAATCTATCACTACATATCCTTTCAACTACTGTGCCTTAATCTTCATTAACTCAGCATGTTGGTTGCTTTAATTTGTAAACACGAGTAGATGAGACATAGACACTGCATCACTTCTCCTAAAAGGCCCTTTGCTGAGGATTTTAAACAAACAAATAATTTTGATATTATATGACGACAATACTTTTAGATTGTATATACTTTTTAATAGAAAATAAAAAAATTGAAACGCATGCATCGCTTTATAATGATATTTAAGGAGGGTTTATATGCTACTTTCAATAAGCCTTAAACTCGTTTTTGGTTTAGTCAGCCTTATGCTAGTCACACGTGTATTAGGTAAAAAAGCTTTGGCGGACGTTACTCCTTTTGATCTTATTTATACTTTGATATTAGGTGGTATTTTAGAGGAATCTATATATGACGATAAATTAAATATAGGACATCTTGTACTCGCCCTATTTCTATGGGCAGCCCTTATTTACATCATAGAAAGAATAGTGCTGAAAAATACAAGGGTGAGCCGTTTATTAAAAGGTGAACCTTCTGTCATTATTAGAGATGGTGTAATAAACTTAAAAGCGCTCTCTAAAAATCATATTGAAATGGAACAATTAAGGACCATGTTAAGGCAACAACAATGTTTTTCCCTTGAAAATGCTAAGCACGTTATTCTAGAAAGCGCTGGTCAAGTCAGTGTATTGAAAAACTCTCAAGAAGATAGCTATATTTCCTTAATGCTTGTCGACCATGGCATTATTCAAGATAGGGTTTTGGAAACGCATGGCTTGACGAGAAAACGGTTACTGGATAATTTGAATAAAGAGGGTTATACCATATTGCATGAGATTATATATGTAGAATGGTCTGCGGAAAAGGCGTTTTATATTCTAACCAATCATGATGTAATGAATAAAGACTATTGTATAGATGGCTAATATTTAAGAATGTAATCAAAAACAGTCTCCATATCATAAATGAATGATAAAAAAGGCCAAGCAATGGCTAATTGCTTGGCCTTTTTCGCATAGGTGGTATTGGTTCAAAAACAATGCTTTCCCACCCTATTTCTCACATAATTAGACAATCAAACGAGTTAAGCTCGAAAATGTAATTCGTGATAAGGTTTATTATTCTACTGTTACTGACTTCGCTAGGTTACGTGGCTTATCTACATCTAAACCGCGGTCTAATGACGCATAGTATGCTAGTAACTGCGTTGGAATGACTGATACAAGTGCAGATAATAACGGTTCTACAGCAGGTATGACAATGTCATCACCTTCACGGTCTAAACCTTCCATAGCGATGATCAATGTATTCGCTCCGCGTGAACGCACTTCTTCAATATTACCACGTGAGTGTGCAGCGGTATTCTCTTGTGTGATTACACCGATTACTGGTGTACCATCTTCGATAAGTGAGATTGTACCATGTTTCAATTCACCTGAAGCAAAACCTTCAGCTTGAATATATGAAATCTCTTTAACTTTCAAGGCAGCTTCACGACTTACTTCGTAGTCGATACCACGGCCGATGTAGAAGGCTGATGCTTTGTCAGTGAATAATTCAGTTGCTAGCGCATGGATTTCATCTTTGTCATCGATCATTACTTGAATAGCATTAGCAATGATTGATAATTCATGTTCCATATCGAATTGCGCTTCAAATCCTAAGTCACGACGCAAAGCTTCAGCTAATACAGCCATTACTGCGATTTGACCAGTATATGCTTTAGTAGATGCTACAGCGATTTCTGGACCTGCGTGTAATAATAATGTGTAGTCAGCTTCACGTGATAAAGTAGAACCTTTCACGTTAGTGATTGTTAATGATTTGTAGCCTAATTTGTTGGTTTGAACCAATACTTGACGACTATCTGCAGTTTCACCAGATTGTGTTAAGTAGATGAAGAATGGTTTTTCACTCAATACCGGCATGTTGTAAGCAAATTCAGATGCTACATGAACTTCAACTGGAATGTTAACCATTTTTTCGATGATATTTTTACCAACTAAACCTGCATGCATTGAAGTACCCGCGCCGATGATGTAGATACGGTCGCTTCCTTTAATCGCATCGATGATTTCTTGGTCAACTGTTAATTCGTTGTTATCGTCAGAGTATTCTTGGATAATACGACGCATTACAGCTGGTTGCTCATCAATTTCTTTAATCATGTAGTAAGGGTATGTCCCTTTATCTAAATCATTGGCATCTAATTGCGCAGTATATGGTGCACGTTCGATAGTTTCGCCAGCTAAGTTTTTAATTGTAACGTCCTCTTCGGTTAAGATAACCATTTCACCATCATGAATTTCAACGTATTGGTCAGTTAAGTCAATTGATGCCATTGCATCAGAAACGATTGTATTGAAGTCAGTACCTTTACCGATTAATAAAGGTGATTTGTTTTTCGCTGCAAATACTACACCTGGTTGTTCTGAATCGATTAATGCAAATGCGTATGAACCTTCAATCACGTTTAAGGCTTTTAAGAATGCAGTTTCTGCATCTAAACCTTCTGTTAAAGCGAAGTGTTCGATTAAGTTAACAGCTACTTCTGTATCTGTATCTGAGTGGAAAGTCACGTCAGATAGGTAGCCTTCTTTCATTTCACGGTAGTTTTCGATAACACCGTTATGTACTAATGTGAAACGACTTGTTGATGATTGATGTGGATGGGCATTGCGAACGCTTGGTTCACCATGTGTTGCCCAACGTGTATGTCCAATACCTGTATGGGCATCTAATGACATGTCCACTTCACTTTGTAGTTTAGCGATACGTCCTTCTTCTCTAAATAAATGACCATTTTGACCATTTCCATCGACAACGTATACACCTGCTGAATCATAACCACGGTACTCTAAACGCTCTAAACCGTTTAATAATACCTCTTGAGCTGATCCATTTCCAATATAACCTACAATACCACACATGTTGCAGTTTCCTCCTAATTTGGCGACATAAAATTAGACCCTATCAATATAGGTGTCTTATCGCATTTTTTATTTGGCTACTACGTACGTGGAGGTAATTTGATAAGGCAAAATGATGGTCTAGATCATTGATTGCCTTACTTTTTTCCCACCTGTGGATTGTACAACCCCTGAATCATCCGCCGAATATTTCGATCAATTCAGTCCTCGTCACTTGCTAAGCAAGCCTGGCGCTATCCCAAAAATTACGTTTGAGATTTTATTAAAAGTAATAGCTCTTTACATTCTATAAATACAAAAAGATATTGTCAATCTTTTTAGATGTTAATGCCTATAATTTAACCTTCTCTTAAGAAGATATATAGGTTATCCGCTAATTAGATTGCAAGCATACAAAAAAGAGCCAGGAAAAACCTGACTCATTTGGTTGTATTTTAAATAAAATTTCTTATAGAAGAAACTTTATCTTAGTACCAACCGTTAGCATTCCAGAATGCTAAAGCAGCATCCCATGAACCGTAACGTTCAGCAACATATTTGTCAGCAGCAACTTCTTGCTCAGCTGGAGATGCACCGTATGCTACTAATGTAGGGTTTAATTGGTAACGACCATAGTATCCACCTGCAGCGTTGTAAGCTGTGTAAGATCCACCTGACTCACGTTGAGCGATGATTTCTTTAGCTGAGTTGCTTGAGTATGAAGTAGTTGAAGCAGTTGTTTCAGCTGCTGGTTCTTCGTATGCAGTTTCTTCTGCTACATAAGTTTCTTCAGCTGGTGCTTCATAAGTAGTTTCAGTTACCACTTCTTCAGCAACATCATAAGTAGTTGCTTCTTCAGTTGCAGAGTCTTCTACAGTTACTTCGTTTACTTCACCAGTTGTTTCATCTTTTGTAAATGAAAGTTTAGTTCCTGGGAAGATTACGTTAGCGTTTTGGATGTCGTTGATTGCAACTAATGCATCTACACTTACGTCAGACGCTTTAGCGATAGCTGCTAAAGTATCACCGTATTGAATAGTGTATGAAGTAGTTGTGTCATCTGTAGCTTCTAAATCAGCTGAAACTTCAGCAACTGTACGAGCAGACCAAGTAGCTGCTTCTACGTTGTTGTTGTTTGTAGCAGCGAATAAACCTGCTAATGCAAATGACGTACCTAAGATAATTTTGTTCAATTTCATGTGTAAATACTCTCCTTATAAGAATACTGCTTTTTTAATTTATTTTTAGTTATCTGCTGTCATCTTGTTGATGACACGCTATTTACCGCATCTCTATCGTGCGACTATATTCTAGATAAAGAACACCTGTCTCATCTACAAGCAATATCTTAGCACGGGCATTTTTTTAAGTCATGTAAATCAGGCATCTGTTAAAGCCTCTTAACCGCCTTGACATTAAATCCGGGGTTTTTGAAAACCTCGTGTAAATTTGTAATAATTCTGTAACACTATAAAGCTAGAGCTATATATATAAAGTGATAAAAGTAATTATTTTCACAAACTATGTCATATTATTTGAAAAATATGCGTTTTTATTATGAAGTAAATAAACAAAGTTATTAAAAAGATCTATATATCAATGTTTCTAATTTGTGTCAAATCGCAATGGTTCTGTAACATGACATATGATACTTGCGAAATATTCTTTTTAAATATCGAATAATACAAATAGTTAGATACGCTATCAGGTATTTACTTGTTTCAAAGCAATAAAAAAAGACCAAGCTCTCGCCTAGTCTTCTCGCTTTATATTACTGGGATAGCTGGATTCGAACCAACGCATGACAGAGTCAAAGTCTGTTGCCTTACCGCTTGGCTATATCCCAATGTAATGGAGGGAGAAGGATTTGAACCTTCGAACCCGAAGGAACGGATTTACAGTCCGCTGCGTTTGGCCACTTCGCTATCCCTCCATATATCAACGTATCCTTGAGAATTAACCTCTCAAAAATATCGTACTTAAGTAGTATATCATCAGATATTATAGATTTCAATAGTTTGGGCAAAAGTTTTTTGAAAAATTTTTTTGGCTTATTTTACCGCCCTTTTCCCTCAACTTTCTTTACGCCTATTATATAGAAGAAAGATACTTTTGAGTGACTGGATTTCCGCTTCATTTAGTTGGCGATAACCCCCTTCCGCTAGGCCGTCAATTCTTAAATCGCCAATTGCTTGTCGGTATAAGTCTGTGACTTTTACTCCGCAAGCAAGGAACATTTTCTTCACTTGGTGGCGCCGTCCCTCTGAAATAGTGACTAAACCAGTTGAGGATTGCGGGCTTGCCGAAATGATTTCAAGCCTTGCTGCTTTACAGATCGTGCCATCCTGAAAAATGACACCAGCTTGAAATTGTGCGACCATTTTGCCATCAATAAGGCCATTCACGTTGACGCGGTAAGTTTTTGGAATATCAAATTTGGGTTGTTGGAAGATGTAATGGAGCTGGCCATTGTTGGTGACGAAGACGAGTCCATGGGCATCACGGTCCAGACGGCCGGTAATTGCTAAATCGCCGGGATTATCTGCTGGTTGAATCAGGTCAATGACCGTTGGGTGGGTCTGGTCTTTATTGGCTGACAGGTAGCCTTTGGGTTTATGGACCAAGTAATAGGTATGGCCAAAATGGCGATCAATTACTACTTGGTCGACGGTAATCTCTTGCCAGCTGGGGTCCACAACGGTGGCGAATTCTGTGACAACTTGGCGGTCAACGGTGACATAGCCACCTTTCAATAGCCGTTTGCATTCTTTTCGAGTAACTTGCCCAGCATCCATAATCAATTGTCCAAGTAACATGCCATCCCTCCTTCACTCCAGTTTACTTGTTTCTACCATTATAAACATTTTTGGGAAATGTGTCTTAAGTTTCTATCGACAAAAGGCTGATATGGTATACTTTATAGTGAGAAAACTTAGAATGGAGGATAGACGCATGCAAATAGATTGGTCTGGTATTATTTCCTGGACGAATGTTTTCAATCTAATTGATATTTTGATTGTTTGGTTGTTTATCTACCAGCTCTTGAAGATCCTAAAGAATACGAAAGCCTTCAATATTTTGAACGGGGTTTTCATCTTCTTGCTGATTAAAATTATTTCCACCCTCTTCCAGTTGAAGACGGTAGATTGGATCATGAACAATATTATCCAATGGTCTGTCGTTGGTGCGATTGTCATATTCCAACCTGAAATCAGACGAGGATTAGATCATTTGGGACAACAATTCTTTGCTGGTAAACGTGAAGCTGGGGCCCGCAATCCAAACGAAAAAATGGTGCGCGATTTAGTTGAAGCTTGCGAGTACATGGGTAAACGACGGATTGGTGCTTTGATCTCCCTACAACGTTCGCAACCCTTAAATGAATACGCAGCTACTGGAATTCGATTAGATTCAGCCATCTCATCTCAATTATTGATTAACATTTTCATCCCAAATACGCCCCTACATGATGGTGCCGTGATTATTCAAGATTTAGAAATTGCTTCTGCCGCTTCTTACCTGCCGCTTTCAGAAAACTCGGAGATTCTTAAAGAATTAGGGACTAGACACCGGGCTGCTGTAGGCTTAAGTGAAGTAACAGATGCCATCACAATCGTCGTCTCAGAAGAAACAGGTGGTATTTCAATTACTGAACGTGGCGAGATTACCCGCGACCTTAGTCAAGATGAGTTGTATACCATTCTAGCGGACAATTTTATCAACATCTCTGATGAGGAAGCGAATGATAACTTCTTAACTAACTGGTTTAACCAATTAACAGGAGGTGGCAAGTCAGATGATCAATAAGTTTTATAACAATCGAATTGCCCTGTTAATTTTATCGCTCTTCTTATCTATCTTAATGTTTGTATACGTGAAGGCTGAGCAGTATTCGGAAAACCCAGTGAGTTTCTTCCAAAACGTCAGCGAAGCGACAACAGAAACGATTTATAACGTGCCTGTTTATATAGATGGAAACGTGGATGCGTATTATGTCACTGGTCTCCTAGATAGCGTTTCTGTCAGTTTATCTGGACCAAAAAACTTAATCGAACAAACACTTGAAGCCGATGACTTCCGCGTCATCACAGAAGACTTAACCGATTTAGGCGAAGGGTCTCATTACATCCAATTACAATTGGAAAATGTTTCAGAAGCTGTTTCTTATGAGATTTCACCTTCAAGCGTCAATATTTCAATCGATTCGCTACAAACAACTGAATATCCAGTCCAAGTGGAAATGTCTAATGAATCTGCAGTTGCGGATGGTTACGAAATTACAGATGTGTCTTTAAGCCAAGATTCTGTCACCTTAACTGGTTCGACATCTGACATTGAAAGCGTGAGCCAAGTTTATACAGTCGTAAATATTCCAGATAACTTATCTGAAGACTACACCACAACCGCCACTGTCATTACAGAAAATGCGGACGGTGATATCTTGAATATCAACACCGACCCAAGTGAGGTTGACGTGACCGTTCAAGTTTCGCCTGAAGGTGTGTCGGTCCCTATTGAAGCCAATATCACCAACGAACGCGAAGGCTACACCTATGAAGCAACGATTTTAGATAGCCAGCACGCGACTTTATCTGGTGACTACGATACCATCAATAACACTGAAAGCGTGTCTGCAACCGTTGATGTATCAAGGATTACAACAACGACTACTGTAGACGCGCCCATTGTCCTACCTGATGGTGTAACGAGTTCAGATCCTTCAAGCGTTCGGGTCCAAGTGGTGCCAACGGCTAACGAGTCTTCATCTTCGTCATCATCTAGCGCGTCATCTAGTGCCTCATCAGAAAGCGATGAGGATAGCGCCAGCTCAGACACCGCTTCAAGCGAGTCTAGCGAAGAAAGTGCTACGAGTAGCGAAAGCGGCACTAGCGGTAATGAATCCACTATTGAAGAAGATACGACAAGTGATAGCGACATCAGCGACAGCACCAGTTCAACCACGAGCGAAGTTGGCGTAACGACTGGCGTCAGTAACAACTTACAAAATGGCAACGGCAATGTCCAAGCCGATCAAATCAATTCAACAAGTTCAGAAAGCGTCTCTAGCTCTTCTAGCGCAAATGTCTTTAACGCAATACTTGCTTTTTTAGCTAGTTTTTCCTAGTATTAACCAGTGTAATCTAGACTGCCTTTTTCAAGGCAAGAAACATATCTATAATTTTTAATTATGAATCAGTAAATGTTATACTATAACGAAATCGACGAAAAATCGATATTCACTTTCGAAAACAAAGGAGTAAATTATGAGAAAATATTTTGGTACTGATGGGGTTCGCGGTTTAGCGAATGAAGAATTAACACCAGAATTAGCATTTAAATTGGGTCGTTTTGGTGGTCACGTGTTAATGCAACATGCACCAGAAGGAATGGAACATCCGCGTGTTCTAGTTGCCCGCGATACACGTATCTCAGGTCAATTATTAGAGCAAGCCTTAACTGCTGGTTTATTATCAGTAGGGATTGAAGTGCAACAATTAGGCGTTATTACAACTCCAGCTGTATCTTATTTAACTCGTACTACCGGTGCAACTGCTGGTGTCATGATTTCAGCAAGCCACAACCCTGCACCAGACAATGGGATTAAATTCTTTGGTTCTGACGGCTTCAAATTGTCTGACGCTCAAGAAGAAGAAATCGAAGCATTATTAGACCAAGAAGAAGATACTTTACCACGTCCATCAGCTGAAGGATTAGGAACAGTAATCGCTAACCCAGGTGCAGTTGGTAAATACTTAGAATTCCTAGCATCCACAATTTCTGGTGATTTATCAGGGATTAAAGTAGCTGTTGATGGCGCTAACGGTGCCACTTCACCATTAGTTAACCGTTTATTCGCTGACTTAGGTACTGACTTTACAACAATGGCGACTTCTCCAAATGGTATCAACATCAACGACGGTGTTGGTTCAACACATACAGAGAAATTACAAGCCCTTGTAAAAGAAACAGGTGCTGATGTCGGTGTGGCCTTCGATGGTGACGGCGACCGCTGTTTAGCAGTTGACGAAGAAGGTAACCTAGTAGACGGTGACCAAATGATGTTCATCTGTGGTAAATACTTAAACGAACGTGGTAAATTAAACGACAACACAATCGTGTCAACTGTAATGTCTAACTTAGGTTTCCACAAAGCAGTTGAAGAAGCAGGCATGAAAGCACCACAAACTAAAGTTGGTGACCGTTATGTGGTTGAAGAAATGCGTGAACACGGATATAACCTTGGTGGAGAACAATCAGGTCATATCATCTTCATGGACTACAACAACACAGGTGACGGCCTTTTATCAGCAGTACAATTACTACATGTATTAAAAACTTCAGGTAAAAAATTATCTGAATTAGCTGGTGAAATGAAAACTTACCCTCAAGAATTAATCAATGTGCGTGTAACACGTGAAGGTAAAACAGAAGCAATGAATTCTGCAACTGTACAACAAGTTATTGATGAAGTGAACACAGAAATGGACGGCAATGGCCGTATCTTAGTACGCCTTTCAGGAACAGAAAACCTATTACGTGTTATGGTAGAAGCCCAAACAGACGAAGAAGCATACAACTACGCAAAACGAATCGCAGATCAAGTAAGCAAAGAATTCGGCGTAGAATAAAAACAAGGTGTGAGTGAGACCGCTTAGCTCAATAATGCTGGAAGAATAATGCAGTAGCTGATGTAATCAGCTGCAAATTAGTCTGAAGCAGGCTTGAGCTGGTCGAGCGAACCCGATTATCAAGGTGTGACGCAAACCGGTAGAAATGAACCGTTGGAAGTTTAGTGCAGGAACTGACGCAGTCAGTTGCAAACTAAACTGAAACGCAGTCATTTCTGGTTTGCGGAACCCGATTATCAGGATGCGACGTCTTATATAGACTAAACAGCGTATGGCCTTGGCCATACGCTGTTTTTCTTGTGCTATTTTTGTTTCTGTTTACTTATAAATAAAGATCTAGCAATCAATGCGACTATCGTAACAATGATGCCAAGAATGAAGTTATCACTAAGCACAAGTCTAAATGGGGTCTTAACAAAGACGGTTAGCGTAAGTCCCGCCACTATATACAAGGCAATAATAAAACCATTGAGAATTCTACTTTGGCTATTATACTTCTTATACGCACTACTACCAAGAATCCAAAGAATACCTAACGCCCCAATTAATCCATAAATTCCTACTACGACAAATTGACCTAGATCGACCACATTGGATGAGCCAAAGGTCAAAATAAATAGAGTTACTATTATATATGCGCTAATACCATAAAAAGCTAGTTGAAGAAAACTTCTAGGATTAACAGGTACATTCGCCAATAAATCATCCGCAACTACTTTAGGATTTTGTCCAAAATAAGTCTCCGCACTTTGTCCAACACTTTGAGCATCTAAAATATCTTGCAATATTTCAAGTGCCTTCTCTTCAATGATTTGATTATCTTTGAAGACACTTTTTCCTCTTAGATATAGTAGTAAATCTCCGTAGTAACGTGCATTTTCGGCATTTAATTTCCGTTGCAATAACCGATTATGTTTAACCAATTCATTTGTTTCCATACTATCCATCCTTCCAAGTTCACTAATTCAACAATTTATCGATGTTTTTCTGTAATTGAAGCCATTCTAAAATAAATGAAGCTTTTTCTTCTTCGCCTTTTTCAGTTAATTGATAGTACTTTCTTTTTGGTCCATCTGGTGAAGGAACCTGGTGTCCTTCAATAAATCCTTTTTTCTCTAAGTTTAGTAATAAAGGATAAATGGTTCCTTTTGGAATTTCACTAAAACCTATTTCTTCAAGCTTCACACCCAACGTATAACCATATAACGTTTCCTTACTCAATAAAACTAAGATACATCCGGATAAAATCCCTTTGAGCATTTGGGATGATCGATTACTTGGTGCCATGAACTAGCCCCCTCTCTGATAGCTATATTGTTTTACATACTAGTGTAGAACAATCACAACTATATTGCAATACATAATAGCTATTTGAATGAATTCCCTTGCCACCCAATCGCAATATCCAAAAATAGCGCATGGCCATAGCCATACGCTGTTTTTAAATTTCTATCCTATTTCGCGAAGTGGTTGATAACATCTCGCAAGAATACTGCTGCTCCTGGTGCAACTGCATCATAGTGGGCTGTAAACCGTTCATCCGCTACATACATTTCACCTAAATTACGGTGCATTTCGAGTGAATAATTATTTTCTGGCACATAGAATTGTAACCATTCTTGATGTAATTCAAATACTTCCTTGGCTAGTGGCGATGTAGTATCCCCAATAGCTGTTGCCTCTGCTAAATGTTCATGTAAGGCTACCGTCAACATTTCAATTGATCCCCAGGTTTCATGGTCTATCCCCATTAACCGTTTGGTCGCCTCATCCATTTGATCATCACCGTATTTGGCCCGCACTTCCCCGCCAAATTTGGCTTCATTTTCATCGATCAATTGTTGTTTAAATGCTTCAAATTTTTCTTCGTCTACCATTTCAATTTCGCCCCTTTGCGCTTTGATCGTTGTCCGCACCGTCTCAATTAACCGGTCAATCCGACGGCGTTCCTGTGAAAGGTAAGCCAAGTGATCACTCAAGGACTCTGTCACCACGTAGGTTGGTGCCTGCACAATTTCTCGAATTTCAGCAAGTGGCAGGTCCATCTCCCGGAAAAAAAGAATTTGCTGCAATAAGTCGACTTCTCTTTCTCCGTACAATCGGTAACCCGCCTCAGATAAAGTTTGTGGTTCTAATAAACCTATCTTGTCATAGTGGCGTAAAGTTTTCCTTGTCACACCAGCCAAATCGGCCAATTCTCCTATTGTATACATCCTACTCACCTCTCAATAGATATCATAAAGCCTGCCCTTAGGTAAAGGTAAACCCCTTTTTTGAAAAAGGGCGAATCTTTTTAAGCGAAGTATCATTTCCCGCTACCTTCCTATTTTAATTTCAAAAAAAGACGTGGCAAAATATCTTTCGCCACGTCTTTTACTACTATTCTACTTCATGATGGTGGTCATGTTTCTCCATTTGTGCAATCAAATATGCCCGGTCTTCGTCAGACATTTCCTCACGGTTGCGACGTAAAGTGAAATGGTCTGGTACTGGATCTAGCCCCCCTGGCACCATTGGGTTACAACGGATAATCCGTGCCGTCCCCATAGCCGCACCCTTAAGTGTGCCATGTTTATTGACTGCTTGAATCATATAAGTTGAGCACGATGGATAGTAGCGGCAAGTTGGTGGAAACATTGGGGAAATATACTTTTGGTAACCCCGCACCATTTTTACCAGAGGCTTGTCAGCCATAATACGTTACCCCTTTTTCTCTTCAACTATTGGTAATAATAAACCATCAGCAATCTCTTGCGCTTTAGCATCGCCTTTTAGAATTCGAATAATGTCCAAGGCAAAATAAACTGCTGTGGCTGGTCCACGTGAGGTCAATACTTTATGGTTTTCATCGTAGTAGGTGATATCTTCGTGGAAGGTCTTGTAATGCACTTGGTCTTCAAAGCCTGGGTAGCATGTCCCTTCCAAGTCTTTTGTGATGCCTGCTGCTTCAAGAACGATTGGTGAAGCACAAATACTCGAAACGTATTTATCATTCGCTACTTGTTTAGCAATCAAGTCAGTTACTCTTTTATCCTTGGCCAATTTTTCTGCACCTGGGCGCCCACCTGGCGTAATGACCATGTCATAGCTGTCTGTATCCACATCATCTAACAGTTTATCTGCCATAATCTCAATACCATGGTCACCGATTGTCGATAGGGTTTCGTTGATAGATACGATATCTATTGGGATTTCTGCTCGACGTAGGTAATCAATAACTGTAATTGCTTCTACTTCTTCGTAACCTTCACCTAGTAAAATCATTGTTTTCATCTTAAACCCTCCAGTTTAAACTGTACGCTTTGTTGCCTCTATCTTACCTAAATTTTATGGATAAGAAAAGGATCGACACTTGGCCGACCCTCCTACACATGGTAATAGATACTAGGTATCCATGTATGTTAGTTATTATTGTACTCTTGAACCATCTGTAAATTCACCATTTTGGTGGGCACGACGGCGTTCTTCAGCGCGTTGACGTTCTTCTTCAGATTGTTGTTGTTGATAATCTGCACGTGTCATCACGTCGTTAACATTCATATTTACTTCAACAACTCTTAAACCAGTCATTTTTTCAACGTTTGCTTTCACTTTTTCGATTGTTTGGTTAAAGGCCGCAGGAATGTTTTTGCCGTATTCAGCAATTACTTCTAAGTCGATGGCTACTTCTTTACTACCAACTTCAGCATTAACACCTTTTGTTTTATCATCTTCAGAAGAGAAGAAGCTTTTCACGCCAGATGTGAAGTTACCTTTCAACTCTAAAATGCCGTCAACATCTTGAACTGAGTTATTCGCAATACGTTCTAACACGCGAGGTTCAAAAGCTAAATTATTTTCGTGTTTTACTTGTTCATTTGTTTCAGCCATAATTTAATTCCTCCTAATATTTATGTTGGTCATCTAGCCAACTTTAAATAACCTATAAGTTAATGATAACGTGAATATTTCTGATTATCAACCGATAACCCTTCGACTATTTCATAAAGAACCGTAACCAGGCACGTAAGTCGACCTCACCATCAAAGTAAGCACCGACGATAAAGCCGACTGCTGCGATGATAAATACCAGTAACGCTGTCCCGAAATTAAAGACTACCCACAATAGTGCAAAGATAAAGGCTGATAATAAGCCGATAATTCGCCCTTTGTATTGGCGCCAAATCGCACGTTCTTCTCGTTTATTCCGTTCTGACATATTATCCCTCCTCCTTATTGCACACGTGGTGCAGCTTTCTGTTTGGCTTGATTTTCAGCTACGACAACACTACGATCAATTTGGTTGACCTTCACATTAACATCCGCAACTGGAATCCCCAATGAAACGGCCACAGTATCACGTACACGTTCTTGTACCCGACTAGCCAAGTCAATCACATTGGCTGCGCCATCCACTTGGAAAACAACTCTTACTTTGGTATCTTCAGGACGTTTACCAAATCGCACTTTGGCTTCAGGGAATTTTACTCCTGACACACGTTGGCTAGCGCGGACTGCTGTATCTTCAACAGAATGCTTGGTAAAACTTAATACACCGGCATCCGTTTTGACTTCTAAGTGGTCACGTTTCGCTGGTGCCACAACCGCCTGCAGGAAAACAACTAACACAACTAAGGCTACAAAGGCTAAACCAGCTAACATGGCCCATTGACCATAGGTATTGCCTAAGACAGTCTCTTTAACGAAAGGTGTTAGGTATTGAATTGGGTAAAACAAGGCAATTGCAGCTAATAATGCAACCAAGCCCACTAGGGTTAATATAATTTGTAGAAATCTTCTAAAACCACCCATCGGATCCCCTCCTAATTTGTTTATACAATATAAATGATTATCTATAGGTTACAATAAAAGTTATGACAATTCAAACAATCCGCATGATAATTCGAAAACGAAACAAAAGATTTTCTAAGACTTGCCAAACATGTTACACTATATAAAAATAAGTAGATAAATATTTAAACAAAGGAGTCAATCTATAATGAAGACAGTCGTTATTAGCGGATCTAATGTCGGTACTAAATCACGTGTCGCCGCAGATGAATATATTAAACAAGCTCAAAACTACCGACCCGATGCGGATATTGAGCTTATCGACCTAGCTGAAAAGGATATGGTCTTTTCAGATGGGCGTAACTATTTTGAATATCCCGGTGATACTGGAGAAGTTCTTAAAACAATTATGGCAGCTGACGTCTTAGTCTTCACCCTACCAACTTTTCAAGCATCCTATCCTGCCACAGTAAAAAACTTATTCGACCTATTGCCTGTAAATGCCTTCCGTGACAAAGTAGTAGGCATCATCAATACCGCTGGTTCTCCGCGTCATTATTTAATGGTTGAAACCCAGTTAATGCCCATTTTAAATTATATGAAAGCAACAGTCGTAAACAAGTATGTATTCATTGAAGACCGCGATTTCAGTCGCAATGAAATCGTCAGCGATGACATTATTTTCCGAATCGAACGCCTAGTAGACGATGTCTTCACAATGGCAGATGTACAAGCTGAAATTCAAGCCAAAAAAGATGCTGCATATGGTTTTTAACAACTTTCATCATAGACAAAAAATAGCGTGCCTTTAGAAGCTTACTCAACTTCTCAAGACACGCTATTTTACGACACATATTTGTTATTTTTAATCATCATTTTTCAAACGACAATCACTTAATTTGATTGCATTAATTCGTCTACATAAGCCACAACATCTGGTTGGTTAGCTTCAATTTCTGCAATTTTATCAGCAAATTGTGGTAAGTGGGCTTTATGCGCATATAATAATTCGTCTAATACACGTTTTGCTGTTTGACCGGCTGGTACTAATGGGTTGATTGTAAAGGCATGTAAGGCAGCACCATAATCGCCATCGATTGCAGCACGGATAACCGTTTCTTCCATCCCTTTCATCAATTGCAACATACCACGTGCTGCAGGCATAAATTCGCCCCAGTTGAACGGTACCGCACCATGACTAGTGATTTGGGCAGATACCTCTACAATAGCGTCATATGGTAAGTCTTGGATCGTACCATTATTTTCTGTTGATACAACCATTACTGTCCGTTTATCGTTATAAATAGAAGCAATTACCTCACAAGCAGCATCAGAATAGTAAGTTCCCCCACGTTGTGTTAATTCTTCAGGTTTATAGTCTAAGTTTGGATCTTTATATAACTCAAACAATTGTTGCTCAGTCTTCTTCACGACTTGTGCACGCGTTTCACCTGCTTCAAACTCTTCAATTGAATGTTGTAACATCTCATCTTCAGAGTAATAGTAACGGTGGTAACCACAAGGTAACATGCCTAAATCTTGAATTTGTTCAATATGATAGTTGGCATCATGAATATTCTTCAAAGCTGATTCTGGGCCATCATCTGATTTTTTGTATAGTAAATCAATGACTTTAGCTGTTAATTCCTTGCCTTGACGGTCCCAAACTTTATGCCAGTGGAAGTGGTTAATACCAGCAAATTGGTAGAACAAGTCTTCCTGTTCAACATCCAACTGCCCGGCAATATCCATACAGTGGGTAATCGGCACATTACATAAACCAATTGTCCGCTTCCAACCGAATTGTTTAATCGCTGCTTCAGTGACCATCCCCGCTGGATTGGTAAAGTTAATCAACCAAGCATCCGGACATTGTACTTTCATATCTTCAATAATTTGACCGATAATCGGAATGGTTCTAAAGGCCTTCAACATCCCACCAGCACCATTAGTTTCTTGACCTAAAATCCCGTGAGATAAAGGAATACGTTCATCCTTCACCCGTGCATCCAGCAAGCCCACACGAAATTGCGTTGTGACGAAGTCCGCATCTTTCAAGGCATTGAACCGGTCTAAAGTTAAGGTAACCTTCCAGTCTAAACCAGCAGCCTTTACCATTCGCTTAGCCATTTCCCCAACAATATTTAATTTTTCCTGCCCTGCCTCAATATCCACTAAGACAATCTCATCAATTGGCATCTCATCTTTACGTTTAATGTAACCCTCAATTAACTCCGGTGTATACGAAGAACCGCCACCGATTGTGACAATTTTTAACCCTTTAGCCATCCTGTGTAACCTCCTATAATATGATTACCCTTATCATATTTGAAATTGTAACCCTTTACAACATGAACAAGTCAAATAGTAAGGCCAAACACAAAGTAAGCCCATCTAATTGAAATTCTTGTGTCACCCTTACACAAAATATGCTATTATTTGTAAAAAGGGGGCACCGCCATGTTGCTGATTGAACAAATGAAATCCACACATTTTTCCCACGCTGAACAATCCTTAGTGCAGTACATGATTGAACATCCTGAAAAACTTGACCAATTAACGACGACACATTTTGCAGAAATTACCCATACTAATCCAACTAGCCTCATCCGCGTTGCCAAGAAACTAGGTTTTAAAGGTTGGACCGATTTAAGATCGGCCTACCTTGACGAATGGGTATATTTAAATAGCCACTACAACGCCGTTGACGCCAATCGTCCTTTTAAAAAAAATGATTCCCTAGCAACCATTGCCAATAAAATGGCTAACTTAGAACAAAATACCATCCAAGACACTCTATCTTTATTGGATTACCAAGAGATTCAAAAGGCACAAGATATTCTATTGAAGGCTAAGAATATTAAAATATTTGGTAGTCACACAAATGCCATGATTTCTCAGGAATTTGTAACGAAGATGCGTCGGATTAACCGCGACGTGACTATCGCCTCTTCCTTTCATTATGTAGATTATGAAGCTTATCATTCAGACCAAGACTCCTGTGCTATTATCATTTCCTATTCAGGGGAAAATGCTAGTTTGATTAAAAATATGGAGATTCTTAAACATAAAAAGGTCCCTATCATCAGTCTGACTAGTATTGGTGACAACAAAATTTCCCAAATGAGCGATTGTCGCTTACACATTACTACACGGGAAAAACTCTATTCAAAAATTGGTAATTTTACCTCAAATACTTCTATTATTTATCTGCTTAATCTGCTTTATGCCATCGTCTTTGCGAACGACTACGATGAAAACCTAGACCATATTATTACAGTAGGTAAGCACTTTGACCAAAGAACCACAAGTGTTGATATTATGCGTGAAAATTAAGCGAAAGCTTAGAATAAAAATATTTAGATACACGATTTAATAGGATAAATTCTCAACAATATCATATTTCTCCAAACTAAAAGAGCCGCCCTTTTATGGACGACTCTTTTCTTATTAATTAACTTCAATTTGTGCTTCTGGGTTATTGAAAACTTCTTCGTTTAGAGTACCTAAACGTTTTGAGGTTACAACACCTGCTAGGATTGAATCGTTAACGTTTAAGGCTGTACGGCCCATGTCAACAATTGGTTCAATTGAAACCATTAAACCAATGATTTCTACTGGTAAGCCTAGGGTTCCGAATACGATTAGTGATGCGAAGGTTGCACCACCACCCACACCGGCCACACCGAATGATGAAATAACGATAGTTCCAATAATGGTTAACCAAACCATTGGGTCAGATAGGTCCATACCCACTGTTGGGGCTACGATGGCTACTAACATGGTTGGGTAGATACCAGCACAACCGTTTTGACCGATGGATAAACCAAAGGTACCGGCAAAGTTAGCTGTTGCATCTTCTACACCTAAAGCATCTGTTTGTGTCTGGATGTTCATTGGTAATGCCCCACCACTTGAACGTGATGTAAAGGCAAAGCCTAATACAGAAGATGCTTTCTTGAAGTAGTTGATTGGGTTGACTTTGAAACCAACTAAGATCAAGGCATGAATTGCGAACATAATAATAATGGCTACGTAAGCTGCGATAACGAATGTGGCCATATTCAATAGGGCTTGGAAGCTTGATGATGCCATGGCTTTAACCATTAAGGCAAAGATACCATAAGGCGCCATTCTCAAGACTAATGTCACGATACGTGAAACGATGGCGTCTAACATATCGATCATTTTCTTAAAGTATGAAGCTTCTTCTGGGTGTTTTCTTGCGACACCTAGATAAGCGACACCAACGAATGCTGAAAAGATCACTACTGCGATGTTACTTGATTGACGTAAGCCCGCTAAGTCTTCAAAGATATTTGTTGGGATAAATGACAGGATTTGTTGCGGTAGGGTTGTATCAGCGATTTCAGCTTGGCGCTCTTGGATATAAGCGATTCGTGCTGTTTCGGCTGCCCCTTGGGTAAATTCTGCACCGTCTAAGTTGAATAGTAAGGCAATGGATAAGCCAATAACGGATGCAACGGCTACTGTGATAATTAATACAGCTAGGACGTTGAAACCTATTTTGCCAAGGTTCTTCTCACCTTCTACTCGGGTAAAGGCGCGGACTAGTGAAACGAAGATTAATGGTACAACAAGCATTTGCAAGAAGGATACGTATCCGTTCCCGATGATGTTGACCCAATCTAAAATTGTTGTGGTTGTACTTGAGTCGGAACCAAATAGTAATTGAATAATAATACCAAAAACAATCCCAATACCTAATCCGATAAAGACACGGTTTGAATATTTCACGTGTTTCCCTGCTAAACGGTTTAGGAATAACAATACAAGTACAAAAATAGCTAATGTAATGATAACTGCCATCTTGTCTTCCTCCTGAATATTGATATAAATGTGGTGCTGATTAAGAATCAGCAGATCCAATTACATCATTCAACTGGTCGTTCAAAATGCCAATGAATCGTTCGGCTTCGCTAGATAGTTTACGGTATTTGTTTTGAATGTAAATAATATGGTTGTCTTCAACATCTGTAACAGGGACGGTGGTCATCATATCACGGAATGGTGAAGTCAATATACCTGTACCCACTAGGATAGCGTCGGTTTTCACTAAGACATTAATTGAAGTCGCCCGGTCGCTGACGTAAATGGTTGATTGTGTAGAGCCTTCTCCCAAGTCCAATGCTTCCTCAGTTAATTGAGCTGAGGAACCTTGTGTCTGTTCGAATGTAACAGATGGATAGGCCAGCAAATCTGCTTGGGTTAGGCTTTCTCTATCTGCTAAGGGATGTTGTTTACCGACGAAAACATGGGGTTGAAAGGCCCCGATTTCTGTATAGCTCAACTCGTTATGGTTTAGGTACTGCTTAATGACCTTTTGGTTGTAAGCATTCATGTATAAAATCCCGATTTCAGAATAGGCATTTTTGACATTTTCCATTACATCAGTTGTTGAGGTTTCTAATAAACGATAATGGTGGGCGCGATCTTCATCATTTGCAACCAATACCGCAAAAGCTTCTGACACAAAGTCATAATGCTGACTAGATACTGAAAACAATTTTTTTCGGTCGGCATCTAAGTAACGATTCTCCATAACGGATACCTGCGACAAGACGTCACGGGCGTACGATAAGAATTCGCTACCTTCTTCAGTAATGAAGATACCGCGTTTTGTGCGCTCGAAGATTTGTAAGTCATACATTTCTTCCAACTCACGAATGGCCGTTGATAAAGAAGATTGCGCCATGAACAGCCGTCTAGCTGCCTCACGGAATGATCCGCTATCAGCGACGACAACAGCATATTTTAGTTTTTGAAAGTTCATGGCTCTCTCCATCCTTCCCTTGTGAACTCTTACACTCACAATTTTCTATATTACACTAATCACATTCGTTTTTCACTATTACTGCTCACAGATGATCACTTTTTTAAACGTTAAAAGCTTGGTTGATATCTGCCACTAAATCATCACTATTTTCAATCCCTGTTGATATCCGTAAAACCTTGTCAGTTAGGCCGTATTGTGCCCGTAATTCAGTTGGGATATCCGCATGCGTTTGTGTTTCTGGGTAAGTAATTAAACTTTCTACCCCACCTAAACTCTCTGCAAAAGTAAAAATCTTCAAGCTGTTCAATGCATCGCGAATAATTCCAGCGTCTTTCACTGCGAATGATACCATACCCCCGCGTCCTGAGTAATACACTTTCTCAATTGCTGGGTGGTTTTCTAAAGCTTCTACTAAGGATTTGGCGTTCTTTTCATGTTGTTGCAAGCGAACTGCCAAGGTTTTTAGTCCACGCATGATCAACCAACAGGCAAAAGGATCTAAAGTTGCCCCTGTTGTATTCAATTGGAAGGCTAATTTTTCATTGATATCTTGATCCTTGCTGGCTACTAAACCACCTAAGACATCATTGTGACCACCAATATATTTCGTTGCTGAATGGATGACAACATCCGCCCCTTCTTCAAGTGGGCGTTGGATGAGTGGTGTGTAGAAAGTATTGTCTACAACAACTACAGCGCCAACTGCATGGGCACGTTTAGAAATTTCCGCAATATCAAATTCCACCATCATTGGATTAGTTGGTGTTTCGATGAAGACTAATTTCGGTCCTTTTTCAATTTCAGCGTACACTTCATCTTCTGTTAAACAGTAAGTGAAGTTGTAGAAGCCCTTTTCCTCCATGTGATGGAAGTAACGGTATGAGCCACCATATAAATCTTGTAGGGTAACGACTGTATCACCATGTGATAATAAGCCTTCAATAACTAATTGAATAGCTGCCATACCTGATGACGTAGCAAACCCTTGTTCACCATTCTCCAAAACTGCAATTGCTTCTTGCAAGACGTCACGAGTTGGGTTGGCCGTACGCGTATAGTCGTAACCAGTGGATTCACCTAGGCCTGGGTGTTTATAGGCTGTTGAGAAATATAGTGGCGTGTTAATCGCACCATAAGCCTTGTCACTACGGTTACCAATTTGTGCAAGCAAAGTTTCAATATGTCGTTCTGTCATCGTCATTACCGTCCTTCTATTAAAATTCAATTAAATTCCGTTATCGCTTTTACCAATCATAACATGGTTTAAATGATTAAAATTTATGGATATTAGAACGGTGTTGTTCGCTAAAAACGAACACAATCAAGTTGTTGATTGGGCGACATTTTCCCACAGCAAAAAGGACCACCACCCATTAAGCTGATAGCCCTTCCGCCAATAAGAATATTGGATTATTTAAAATCTACGTATACGATAACGCCATTCGCGTCTTTGGCTGTTACATGATTTGCTTCTTCAGCAACTACACGACCGTTAGCTTTTAATTTCGCTACGATATTATTGTATAATTCTTGGTTATGGTAAGTTAATGTGTACGCTGCTAAACCTGTTTGGTCTTCAGCGTATGGTACCATGGCTTCTGCACCCCAAGCGTTTACGGCGATGTGGTGGTGGTAGTCAGAGTATGAAGTGAAGTGGACATTATTCGTGAAGCCCATTTGCTCTTCTAAGACCATTTCATCTGTTAAGAAACCGAAGAAGTCTTCTACTTTAGCTGATGATAAGTGTAAGTGACCGATGATTGTCCCTTCAGCGAAGAATGCTTGTGGCTCGTCAGATGAACGGCTAGCTAATACGCCTTCAGCATCCATTGGTTCAGTTACACCAGTTACCCCACCGTTTGGATCATGTGTCCATTGGTCAGCAGTACGGTCAGCGTAAATTTCAATACCGTTGTCTTCTGGATCTTGTAAGTATAATGCTTCTGAGTAAGAGTGGTCTGAAGCACCTGATAATTGTGTTTGGTTTAATAACATACGGTATAAAACGTCACCTAAAGTGGCACGAGAAGGTAACAACCAAGCTGTGTGGAATAGACCGTTTTTCGGACCAGTGATTAATTTGTAGTCTGCTTTACCGTCTAAGATTAATTGCGGTGCATCTTGCCCTTTGAAACCTAATTCAACGATACCTTCAGTTTCTTCATCTTTTAAGATTTCTAAACCGATTACTTCGTTGTAGTAGCGTTTCATTTTATTTAAGTTTTTTACGCGGTAAGTAACTGTTGAGATTGTAACATCATTAAAAAATTGTTTTTCCATTTTATATTTCCACCTTTTATTTTGTTTATATATACGAGTTGAGTTTGCTTCAACTATCATCATTAAATTTTGATTTAACAACTTACTTTTTTTAAAAATCACTTATTAAAAGTAAGTTCATAAACAGTATACCTTATTTTTTCTCAGTGGTAAACACTCTTGCTTCTTTCTTCTCATATTTTTGGTATCCCGAATAAAAAAGCCTAAACTTTGCTAATTCCAATGAAATGCAATACCAAATGATTTATAATAAAAGTGGAATATTAGGAGAAATGGAGTGAATGTGAATGTTTGAATGGTTTGCAAATGCCAACCCGATTTTACAAGCTACGCTGGCCGGCGTCTTTACTTGGTTGATGACGACCTTAGGTTCAGCATTGGTATTTTTCTTTAATGAAATTAATCGTCGTGTATTGGATATTATGAATGGATTTGCTGCTGGGGTTATGATTGCCGCAAGTTTCTGGTCACTTCTTGCCCCATCAATTGAATATGCAGAGGCAGGTGGTTGGGGCCGGTTTGCCTTTGTACCAGCCTTAATTGGTTTTATAGTAGGGGGACTTTTCCTACGTTTGATCGATTACATCACCCCCCATTTACATATGGGACAAAATAAAATGGATGCTGAAGGACCTAAGACCAAGTTGCCAGCAACAACCTTGTTATTCTTAGCCGTAACCATCCACAACTTCCCCGAAGGTTTATCTGTTGGGGTAGCATACGGGGCCAACGAATTTAATGCTGCAAGTCTGGCTTCTGCCTTGGTATTAACCATGGGGATTGGGCTACAAAACTTCCCTGAAGGGGCAGCCTTATCTATGCCAATCCGCGCAGAAGGTGCCAGCAAATGGCGTGCCTTCCAGTTGGGTCAAGCATCAGCCCTAGTAGAAATCGTCGGTGCCGCTTTAGGCGCTTTACTGGTTTCTCAAGTGACTGTTATCTTACCTTACGCACTAGCCTTTGCAGCAGGTGCCATGATCTTCGTTTGTGTGGAACAACTGATTCCAGAATCACAATCGCATGGTAACTCAGATATCGCCACCGTCGCCCTACTTATTGGCTTTGGTGTCATGATGACCCTAGACGTTGCTTTAGGTTAAATCCCTTGCAAAACTCTTTGAAAAAAACTATTGCGATAAAACCCATCAACCAGACGCAAACAGCGTACGCCAGGTTGATGGGTTATTTTTTGTATATTTAAGACAGGTATTTTGAAAAATGACTGTCTGTTAGAATTTCACATCCGCGTCTTGCATGGCTTTTTGAATGTAAGCTGCCGACTCGTGCAATTTTGCCTCTTCCCAAGCATTCAAGCTAACGGGTAGTCGTTTTTCCACGCCATTAACGCCAATAATACAGGGCATTGATAGGGCAACGTTACCGTTATAGCCATATTCACCGCGTAAGGTGGTGCAGGCTGGGTAGACACTACGTTCATCAAGAACAACGGCCTTAGCCATCGTAACTGCTGCTTGAGCAACACCCGCATTGGTCCAACCCTTGCCATTAAAGACATCATAAGCTGCAGAAACCACATTCTTCTTGATATCTTCAGGACTTGATAGGTCAACTTGTGGGTCGCGGTCAAAGTATTGGTCTAGTTCTTCGTAAGCCACTCCTTGAATATTCAATTTACTCAAGACTGGGAAGGCTGTAGCCCCGTGTTCCCCCATCATATAGCCGACGACTGATTTAGGGTCAACATCGTAAGCGTTGGCGAAAACATTACGCAAGCGAGCTGAATCAAGCATAGTTCCTGTTCCAAAAATCTTCCCTTCAGGATAGTCAAACTCATTTTCTGCGATATATAAAATGGTGTCTAGCGGGTTGGTAATCACAATGATAATGGCCTCTTTGGTGTGCTCAACGATGTTCTCCATTACGTCACGAATGGTTTTTGAAGTGATTTTCGCTAGGGTTGCCCGGTCCGGTTCGGCAGTTGGGTTATTGGGATCAGGTTTCATAGAATTCCCGGCCGCAATTACGATAACATCCGCATCATCTGTTTGCTCGTAACCACCGTGGGTCACTTTAATATTGTTCATGTAAGTTAAAGCTCGGGCCTGCTCTTGATCGACCGCTTCACCGCGCGCGATATTTTCATCGATATCAATGACGCCAATTTCACCAAAAACGCCAGCCTTCATGGCATCCGCCAATACGTAAGAACCTACGTGACCAACACCCACAACTACTAATTTATTTGTTTTCATCCCATTGCCTCCGTCTCTCTAATTCTTTTTTAATTATTATAACGCAGTTGTCAGGAAAAATCATTAACCGGACTGAGGATAGGAAGCAGTCTATAACCTTGCCACCAAGACGCAAAAAAGAAGCCAGGAATTCGTATTCCCAGCCCCTCATGTTAGTTAGCTCGTTTTTCATCCTCAATCGCTCGAGCAAAGCTATTGAGTTCAAAACCATTATTTTATGACTAATACATGTGATTTGACGTTACGTACTACATATTCAGATACGGAACCCATCATGGCTCGTTCAATTGCCCCTTTACCAGTTGCACCTACAACCACAAGGTCCGCTTTGGCTGTATCTGCGAACTCTACAATACCGTATCTTGCGTCGCCTTTGATGATTTCAAGGGTTACATTTTCAAGGCCAGCTTCTTTGGCTTCTGCTTCATAAGATTCTAAGACGCTTAAGGCATCCGCCCGCAAGTCGTCATATAATCGCATAGAGGCTTCCGGATTACCGAAACGCACAAAGTCATCTAACACATTCAACACGATCAACTCAGAATCATTTTGCTTAGCGATAGATACTGCTTCTTTAAAAGCACGGTATGAAGCGTCTGATCCATCTACTGGAATTAAAATTTTTTTATATTCTGCTGCTGACATAATAATCCCTCCTCATGGGTGCTTGTGTTCATCCCCATCCTATTTCACAACTAGTACTGGGATTTTAGATAGTCGTACTGTGTACTCTGCCACAGACCCAACTAGGGTACGCGTTACAGCGCCTTTACCAGTTGCACCAATTACAACTAATTGGTAGTCACCTTCATTAGCAATTTTGGCTACTTCACGTCTTGGGTTTCCAAAAGAGGTGAAGGTACGTATGTCATTGAAATTACGGGCTTTACCATAATCTTCATATTTTTCAAGGGTTTCTAGGGTACGTTTTTTCATCTCGTTGATATCTGTTTCAGATACCCGCAAGTCACTAAACACATAGTCATCTGCAATTACTGATAGGACGTCTACGGTAGCATTTGATCGCATGGCAATCTCAACTGCATCTCGAAAGGCTGCTTTACTGTTGTCCGAGTCATCTACTGGCACCAATATACGTTGAATGTTATCAAGAATCATTTTGGTTACCCCCTTACTTTCTTTCTATATAAAGTATAACACAAAAATGGAATCGCTTACAAAAATAACCCCTTTATATTTCAAGAAAAACAATTAATCCCTTTTTTCTAGCGAATGCTTGAACCTTACGCCAGTATGTTATTCAAATCGAAGCCAAGCAAAAAGACCATGGCATTTTGCCACAGTCTTTTGGGTTTCTATGCTTATAAGTCCTGTAATGATGTGAAGGCTAAGTCCTCTGTTGTTAAGCCTTTTAAGAAGGCTACGGTGACGTCCACAGTGTCTTGGAAGTCTTGATAGGCAGATATTAGGTAATGAGTATGTGCATAACGAGTTGGCATACCTAGTGTAATCACTGATACCCCATTATTTGCAGTATGGATTGAGCCGGCGTTTGTACCACCACCATCACGGACGGCTTGTTGGATTGTGATGCCAGCCTCTTCACTAGCTTTCAAAAATAGACCGTTTAAGTGGTCAGAAGCGATATAAGTTGAATCGCGATACCGTAATTGAGGTCCTTGTTTCACGCGTCCTTGGCCAAGTGTAGCTGATTTTGCGTAATCATCTGAAGGTGTCCCCTCAAAAACAATAGCCACTTGTGGATCAATACGGTTTGTAGTGACTTTAGCCCCTCTTAAACCAACTTCTTCTTGTGTGGCAAAGGCGCCAACAAGATTGAATGGTAAGTTTTTCACGCCTTCAGGTCCTAATTCATTGAAGACAGCGATGGTTGCAGCTACACCAAGACGGTTGTCAAAGGCTTTACCAATCATCATGCCATTCTTTTCGTTGACCTGGAATTTGGTTGCTGGTACAACGGGTTGGCCAACTGTAATACCGAAATCGTTGATCACTTCTTCTCTTGAAGTGGCGCCCACATCTAATTTCAAGTCTGTTAAGGCTACTGGTTTAGCCTTTTCTTCCGCAGTCATGAAATGGATAGGTTTACTTGTGGCAACAGCTGGTACATAGCTTTCATTATCATTGGTCCTAACCATGAATAATTGCGACTGGGCAGAGGCTGCCGTCCAACCACCTAAAGCTTGCATCAACAATAAACCATTTTCGTCAATGGCTTGCACCATAAATCCGACTTCATCCATGTGGGAGTCTAACATGATCGTTGGTTTGTTGGGGTCGATGTCAGTAAAATTCATGTATAGGTTTTTCATTGCATCGGCTTGTAAGGTAAAATCGCCTTTGTTGGCTTTCACTACTTCGATCACTTGGTCTTCATATCCTGGCGCCCCGTAAGCATTCGACACGTTTTCTAACAATTTAATATATTTCATTTTGCACCTCTTTAGACTTTCTAATGTAACCATTTTACCGATATTTATTGGAAAATGAAAGCGAGTGCCCTTCAAAGGAAAAAGCCATCCCTATCCTTGCTAGCTAGCAAAGACATGGATGGCCCTTCTTCAATCTTTATTTGTCTGCATTAATGTGGTCGTATTTCGCTGGGTTTTCGTTGAATTTCTTCACGACATATGGGCATATGGCTTTAATTTTGCGGCCTTTTGCCTCTGAGTCGGCAACTAGCTGGTCGACAAGTTGTGCAGCGACACCTTGTCCGCGCAAACTTGGATCCGTCCATGTGTGTGTTGCGACGATGACATTGTCTGCCTTTGGTTGATACTCGATTTCAGCAATACGTTTGTCGCCTGCTTCGTTAAAAATGGCAAATCCATTGGTGACTTCTTTAATTTCGTATCCCATATATTCCCTCCTCAACTTGTGTGACGCTTTATTACCTTAATTATATCAAAATCTAGGGATAATAGCTCAAAATTAGCCTTGGTTGACCTTGTTTTCATTTACTCGGTATAATGAAGTGAACTTAAATGGTAGGCAACTGTTTTACAAAAAAGGAGTGGCAATATGGGCTTATTTTCAGGATTATTTGGTAATGCTTCAGAAGCGGATAAGGAGCGAGTTTCTGAGGCTTTGGAGAAGGTACTCATTCCCGGTGAATCAATTGAATTATCTTACAACATCTTGCAAGACTTAGTCGTATTCACATCATATCGATTAATTTTAATGGATAAACAAGGGATTACCGGTAAGAAACGAGACTTCATGAGTGTACCTTACAAGTCAATTTCACGCTTTTCAGTAGAAACTGTGGGGAATTTTGATGTGGATGCTGAAGTAGATATTTACTTATCTGGTAACGACCAACCAACAATCGCCCTACAATTTAGAGGTGGCGACGTGGTATATGATGTACAGCGCGCCCTAGCAGCAGCCGTATTACTGTAAGAATTTAGACGAATTTTATGAGAGGTGACCGTATAATGGTCAGCTCTTTTTTGTATTGTACTTGTAAAGCAGTTGATAACTGCCGGTTCAGCATCCGGTGACCATTTTGCCAAAAAAATAACCCTCTAAAGTTAGGTTTTTGGTCTACCTTTAGAGGGTCCCATTCAACAAACGATGCTGCCTAACTGTTGGCTTTTAGGCTTGTTGATGATTCGGTGTTTTGATTGATATATATTTTGATGTTTAGCTATTAACGGCTAGCACCGAGATACAAAGGATCACCTCCTTAAGGCGGGACAGCTTTTGAATGCATCATCCGGTTAACAAACGCAAGGTTAACACTGTGTTGTTTGATAGCGATCATACATCTTTTCATTTTATCTTTCCTCCTAAAGGTGTGAAAATCCATAAAAAAATAGCGTCAGACACTAAGGTCAAACGCTAGGATTTTTAATAGATATTTTCATTGTAGTCGGTGTAAGAACTGTAGCTTCAAGGGCACAAGGGCACGCAGAACCGTTAGCTGGTAAATGATTCAGTAGTGCATTCCAAGTGTTAAACAATAGATTCGTCATTTTATACCTCACAAAGTTGGCAAATGGATTGAATTCAATTGGCTGATTTTTTTTGCTACAATTTACACTTTCATCATAGCATGACCAATTTTTGCTTGTCCAATAATTATACTTTAAAAATAACGAGAAAAATGTTCGGCTTTTGCTCATAGTTGATTGGCAAAGGGATTTTGTTGATATATAATAAAGCAGTATGCCACAAAGGCGCAAGAGAATTTTGAAGGGACGATTATTTATGTCTAGAGCAGTAGGTACTGTTGTAAGAGGGTTACGTGCCCCAATTATTAAAGAGAACGATGACCTAGCTGGTATCGTTGTAGATACTGTCTTAAACGCGGCCAAAGAAGATGGTTATGAAGTTCGTGACCACGATATCGTAACAGTTACAGAGTCAATTTTAGCTCGTGCACAAGGAAACTTTGCTGAGTTAGAGGCTGTTGTAAAAGATATCCAACGTCAAACAAAGAGCGAAACGATTGGTATCATTAACCCAATCCTTAGCCGTAACCGTTTCTACGCCATCTTAAAAGGTATCGCTATGTCAGCGAAAAAAATCGTGATTCAATTAAGCTACCCTTCTGATGAAGTGGGTAACCGTTTAATTTCACGTGATGAATTAGAAGCATCTGGTTTAAACCCATACACTGACGTTTTAACAGAAGCTGAATTCCGTAGCCACTTCCCAAACTTGGCGCATGAGTTTACAGGTGAAGACTACGTTGCTTTATACAAAAAATGCGTGGAAGAAACTGGTGCAGAGTGTGAAATTATTTTCGCTAACCACCCACAAACCATTTTAGACTACGTAGATACAGTTGTAATCGCTGATATCCACGACCGTAAATACACACGCCGTACTTTAGAAAAACATGGCGCTAAAGAAATCATTGGTTTAGACCAAATCTTAAACCAATCAATCGACGGTTCTGGTTACAATGAAGACTTCGGTTTATTAGGCGCTAACCTTTCTGGTAACAATAGCTTGAAACTATTCCCTCGTGATGCACAAGCATTCGTTGAAGACGTTCAAAAACGTTTATTAGAAGCAACTGGTAAAGCTGTTGAAGTAATGGTTTACGGTGATGGCGCTTTCCAAGATCCAGTTGGCCATATCTGGGAATTAGCTGACCCTGTTGTATCACCTGGTTTCACTAAAGGCTTATCTGGCACACCAGACGAAATCAAAATCAAATACGTTGCGGACAACCAGTTCGGTGACTTATCTGGTGAAGAATTAACAGAAGCGATGCGTGCTTATATCAAGGACCATGACAAAATCGATGAAGCTGGACATAACACGTCATTAGGTACAACACCGCGTAACATCACTGACTTAGTTGGGTCATTATCTGACTTAACTTCAGGTTCAGGAGACAAAGGTACGCCGTTTATCTATATCCAAGGCTACTTTGACAAATATTCTGACTAATAATAAGATCTGAGTGAGACCATTCAGCTCAAAAACGATAACGTAAATAGGCAAAATGATAACACATCAAGAAGACTATTTGCGAAGCGGACTTAAGCTGGTCGCACGAACTCAACTTCAGAGTGTGAGTTTCGGCGTTCAGTCAGGTCCCCACTATTAATCAAATAATAATGTTAACTATTAGGGACACAACTTTGCTTGTGTCCCTTTTTTGCGTACGCAAAAAAATAACCAGCCGTTGGGAGGACCGCTGGTTAAAATTGTAATCTTTCATTTGGGAGGAGAAAGATTTATGAAGAAAAGTTTGGTTTGTTTATTGGGTATGCTTATATAATAGGCGATACTTTTGAAGATATGATGAAATTGTCAGCAAATTTTGTGATAAATATGTGATAAAAGTTTTAACAATTTCTAAAGACAAGATTTTACCGTAAAGAAGGGCCTATGACTTTCATATCTTAGACCTTCTTGAAAATAGTTACTATTTTGAGCAGTTACTCACACTTTGTAGTCGAGTGCGCTTCTTGCGCATAGGCATCCGTATGTCACTACGTTCCTACGAATGCTTTATTGACCAGCTCACGTCCACTTCGCGCCTTCAATTGGGCTTTCTTTGGCAGTCCGGCCTCCACTTCAGACTAGTTTGCATCACACTTTCTGTGATACAGCACTAGTCTTCCAGTGCTACCTACCTAAGCGCAAAGCTCGCACCTTTTTTTAATGTGTTTTGCCGCCAACAATTTTCATGTCTTCTTTGCCGTCAAAGTCCACAATGGCTGCGATGGCTGCTTCGATTCCGCGAACGATGTCTTCCAAGGCCATAGATGGCGTGTTTGGACGGTTTGTGACTTGTTCTGGTAGGAATGGAATGTGCATGAAACCAGCTTTGATGTTAGGATACTCTTTATTGGTTAAGTATAGCGAATGGTACATAATATGGTTGCAGACAAATGTTCCAGCAGTATTTGATACTTCTGCAGGTACATTAGCCTCTTTCATATAAGTAACCATTGCCTTAATTGGCAACTGGCTAAAGTAAGCTGGTTGCCCGTCTTCTTTGATTGGTTCATCAATTGGTTGTTTACCTTCATTATCTGGAATACGTGCGTCATCTTCATTGATAGCTACCCGTTCAGGTGTTAAGGCAAAACGTCCTCCCGCTTGACCAATATTCAAGATATAGTCAGGTTGGTGCTCTTCAATTGCTCTTTTTTCTACTTCTGCACTTTTATTAAAAACAGTTGGAATTTCTAATTTGATAATTTCCGCACCCTTGATTTCTTCCGGCAAACGTTTCACTGCCTCAATCGCTGGGTTAATCGTATCATCACCAAATGGATCGAATCCTGTTACTAAAATTTTCATCTTTATACCTCCTAGAATGCCCAGCTATACATTAATACAATATGAAAAAAAGCGGATAAGTACTGTTTATCCGCCAGTCTTCAATATCCTATGCGATTTTTGTCTTTCACATTATCTTTGTTTTATATTTGCTGATAATGCACAATCTGACTTACGACACTATCCTTCTTATGACTGGCAAACACAAAAAACATAGAAAAGTATGTGAATGTTCCCTGTTTATCCACGATTTTTCCATGCAGAGCTGCTTCCTTCCCGTGGGATAAAATTTGAAAGACTTCTATAGATGAAATATCCGTCACCCTAATTGCGCTAGATAATACTTGGTCTTTACCAGTTAATACTAAATCGTTATAAGGCGCCTTATATACCACCTCATCTACCATTAGTGACCCATCGTATACTAACCCCTTCGCATATAAATTCATCGCTAAATCGCGGGCAATTCGTCGCTTAGGTGCATTATCACATGCTAGGTCTCCTATCAAGAAAAAGGGCAAATCAGGTAAATCGGATGACACTAAACTGAAAGATAAACCTAACTCAAGCAAACTCTTTTCCAATATTTCAATTGCCTTAGGGCCCACACCATGCAGATGAGCCAGATTCGATTTTGTTACACTCGATAACTGTTCAATTTGATCAATCCCAACCGTCGCCAACGCATTAGTTGCTGGCTTACCAATTTTTGGTAAATCTGTCATTCAAATACCTCCTAAAGCAATCAGTTTAATATTCACATACAAAAATTCCTAGAATTGCTATTTTAGTATCATTAGAAGGTAACTTTTGTAATTGTATGATTTTTAACACTTATTTATTGAGCTCTTTACTCATAAAAACATCCATCAAAGGGTGATGGCTTTCCGCATCTAATTTTTCATATAGTTTAATGGCTTAATGGCCGCCTTCTCAATCGGCCGCCCTAATACCATAAATTTTATACTTCTCCCTACATTATTCTTTCTAAATATACAAAAAACCGTTAGCTTAAACAAGTGTCTAAGCTAACGGTTTTATTTTGCATGGCAACGTCCTAGTCTCACAGGGGGAAACCCCCAACTACATTCGGCGCTAAGAAGCTTAACTTCTGTGTTCGAGATGGGAACAGGTGTGTCCTTCTTGCCATCATTACCACACAATATTTATATGAGCATTTTGTTCGCTCAAAACTGAATCTGTAAGTCGTCTACCATTCCATCATACAATCTTATATCCATTGGATAAGTCCTCGACCGATTAGTACTAGTCCGCTCCATACATCGCTGCACTTCCACTTCTAGCCTATCTACCTGATCGTCTCTCAGGGGTCTTACTATCTTAAAGATATGGGAAATCTCATCTTGAGGAGGGCTTCACGCTTAGATGCTTTCAGCGTTTATCCCATCCACACATAGCTACCCAGCGATGCTCTTGGCAGAACAACTGGTACACCAGCGGTGTGTCCATCCCGGTCCTCTCGTACTAAGGACAGCTCCTCTCAAATTTCCAACGCCCGCGACGGATAGGGACCGAACTGTCTCACGACGTTCTGAACCCAGCTCGCGTACCGCTTTAATGGGCGAACAGCCCAACCCTTGGGACCGACTTCAGCCCCAGGATGCGATGAGCCGACATCGAGGTGCCAAACCTCCCCGTCGATGTGAACTCTTGGGGGAGATAAGCCTGTTATCCCCAGGGTAGCTTTTATCCGTTGAGCGATGGCCCTTCCATGCGGAACCACCGGATCACTAAGCCCGACTTTCGTCCCTGCTCGACTTGTAGGTCTCGCAGTCAAGCTCCCTTCTGCCTTTACACTCTACGAATGATTTCCAACCATTCTGAGGGAACCTTTGGGCGCCTCCGTTACATTTTAGGAGGCGACCGCCCCAGTCAAACTGCCCGACTGACACTGTCTCCCGACCGGATTACGGTCGCGGGTTAGAGTGGCCATGTCACAAGGGTAGTATCCCACCAGCGCCTCCACCGAAACTAGCGTTCCGGCTTCAATGGCTCCTACCTATCCTGTACATGTCACACAGACACTCAATATCAACCTGCAGTAAAGCTCCATGGGGTCTTTCCGTCCTGTCGCGGGTAACCAGCATCTTCACTGGTACTACAATTTCACCGAGTCTCTCGTTGAGACAGTGCCCAAATCGTTACGCCTTTCGTGCGGGTCAGAACTTACCTGACAAGGAATTTCGCTACCTTAGGACCGTTATAGTTACGGCCGCCGTTTACTGGGGCTTCAATTCGTACCTTCGCTAATGCTAAGCACTCCTCTTAACCTTCCAGCACCGGGCAGGCGTCAGCCCCTATACGTCATCTTTCGATTTAGCAGAGACCTGTGTTTTTGATAAACAGTCGCTTGGGCCTATTCACTGCGGCTGACCAAATGGTCAGCACCCCTTCTCCCGAAGTTACGGGGTTATTTTGCCGAGTTCCTTAACGAGAGTTCGCTCGCTCACCTTAGGATGCTCTCCTCGACTACCTGTGTCGGTTTGCGGTACGGGTTGTTTGTATCTAACTAGAAACTTTTCTTGGCAGTGTGACGTCAGCAGCTTCGGTACTATATTTCCCTCCTCATCACAGCTTGTCTTTAACACGAAGCATTTCACTCTGTGTCAGACTCACTGCTTGAACACGAATCCAATAACGTGCTCTGCTTAGCCTCCTGCGTCCTTCCTTTGGTCAAACAATACAAACAAGTACAGGAATCTCAACCTGTTGTCCATCGCCTACACCTTTCGGTCTCGGCTTAGGTCCCGACTAACCCTGGGAGGACGAGCCTTCCCCAGGAAACCTTAGTCATACGGTGGACGGGATTCTCACCCGTCTTTCGCTACTCATACCGGCATTCTCACTTCTAAGCGCTCCACAAGTCCTCTCGATCTTGCTTCTCTGCCCTTAGAACGCTCTCCTACCATATCCATGCGGATATCCACAGCTTCGGTGTTCAGTTTAGCCCCGGTACATTTTCGGCGCAGGGTCACTCGACTAGTGAGCTATTACGCACTCTTTAAATGATGGCTGCTTCTGAGCCAACATCCTAGTTGTCTAAGCAACCCCACATCCTTTTCCACTTAACTGAAACTTTGGGACCTTAGCTGGTGGTCTGGGCTGTTTCCCTTTCAACTACGGATCTTATCACTCGCAGTTTGACTCCCGGATTAAAATATTTGGCATTCGGAGTTTATCAGATTTCGGTAATCCTAGATGGACCCCTAGATCAAACAGTGCTCTACCTCCAATATTCATCATCCGAGGCTAGCCCTAAAGCTATTTCGGAGAGAACCAGCTATCTCCAAGTTCGATTGGAATTTCTCCGCTACCCACACGTCATCCCCGCCTTTTTCAACAGACGTGGGTTCGGGCCTCCAGTGCGTTTTACCGCACCTTCACCCTGCACATGGGTAGGTCACTTGGTTTCGGGTATACGACTACATACTCGACGCCCTATTCAGACTCGCTTTCGCTATGGCTCCGTTTCTTCAACTTAACCTTGCATGCAATCGTAACTCGCCGGTCCGTTCTACAAAAAGTACGCCATCACCCATTAACGGGCTCTGACTGCTTGTAAGCGCACGGTTTCAGGTACTATTTCACTCCCCTTCCGGGGTGCTTTTCACCTTTCCCTCACGGTACTGGTTCACTATCGGTCACTAGGGAGTATTTAGCCTTGGGAGATGGTCCTCCCGGATTCCGACGGAATTACACGTGTTCCGCCGTACTCAGGATACAGACTAGCGTTATTGATCTTTCGTCTACGGGATTGTCACCCTCTGTGATTGGCCTTCCCATGCCATTCGACTAAATCTTTAACTACATATCGTCTGTCCTACAACCCCAAAGAGCAAGCTCTTTGGTTTGGGCTCTTTCCGTTTCGCTCGCCGCTACTCAGGAAATCGAATTTTCTTTCTCTTCCTACAGGTAATGAGATGTTTCAGTTCCCTGCGTCTTCCTCTCAAACTACTATGTATTCGTAGTTGAGTAATTGCCTATCAAAGCAATTGGGTTTCCCCATTCGGAAATCTCCGGATCAAAGCTTACTTACAGCTCCCCGAAGCATATCGGTGTTAGTCCCGTCCTTCATCGGCTCCTAGTGCCAAGGCATCCACCGTGCGCCCTTATTCACTTAACCATTGGTTAAGTTGTATGATTCGCGAAAAGTAATTTGCTTACTTTTATTGGTTTTTTACTCTTGGTAAAATTGGAATTTCTTATATTAATTATCTCCTGGTAGAAAATAATTAAATAAGAGGTTTATTACTTACAGTATTCAGTTTTCAAAGAACAAAATATATACAAGAGAGATAAATCTCTCAAAACTAAACAAAGAAGAGTCAAACACATTGTGTATTCCGTTATATTCCTTAGAAAGGAGGTGATCCAGCCGCACCTTCCGATACGGCTACCTTGTTACGACTTCACCCCAATCATCTGTCCCACCTTCGGCGGCTGGCTCCATAAAGGTTACCTCACCGACTTCGGGTGTTACAAACTCTCGTGGTGTGACGGGCGGTGTGTACAAGACCCGGGAACGTATTCACCGTGGCGTGCTGATCCACGATTACTAGCGATTCCGGCTTCATGCAGGCGAGTTGCAGCCTGCAATCCGAACTGAGAATGGCTTTAAGAGATTTGCTTGCCCTCGCGGGTTTGCGACTCGTTGTACCATCCATTGTAGCACGTGTGTAGCCCAAGTCATAAGGGGCATGCTGATTTGACGTCATCCCCACCTTCCTCCGGTTTGTCACCGGCAGTCTCATTAGAGTGCCCAACTGAATGCTGGCAACTAATAATAGGGGTTGCGCTCGTTGCGGGACTTAACCCAACATCTCACGACACGAGCTGACGACAACCATGCACCACCTGTCACTTTGTCCCCGAAGGGAAAGCCCTATCTCTAGGGTGGTCAAAGGATGTCAAGACTTGGTAAGGTTCTTCGCGTTGCTTCGAATTAAACCACATGCTCCACCGCTTGTGCGGGTCCCCGTCAATTCCTTTGAGTTTCAACCTTGCGGTCGTACTCCCCAGGCGGAGTGCTTAATGCGTTAACTGCGGCACTGAAGGGCGGAAACCCTCCAACACCTAGCACTCATCGTTTACGGCGTGGACTACCAGGGTATCTAATCCTGTTTGCTCCCCACGCTTTCGAGCCTCAGTGTCAGTAACAGACCAGAATGTCGCCTTCGCCACTGGTGTTCTTCCATATATCTACGCATTCCACCGCTACACATGGAGTTCCACATTCCTCTTCTGTACTCAAGTTTCCCAGTTTCCAATGACCCTCCACGGTTAAGCCGTGGGCTTTCACATCAGACTTAAGAAACCACCTGCGCTCCCTTTACGCCCAATAAATCCGGACAACGCTTGCCACCTACGTATTACCGCGGCTGCTGGCACGTAGTTAGCCGTGGCTTTCTGATAAGATACCGTCAAGACTGTAGCAGTTACTCTACAATTTGTTCTTCTCTTATAACAGAGTTTTACGACCCGAAGGCCTTCTTCACTCACGCGGCATTGCTCCGTCAGGCTTTCGCCCATTGCGGAAGATTCCCTACTGCTGCCTCCCGTAGGAGTTTGGGCCGTGTCTCAGTCCCAATGTGGCCGATCACCCTCTCAGGTCGGCTATGCATCATCGTCTTGGTAGGCCGTTACCCCACCAACTAACTAATGCACCGCAAGGTCATCTATAAGTGACAGCAGAGCCGTCTTTCAATCTTCTTCCATGCGGAAGAAGATATTATGCGGTATTAGCACCCGTTTCCGAATGTTATCCCCCGCTTATAGGTAGATTCCTTACGTGTTACTCACCCGTTCGCCGCTAACGTCAGAAGTGCAAGCACTTCATCTGTTCGCTCGACTTGCATGTATTAGGCATGCCGCCAGCGTTCGTCCTGAGCCAGGATCAAACTCTCATGAAAGATTTTCATGAGCTTGATTGCTCATTAAAGTTTGCTGACTTATTTATAGTAGTTCTCACTACTTTTAATTGTTGGAATCAAATGATTCCATACACAATTTTTGGTTTGTCTTCTTTGTTCAGTTTTCAAAGGTCTATCTCGTTGCTTTATTAGCGACTCATATATCATATCATCTTCATACGACGTTTGTCAACAGAATGTTTTGAAAAAGTTTTTTGTTGTTTTATACAAACGATGTCGTGTTGACGACTTAAATATCATATCACTTGACTTGAGCTATTGTCAACAAGAATTTAAAATTTCTTTTTTATCTCATTGTCGCCCTCAACAAGCAACCTGTATATATTACCCCTTATAGGAAGCCTTGTCAACGATATTCCAATATATTTTTCAATCTTTTTGAAGATGTTTATTGAAAGGTTTATTTGACGGCATTTCTACGGGTGTGTATTTGATCGTCACCTTGCATTTTTAGTTATATTCCTAGCAACGCTTAAATACCATCTCATGTGGAATGATTATTATTTGTTGTAAATTTTTATATTATTTTCCGATTCAATCAACTATTTTTACAAAATTTCCGTCAAAAAATATTTTGTCATTCACAATTAGCTATGCATTTTGATCAATAAATTCGTTGATAGTTAAATTTTGTCATTAGTGAATGTCTATAAGTTTTTAGTTTTGATTTATTTCCAGAGAATTACTCCACCATTCTTCATTCGTCATCCGTCAAATTACTTACAAGTATTCGCCATTTTTTGAAAGAATCTTCTAGTAGCTAAATATCAATATAATTTTACCACTGCTATTGAACAATATTTATATCCTTCGGATTCCAACACTTGTAGATCACTCAAATTTTGAAAAATGACCACAAAAAAAACCAGCAGCCGAAGCTACTGGTTTTTTCATCTTGCATGGCGACGTCCTAGTCTCACAGGGGGAAACCCCCAACTACATTCGGCGCTAAGAAGCTTAACTTCTGTGTTCGAGATGGGAACAGGTGTGTCCTTCTTGCCATCATTACCACACAATATTTATATGAGCTTTTGTTCGCTCAAAACTGAATCTGTAAGTCGTCTACCATTCCATCATACAATCTTATATCCATTGGATAAGTCCTCGACCGATTAGTACTAGTCCGCTCCATACATCGCTGCACTTCCACTTCTAGCCTATCTACCTGATCGTCTCTCAGGGGTCTTACTATCTTAAAGATATGGGAAATCTCATCTTGAGGAGGGCTTCACGCTTAGATGCTTTCAGCGTTTATCCCATCCACACATAGCTACCCAGCGATGCTCTTGGCAGAACAACTGGTACACCAGCGGTGTGTCCATCCCGGTCCTCTCGTACTAAGGACAGCTCCTCTCAAATTTCCAACGCCCGCGACGGATAGGGACCGAACTGTCTCACGACGTTCTGAACCCAGCTCGCGTACCGCTTTAATGGGCGAACAGCCCAACCCTTGGGACCGACTTCAGCCCCAGGATGCGATGAGCCGACATCGAGGTGCCAAACCTCCCCGTCGATGTGAACTCTTGGGGGAGATAAGCCTGTTATCCCCAGGGTAGCTTTTATCCGTTGAGCGATGGCCCTTCCATGCGGAACCACCGGATCACTAAGCCCGACTTTCGTCCCTGCTCGACTTGTAGGTCTCGCAGTCAAGCTCCCTTCTGCCTTTACACTCTACGAATGATTTCCAACCATTCTGAGGGAACCTTTGGGCGCCTCCGTTACATTTTAGGAGGCGACCGCCCCAGTCAAACTGCCCGACTGACACTGTCTCCCGACCGGATTACGGTCGCGGGTTAGAGTGGCCATGTCACAAGGGTAGTATCCCACCAGCGCCTCCACCGAAACTAGCGTTCCGGCTTCAATGGCTCCTACCTATCCTGTACATGTCACACAGACACTCAATATCAACCTGCAGTAAAGCTCCATGGGGTCTTTCCGTCCTGTCGCGGGTAACCAGCATCTTCACTGGTACTACAATTTCACCGAGTCTCTCGTTGAGACAGTGCCCAAATCGTTACGCCTTTCGTGCGGGTCAGAACTTACCTGACAAGGAATTTCGCTACCTTAGGACCGTTATAGTTACGGCCGCCGTTTACTGGGGCTTCAATTCGTACCTTCGCTAATGCTAAGCACTCCTCTTAACCTTCCAGCACCGGGCAGGCGTCAGCCCCTATACGTCATCTTTCGATTTAGCAGAGACCTGTGTTTTTGATAAACAGTCGCTTGGGCCTATTCACTGCGGCTGACCAAATGGTCAGCACCCCTTCTCCCGAAGTTACGGGGTTATTTTGCCGAGTTCCTTAACGAGAGTTCGCTCGCTCACCTTAGGATGCTCTCCTCGACTACCTGTGTCGGTTTGCGGTACGGGTTGTTTGTATCTAACTAGAAACTTTTCTTGGCAGTGTGACGTCAGCAGCTTCGGTACTATATTTCCCTCCTCATCACAGCTTGTCTTTAACACGAAGCATTTCACTCTGTGTCAGACTCACTGCTTGAACACGAATCCAATAACGTGCTCTGCTTAGCCTCCTGCGTCCTTCCTTTGGTCAAACAATACAAACAAGTACAGGAATCTCAACCTGTTGTCCATCGCCTACACCTTTCGGTCTCGGCTTAGGTCCCGACTAACCCTGGGAGGACGAGCCTTCCCCAGGAAACCTTAGTCATACGGTGGACGGGATTCTCACCCGTCTTTCGCTACTCATACCGGCATTCTCACTTCTAAGCGCTCCACAAGTCCTCTCGATCTTGCTTCTCTGCCCTTAGAACGCTCTCCTACCATATCCATGCGGATATCCACAGCTTCGGTGTTCAGTTTAGCCCCGGTACATTTTCGGCGCAGGGTCACTCGACTAGTGAGCTATTACGCACTCTTTAAATGATGGCTGCTTCTGAGCCAACATCCTAGTTGTCTAAGCAACCCCACATCCTTTTCCACTTAACTGAAACTTTGGGACCTTAGCTGGTGGTCTGGGCTGTTTCCCTTTCAACTACGGATCTTATCACTCGCAGTTTGACTCCCGGATTAAAATATTTGGCATTCGGAGTTTATCAGATTTCGGTAATCCTAGATGGACCCCTAGATCAAACAGTGCTCTACCTCCAATATTCATCATCCGAGGCTAGCCCTAAAGCTATTTCGGAGAGAACCAGCTATCTCCAAGTTCGATTGGAATTTCTCCGCTACCCACACGTCATCCCCGCCTTTTTCAACAGACGTGGGTTCGGGCCTCCAGTGCGTTTTACCGCACCTTCACCCTGCACATGGGTAGGTCACTTGGTTTCGGGTATACGACTACATACTCGACGCCCTATTCAGACTCGCTTTCGCTATGGCTCCGTTTCTTCAACTTAACCTTGCATGCAATCGTAACTCGCCGGTCCGTTCTACAAAAAGTACGCCATCACCCATTAACGGGCTCTGACTGCTTGTAAGCGCACGGTTTCAGGTACTATTTCACTCCCCTTCCGGGGTGCTTTTCACCTTTCCCTCACGGTACTGGTTCACTATCGGTCACTAGGGAGTATTTAGCCTTGGGAGATGGTCCTCCCGGATTCCGACGGAATTACACGTGTTCCGCCGTACTCAGGATACAGACTAGCGTTATTGATCTTTCGTCTACGGGATTGTCACCCTCTGTGATTGGCCTTCCCATGCCATTCGACTAAATCTTTAACTACATATCGTCTGTCCTACAACCCCAAAGAGCAAGCTCTTTGGTTTGGGCTCTTTCCGTTTCGCTCGCTGCTACTCAGGAAATCGAATTTTCTTTCTCTTCCTACAGGTAATGAGATGTTTCAGTTCCCTGCGTCTTCCTCTCAAACTACTATGTATTCGTAGTTGAGTAATTGCCTATCAAAGCAATTGGGTTTCCCCATTCGGAAATCTCCGGATCAAAGCTTACTTACAGCTCCCCGAAGCATATCGGTGTTAGTCCCGTCCTTCATCGGCTCCTAGTGCCAAGGCATCCACCGTGCGCCCTTATTCACTTAACCATTGGTTAAGTTGTATGATTCGCGAAAAGTAATTTGCTTACTTTTATTGGTTTTTTACTCTTGGTAAAATTGGAATTTCTTATATTAATTATCTCCTGGTAGAAAATAATTAAATAAGAGGTTTATTACTTACAGTATTCAGTTTTCAAAGAACAAAATGGCAACCTAATTTTAATGGTTGCTATGGAGAATAGCGGGATCGAACCGCTGACCTCCTGCGTGCAAAGCAGGCGCTCTCCCAGCTGAGCTAATCCCCCATGGCTGGATATATTTATATATGTATTTCTTATTCCATTTCTGGAATGGGCCTGAATGGACTCGAACCATCGACCTCCCGCTTATCAGGCGGACGCTCTAACCAGCTGAGCTACAGGCCCGATTGGCTTCCATTACTATAAAAATATAGTATAGACCTCTCAAAACTAAACAAAGAAGAATTGAACCTATTGTGTATTCCGTTATATTCCTTAGAAAGGAGGTGATCCAGCCGCACCTTCCGATACGGCTACCTTGTTACGACTTCACCCCAATCATCTGTCCCACCTTCGGCGGCTGGCTCCATAAAGGTTACCTCACCGACTTCGGGTGTTACAAACTCTCGTGGTGTGACGGGCGGTGTGTACAAGACCCGGGAACGTATTCACCGTGGCGTGCTGATCCACGATTACTAGCGATTCCGGCTTCATGCAGGCGAGTTGCAGCCTGCAATCCGAACTGAGAATGGCTTTAAGAGATTTGCTTGCCCTCGCGGGTTTGCGACTCGTTGTACCATCCATTGTAGCACGTGTGTAGCCCAAGTCATAAGGGGCATGCTGATTTGACGTCATCCCCACCTTCCTCCGGTTTGTCACCGGCAGTCTCATTAGAGTGCCCAACTGAATGCTGGCAACTAATAATAGGGGTTGCGCTCGTTGCGGGACTTAACCCAACATCTCACGACACGAGCTGACGACAACCATGCACCACCTGTCACTTTGTCCCCGAAGGGAAAGCCCTATCTCTAGGGTGGTCAAAGGATGTCAAGACTTGGTAAGGTTCTTCGCGTTGCTTCGAATTAAACCACATGCTCCACCGCTTGTGCGGGTCCCCGTCAATTCCTTTGAGTTTCAACCTTGCGGTCGTACTCCCCAGGCGGAGTGCTTAATGCGTTAACTGCGGCACTGAAGGGCGGAAACCCTCCAACACCTAGCACTCATCGTTTACGGCGTGGACTACCAGGGTATCTAATCCTGTTTGCTCCCCACGCTTTCGAGCCTCAGTGTCAGTAACAGACCAGAATGTCGCCTTCGCCACTGGTGTTCTTCCATATATCTACGCATTCCACCGCTACACATGGAGTTCCACATTCCTCTTCTGTACTCAAGTTTCCCAGTTTCCAATGACCCTCCACGGTTAAGCCGTGGGCTTTCACATCAGACTTAAGAAACCACCTGCGCTCCCTTTACGCCCAATAAATCCGGACAACGCTTGCCACCTACGTATTACCGCGGCTGCTGGCACGTAGTTAGCCGTGGCTTTCTGATAAGATACCGTCAAGACTGTAGCAGTTACTCTACAATTTGTTCTTCTCTTATAACAGAGTTTTACGACCCGAAGGCCTTCTTCACTCACGCGGCATTGCTCCGTCAGGCTTTCGCCCATTGCGGAAGATTCCCTACTGCTGCCTCCCGTAGGAGTTTGGGCCGTGTCTCAGTCCCAATGTGGCCGATCACCCTCTCAGGTCGGCTATGCATCATCGTCTTGGTAGGCCGTTACCCCACCAACTAACTAATGCACCGCAAGGTCATCTATAAGTGACAGCAGAGCCGTCTTTCAATCTCCTTCCATGCGGAAGAAGATATTATGCGGTATTAGCACCCGTTTCCGAATGTTATCCCCCGCTTATAGGTAGATTCCTTACGTGTTACTCACCCGTTCGCCGCTAACGTCAGAAGTGCAAGCACTTCATCTGTTCGCTCGACTTGCATGTATTAGGCATGCCGCCAGCGTTCGTCCTGAGCCAGGATCAAACTCTCATGAAAGATTTTCATGAGCTTGATTGCTCATTAAAGTTTGCTGACTTATTTATAGTAGTTCTCACTACTTTTAATTGTTGGAATCAAATGATTCCATACACAATTTTTGGTTTGTCTTCTTTGTTCAGTTTTCAAAGGTCTATTTTGTCGCTCTTGTGACAACTATCTAATATTATCACGAGTTTAACTGGAAGTCAACAACGTTTTAAAAGTTGTTTAAAATGTTGTTTTCTCGGTTGTTGTTACGTTGTAACGCAACTATTAGATATTACCATGTTCAGCTATTTGAAGTCAACATTTTTTTCAAAATATTTTCTTCAATGTTTCAACAGAAACAATAATAACGTCTGAAAAATATAATATCATCTTTCACAATTCTTGTAAACCTATTTTTCGTATTTCTTCAAAAAATAAAAGACCCTAGATAATATACCCAGGATCTTCTTATTTCGATTAGTAGGAATCAGCGATTAAGCTTCTTCCCAACTATCTTTGATGAATGTTTTACGACCAGATAATTCACTATAACGTTTATAGTGGGCTGGATTCTTTTTGTAGAATTGTTGATGGTAATCTTCTGCTGGCCAGAAAGTCGATGCTTTCGTGATTTGTGTTAGAACTGGTTTGTTAAAACGACCACTCGCATCTAAAGCTGCTTTAGATGCCATTGCTGCTTTATCCTGTTCTTCGCTGTTCACAAAGATTTCAGGTCGATAAGAATCCCCACGATCAACAAATTGCCCCATTGCATCTGTTGGGTCTGTTTGTTGCCAATAAATATCTAGTAATTCTGAATAGCTTATTTTTTCATTATCAAATTCAATCTCAACTGCTTCTGTATGACCAGTTGTGCCCGAGCAAACTTCTTCATATGTAGGATTTTCTTTGTGGCCGCCAGTGTATCCTGATGTAACTTTTTCAATACCATCCATTTCTTCGAATGGTTGAACCATACACCAAAAACATCCGCCGGCAAATACTGCTGTTTCTTTAGACATCCTAATTGCCCCTTTCGTTAAATTTAAAAAATTAATCCACCTCTATTGTATTACATTATTTTAATTTTGAAACGCCAGAAGCATTTTCTTTTGTGATTTCTGTAATACCACCCATGTAAGGTACTAACGCTTCAGGGATTGTTACTGAACCATCTGCGTTTTGATAGTTTTCTAAAATAGCTGTTACTGTACGCCCAACAGCTAAACCAGAACCATTTAATGTATGCACATATTCCGGTTTACCGTTTGCGTTACGGAAACGGATTAAAGCACGACGCGCTTGGAAGGCTTCAGTGTTTGAGCATGAAGAAATTTCACGGTATGTTTCTTGCGCTGGTACCCATACTTCTAAGTCATAAGTTTTAGCAGCGGAGAACCCCATATCACCAGTAGATAATGTCATTACACGATATGGTAAGTTTAATTTTTGTAGGATATTTTCGGCATTATTCACCATTTTTTCTAATTCGTCATATGAATCTTCAGGTCGAGCAAACTTCACCATCTCTACTTTTTGGAATTGGTGTAGACGAATTAAACCACGTGTATCACGACCAGCAGATCCTGCTTCTGAACGGAAACTTGGTGACATGGCGGTGAAATAGATAGGTAAATCTTCTCCAGGAATAATTTCATTTGCAAAATAATTGGTTAATGGTACTTCTGCTGTTGGGATTAATGTTAGGTGGCGATCTTCATTCGTTGTAGAGAAAACATCTTCAGTAAATTTAGGGAATTGACCAGTACCGTACATAGCTTTGTCGTTCACTAAGTAAGGAGGAATGATTTCCTCGTAACCTTCTTCTTGGTGTTGGTCTAACATAAAGTTATAAACAGCACGCTCTAAACGGGCACCTAAACCACGATAGTATAAGAATCTCGCACCTGAAACTTTAGCTCCACGTTCAAAGTCTAAAATACCTAATTCTTCACCAATTTCGTAGTGTGCTTTTGGTTCAAAATCAAACTCAGGGGCTTGGCTCCATCGTCGCACTTCAACGTTGTCATCTTCATCGGCACCAACTGGTACTGAATCATGTGGTAAGTTTGGTAAACGATCCATAATGTAAGTCACTTGCTCATCCAATTTAGCAAGTTTTTTGTCTAAAACAAGGATTTCATCGCCTACTTCTTTCATGCGGGCAATTTTATCATCCGCATTTTCTTTGTTGCGGCGCAATAAGCCTATTTCATCAGAAACGGCATTACGTTCAGCTTTTAAAGTTTCTGTTTGAGAAATCACCTCACGGCGTTGGCCGTCTAAATCAATTAATTTCTCTAATTCATCTTTTGCAACCCCACGGCTAACGTATTTTTCCGCAGTCGCATCAAAGTTGTCTCTTAATAATTTAATATCAATCATTTCGTTTTCCTCCTATATATAAATAAGTAAATAAAAAAGCTATTCCGGTCTTCCAAAAAATTGGAAGGGACGAAATAGCTTGAAGCTCATATATTATTGCGCGGTGCCACCCTACTTTAAGACACAGAAATACCATGTCTTACGCTCATTAGATAACGGCTAACCCGGCTCTACTTAATTAGGATTAAATCCTCATATTCGTAGTCAGTGATTGTGTGGATTCATATCGCTTAATTACCTGCTTTCACCTACCGCAAGCTCTCTAGAAATCAGCCTATATTACTATTCACAATCGATACTTTCCTTATATTGCCTCCATTATATATTTAAGGAAAATAAAAGTCAATTGCGCCAAATTAGGTGCTCATAAATTCGTTTAGACTTGTGCAGAGCTAGAAAAAAAGCCATTTATAGATAGTTGGAATTTTCCCCTGCGCCTACCACTTCACCTATGCAAAATTAAGCAACATTCAAATCTACGTTGCTTAGTACAACGCACCCTTCCTTATAAAGTCACAAATACACTTCTCTAGACACGTATAAAAGCCATGACAAGACATCATGACTTTAGCGAAAAAATATTTATAAAACTTGAATTTATCTTAATCAACATATCAGAAGCATCATTATAGTTGCATTCCAACCCCTAACAGTCACACATTCAAAACATCATATTCATGAGATTTGTTTAGTTTTGTAATACCAGTACTTTTAGACTACAAATCAGATCGTTATCTTACCTAAATACAAACAATAGATTTGTTAATTACGGCACTCGCAAACGTGTATCTTATCTAGAGCTTTTACAAACAGTGTTGTTCAAGCCTGTAGAAAAAACGAAGTGTGTCCGTCTCTAGATAAATTTATAAATCATTTGAGCAATACGATGTATTTCATTTCTTGAAAATCTATACGGTTGTTAACTAAAAACGCCTTGGATATCTTCCATCCAGCCTTTAAACAGATCTTCCATGATGCGTGCCACTTGTACAACAATGCTGACCTTGTCGACATCTTCTGCTGGCACAATGGCATTTGACATATCCAGTCGGTTAAAGAGACTTTCATCAAAGTTCACCGTCGTATTGAAAGTATTAATTGATTGGTCCACTGACAATGGCGCTGTCAGCGCTAAGTTCCCTACAGCGTCATATTGGAAGGCTGCATCATAAGTTGTAGTCGAATTATTTTCTAAATCATAATTATAAGGTAAGAATAGGGCATTCGTTTTGGCATAGTTCAGATCTACGCCACTAACGACACCTTGGTAAATAGCTACGTTATCAGCAGGCAACCAAGGGGCACCTTCTTCATAAAGGGTAGTATAAGCAAGGTTTTCTTGTAGGGCAGTCAGTAATGTGCCTGTATTTACATACCGTTCATCTTCTGTTTCAGCACCTAAGGTCACAAGCATGATGTCGCGGCCATCGATTTGACTCATGATGATGATACAACGACCGGCAATAGATTCAGTTCCAGTTTTAAGACCAGACACGTCGTCACGTTCGTAGGCATTGCCTGGTAAAAACAGGTTGGTGCTCTCTAAAGTATAAGTCTCCGGATCCGATACTTGGAATTCTTTTGAAGTGACATTAGACCGTTCTAAAACATCCGGATATTCATTGACGATTTCACGGGCCACGAACAAGATATCTCGGGCCTGCATCATATTTTCTTGGTCAATTGAGTACGGTGATGCTGAACCATCAGTTGTAGTTAACCATGAACCGGCTAAACCTGAAGCGGTATATAATTCGAAGTCTTTGATGCCTAATTCGGTTAATTTGTCATCCATCATTTCCACAAAAGATTGCTCTGAGCCGGCAATATATTCAGCCAAGGCAACTACGGCTGCATTCCCTGACCCAATCACAGCAGCATCAATTAAAGCATCCACTGTATAATAATCAGTTGATTCTTCTAATGGCACATTAGATAAACCAGCCGCTACGGAAAGCGCTGAAACTGCCTCTGAGACAGGCACCTTAGTGTCAAAAGACAAATTTCCTGCTGCAATTTCATCATAGACAACAAACAAGGCAATTAACTTAGTCAATGAAGCAATCCCGTGTAAATCGGCCCCATTTTGGTCATATAGAATTTGGCCAGATTCACTATCAATGACCATCGCGGCATCGATATTCAACCCGTAATTTGTCGCAATTTCTTCTGAAAATTCTGCTACCGTACCACTTGTTGCCTCACTCGCTTGACTAGTGTCTACAGTCGTATTTTCAGTTGCTAACACAGCCATCGGCACTTGGGCCAAATTGAGGCCTAACAAGGCAACCAATGCTGTGGTCAAAACTTTTGTCAACTTATTCTTCACTTATATTCGCTCCATTTCTACATGATCCTCTAAATCTTCAAAGCGATTAGGAATAGTGAAAATGAACCGTGTCCCTCTATGGTCCGACTCCGCGTGAATTTCACCACGGTGCAGTTCAATAATCGATTGCGTAATCGCTAACCCCAAACCACTACCCGTCTGCGGCTCAGTTCGAGATTTATCCCCCCGGTAAAATCTCTGGAATAGGTCCTTCAGTTGCCCCTTAGGAATCTTAGCGCCGTCATTTTCAACGACAAACTTGGTCTTTTCTTTGTCTTGATAGATTGAAATCCTGATATACTTACCCTTTCCACCATATTTAAAGGCATTGGTAAATAAATTGGAAAAAATACGTACAAATTTTTCTGGGTCAATATCGACTAGGATATTGTCATCCGGTTCGGCCACAATTTGAAATTCACGGCCGACTTTATTGGCCTCTAATTCAAACTCTACCGTAATTTGTTCTACCATACGTACCACATTGATCCGGTTAATAGCCAACTTAGTATCCACTTGTTTGACCTTAGTATATTCAAACAAATCTTCAGTCATCCGTTGCATTTGAATGGCCTTATCGTAAGCAATATTGATATACTTCATAGCCTTTTCTGGGTCTTTCAACCCTTCCTGCTTCAATAAGGTCAAGTAACCAATCACGGAAGTAAGCGGCGTCCGAATGTCATGACTCATATTGGTTATCAAGTCATCCTTAGACTGTTCAATCCGCCGCTCTTCTTCCCGCGCTTTAACAGTGGAGTCGACCAAACGATTAATCGAATCTACAACAGGCTGCATCCCATTCAACTCGGAAGTAGAAATCTTATGATGGTAGTTTCCTTGCGAAATATAGTGCAGCTCTTCAAGCACATAGCCCAATTGAACCGCCCGTAGCCGCCGATAAATCCGCCAGCCAACAAAGGAAACACTCATCACCAAGTAAACCACGGTTAGAGACAGAAAGAAATTTTGTTGAAATTGTGGGTGGACAAAAAAAGAGCCAGGATATGTCCGTAACAAGACTGAATAATTGGTTTCATAGACCGTGATCAACACGAACATTAACCCAAAATACAGTATGACCAATATCGCTAGCCACACAATCGCTTCAAAAAAAAGCTCTGTATGCATTCTACTTTTCTTTTTTTGCAAGAGCGCACCTTCTAACTATTACTGTCATTGAACTATTAACTACCTAACCGACTAACTGGCTACTATAAAAATGTAAAAAAGACTAGGGGCGTTGATACCAATATCGCATTCCCCAGTCTTACTGAACATTCGCCGTGATACCAGACGTTTTCTATACTTAGCGCTTAGGCTGTAATTTTATAACCTACACCCCAAACAGTTGAGATTACCTTGTCTCCACCTGTAGCTTCACCGATCTTATCACGCAAATGGCTCACGTGGACCATAACAGTCTTCGCTGATACCACAGACTCTTGCTGCCATACACGTTCAAAAATCTCGTCAGCAGAGAATACGTTATTTGGATTACTAGCTAGTAAGTATAATATACCAAATTCTAGCGCAGTTAGTTGAATTTGTTGACCATCTGTTGTCGTTACCTCATGAGAATTTTTGTTAATTACAAGCGGGCCAACTTCAATCGTTGCTGAATCATCGCCAGCTGTAGAAGCACGACGCAGTAAAGACTTGATACGAGCCATCACTTCAAGCGGGTTAAAGGGTTTTGTCACATAATCATCCGCACCAGTCGTTAAACCAGAAATCTTGTCCATATCAGACGATTTAGCAGATAATAGTAAAATTGGCATATCCACATCACGTTTCCGTAACTCCTTAATCACCGTAATCCCATCCTTACCAGGCATCATAATATCCAACACCATCATCGCAATATCAGGATTCTCAGCAATTTTGTTCAAGGCCTCATCCCCATCAAAAGCCTGGATTACCTCGTAGTCTTCATTTGTAGCATATATAGTTAATAATTCAACGATTTCCTTATCGTCATCAGTAATTAAAATTTTCATTAGGTTATCCTCCGAACTCTATAATCTCTCCATCTTATTTTAACAAACCCCAACCACATAAGTCCTATATTTCTATTTAAAAGTAGTTAAGAATGCCTTAAGACTTGATATCACAAGCTTTTCCGACCTATATTAAAGATTTTTTCATTGAAAAAGGACAAGCGCAGTCATGCTGACCCACTTGCCCTCGGAATATTTTCGTCTTTAATCGATTAGCCTCTTGAATAGTTTGGCGATTCTTTAGTGATTTGTACATCATGCGGATGCGATTCAATTAAACCAGCACCTGTCATGCGAATAAATTGTGCATGTTGACGTAAGTCTTCAACTGTTGCAGCACCGCAATAGCCCATACCTGATTCAATACCACCAAGTAATTGGAAGATAATACCTGAAACAGAGCCCTTATAAGCAACGCGTCCTTCGATTCCTTCAGGCACTAATTTGTTGGCTTCGTTGACTTCACCTTGGAAGTAACGGTCCGCAGAACCTTTTTTCATAGCCCCTAAAGAACCCATTCCACGGTAAGTTTTAAATTGACGCCCTTGGAAGATTTCTAATTCCCCTGGTGCTTCGTCAGTACCCGCTAACATTGATCCTAACATGACTGCATGGCCACCAGCCGCTAAAGCTTTGACAATATCACCTGAGAATTTGATCCCACCATCCGCAATAATGGTCTTGCCGTATTCGTTGGCTACACTAGCTGCGTCATACACCGCTGTAATTTGTGGTACCCCAACACCAGCAACCACACGTGTTGTACAAATTGATCCAGGTCCAATCCCTACTTTAACCACGTCAACACCTGCTTCATATAAAGCACGCGTACCTTCAGCTGTCGCTACATTTCCAGCGATTAAAGTAGCTTCTGGGAACTCTTGGCGAATTTGTGCAATTTTACGTAAAACCCCTGCAGAGTGACCATGTGCAGTATCGATTACAATCGCATCTGCACCTGCTTCAAGTAAAGCAGCCACACGCTCAAATGTATCTGAAGTAACGCCAACTGCAGCACCCGCAATTAAACGACCTTTTGCGTCTTTAGCAGAATTTGGATAGTCTGTAACGCGTTCAATATCTTTAATAGTAACTAAACCTGTTAAACGACCTTCATCATCAACTAATAATAATTTTTCAATACGATTTTCATATAAAATGTGACTCGCTTCTTCTAAAGAAGTTCCTTGTGGTGCAACAACTAAGTTGTCTTTGGTCATCACATTTTCAATCGGTTGGTCATGGTCTTCTAAGAAACGGATATCACGGTTTGTTAGGATACCCACTAATTTATGGTCTGCTTCATTGTCGATGATCGGTACACCAGAAATACGGTAACGCTCCATCAATGATTCTGCTTCGTGAACTGGTGAGTCTGGGAATAGATAGAATGGGTCTGAAATGACACCTGACTCTGAACGTTTAACCTTACGGACTTCATCCGCTTGTTGGGCAATCGTCATATTTTTATGAATAATACCAAGTCCACCTTGGCGTGCCATAGCGATGGCCATGCTTGCATCCGTTACAGTATCCATTGAAGCTGAAAGGATTGGAATATTTAATTTCAAGTTGGGCGCCAACTCTACGCCTAAATCTACCTCATTTGGCAACACCTCTGAATGTGCTGGCAATAGTAAGACGTCATCGAATGTTAATCCCTCTTTAGCGAATTTGTTTTCCCATGCAGTAGTCATTTTTCATTCATTCCCCTTTTCTGTATAAAATTGATTTTTACTATCCTACCACCATACACCAACAAGGTCAACCTTATATTTCGTAAATAAATGGATTATTTTTATATATTAAAGATATTGTTCGTTTTTTATTTGTTTGAAAAAGATATATACGCTTTTGGAAACTTGGATCAAATGTTATAGTTCGGAAATTGGTTAAAGAAATCATCTCTTCTTTTACCTATATATATTTACCTTATGCCTATAGCAAAATCCAGTATTAACAAGACCCCCATAAACCTATGACTCACCGACATACTTTTCAAATTACAAATCCAAAATTTATACGACACAAAAAGCCGTGACATTAAGCCACGACCTGTGAGTGATTATTCGTATAAGTTTGCCGAGAAAAATCCAAATACTTAGATTCTTTCCATTATGGCTTGTTTGAAGGCTTCTGGGTCTACTGTTTCAACGAAGGCTTGGTCTTCGATGAAAACCGTTGGCACCGCGCCGACACCAACTGCTTGTGCTTCTTCAAATACGCGGGCTGCTAGTTCGCTATTGTCTTGTTGCACACGTCCTTGTTGGGCTAAATAGGCTTCAACTTTATCTAGGTCTAAACGCGCCCAGTCATTTTGCGACCGAAGGTATTGGTCTGCCATAGTATAGGCCGCTTCTTGGTTGTCGTAATCGATGTAATCATGGACAAGATTGCCTTTTTGTAGACGCGGACTGGTTTTATCATAGTGCTTCAAAATCCGTTGCACCTGCCCTGTTTGAATTAATGGATCTAGGAAGAAGGCGAATTGCTCCTGGTAATTTAAGGCATCCGGACAAGCAAGGTTGTAGTATTCAACGACTTTAACCTTGGCTGTATCTTTTCCAAGTTTAATCGCATCTTGATAGGTGATTTTATCTGTTTGAAAGGTCATTTAAATGCCTCCTTATTATATTTTCCTTACTGGGCAATTTGTTCGTCTAAGTAAGCAATTAATTCAGCTGCTGCATTTGGCCCCACAAAAGCTTTGTCATTATTTACGACGATTGTTGGGGTTGCTGTACCGCCAAGGGCTTCAAATTCAGCTTTAACGACATCGTTTTGCAGGCGGTTGCCTTGGTATTGGTAAGATAGCGTTTCAATAGCATAGTCTACGATGCCACCAAAGTCAGTCGTTTTCCATTCACCATGACGAGCGAAGATTTCTTTGAATTGTTTGTAGGCTTTTTCTTGGTCCTTGTAGTCTACAAAGCGGTTAATAACTTCCCCTTTAGCTAAGCCAGCCTTATCGATATCAACGTGTTTGATAATCCGTTGAATCTTCCCTTCATCCGCTAGGCCCTCTAATTTTTCAGACACGGCGTCTTCAAAGTTTTTAGACCCTTGGCAACGGAAGTTGATGTATTCTGTCACCTTAATCGGCGCATCATCTTGGCCGTATTTAATAGCTCGTTTATCCGTAACCTGGTCTAAATCTAATTTGTCGGCCCCGAAATCATATACTTCTGTTGCAGTAGCTGTTTGGTAAGCAGCGTTAAACCATTCGCGGATAGTCTCGTTGTCTTCGTGCTCGTCAAAGGCTTGGCCAAATACATAGGCAGTTGGCACTGTTTTAGCGCCTACTTCAACCGCTTCAGCTTTAATCGCTTCTTGGGTATCATCGTGGTCTTGTTTAGTATAACCTAATTGGTTTTCAGCATATGCTGCTACGCCCGCTTCATCTAATTCCGTCCATTCTTGACGAGTCGCAAACATCTCTGTTAGCTGCTTGAAGGCATTTTCCGGGTCATCGTAAGTCAGGTAACTATGCATCACATTCCCTTTACGCAAATGACCAGTTGGGCGGTTTATGGGCTTCACAATATATTGTACTTTGCCCGCTTCAACGAATTCTTGAATAATCGCCGTATTTTGTTGTTCGAATTTCCTTGAAAAAGGACATTCTACGTTTAAGTAGGCATATAGTTTTACCGGTGCGTCTGCTTTCCCGTAACGAAATCCTAGGTCATCTGAAACTGTTGAGAAATCAATATTTGTTGCATCCATTTTATTACACGTCCTTTGTTCTTTTAATACCCTTATCTTAACGAAGTTTCCTCGTCATGCCAAAAATATCAACTCGAAGCTATCAAAAAAGCCTGCCAGAATAACTGACAGACTCATGTTTTTAGAACAAGGTATTTTGTACTTTAAATTCGCGTTTAAACCACCATCTGGCAGCTAAACCTAGGACTGCTAGAGCTAGGTAAGCGAATAATGGTAATTCTGGGTTAATACCCGCTGGCAAGAATTCAGTTAGAGAAATGAGTAGGATCCAAGCTAATAAAACAGCTACTGAAATTAAGATATACCGCATAGTGCCACGTTCTTTCTTCGGTTTAGACATATCAGGTTGGTTAGTCGTCAACACAGCCATAGCTAATCCCCCAATAATAAAGTTCAAGATTAGCGTGAATAAACCAGCCGGGCCTGAGCTCGCATTTTCAGAACCAATTAATAAGGTCATTCCAGAAATACCCGCGAATACACCACCAATTAATAAGCCACCTTCAACCCAGTAATGCCAGAACGGGCTGTCGCCTGCTTGAACTGCCGCATTACCATCGTTAGGGTTTTGGTGTAGTTCTTGGGCGTAAGTTGTTGGTGTGCCGTATAATTGTTTGGCAGTAACCCCTTTGTCTTGCTCTTCAATAAGAGTATGCAACATTTGATTTTCTTTTAAGTCGATATCGCCATCGTAACCTAAAGCATTGATTTCATTCATAAATTTGATCATAAATTCTTGGTTACGTTTGGTTAAACCTGCGTATAGGCCTTCGCGTTCATCTTTGATGCGTTGGTGGGTTGCTTTTTCAGCCGCTTCACGTTCAGCTTGAATTTCAGCTCTCGATTTTTTCTCATTTCCTAATACCATTGTTGGTCAAATCTCCTTTTGCCTGAATGATCTTAAACGTTAAATCTAAATAGTAAGATATCGCCGTCTTTCACAACGTAGTCCTTACCTTCAGAACGGTAGCGGCCTGCTTCTTTGGCAGCTTTTTCACTACCATAAGTCAGTAAATCTTCATAAGATAAGGTTTCTGCACGGATAAAGCCTTTTTCAAAGTCTGAGTGAATTACACCCGCTGCTTGTGGGGCTTTCATGCCCTTCTTGAAGGTCCAAGCACGTACTTCTTGTTCACCAGCAGTAAAGTAAGTTTCAAGACCTAATAAAGTGTAAGCGCGTTGGATTAAACGATCTAATCCAGACACTTCCATCCCCAAGTCTTCCATGAACATTTCACGGTCTTCATCGTCCAATGATGCCAACTCTTCTTCGATTTGCGCTGAAACAATTACCACTTCAGCATCCTCTTCATTAGCAATACCGCGTACGATTTCAACATAGTCGTTACCAGTTGCTGCATCATCCTCGCTTACGTTCGCTACGTATAAGATTGGTTTTGTTGTCAAAAGGAACATGCGGTCAATAAATGGCTGTTCTTCTTCAGTAAAAGTCACTGTTCGAGCTGATTTACCAGCTTCAAGCACTTCTTTTACCTTAGCAAGAGCGTTGGCTTCAACGATTGCATCATGGTCTTTTGATTTAGCCATTTTAATTGCTTTTTCGTAACGTTTATTGACTGTTTCTAAGTCAGATAAGATTAACTCTAGGTTAATTGTTTCAATATCGTCAGCTGGATCTACTTTTCCAGAAACGTGGGTGATATTCCCATCTTCAAAGCAACGAACCACGTGGACAATCGCATCTACTTCACGAATGTTGGCTAAGAATTTGTTTCCTAAACCTTCACCCTTACTTGCCCCTTTAACAATTCCGGCAATATCCGTAAATTCAAAAGTTGTTGGGACAGTTTTCTTTGGTACGTAGAATTCAGTAAGTGTTTGTAGACGGCTATCTGGTACCTCTACAACTCCCACATTCGGGTCGATTGTTGCAAAGGGATAGTTTGCGGCTTCTACTTGAGATTTTGTGATTGCATTAAATAAGGTAGATTTTCCAACGTTTGGTAATCCTACGATTCCGGCAGTTAAGGCCATTTCTTCACACTACTTTCTTTATTAAGGGTATTTTTTCTTTATTTCTATCATTATAAGTCATTCTGATGATTGCAAAATCGAACACATTAGACCAATATAGGCAAAACGGGTACTAATCCCTAGTTATTGTCTGCTGGTTGAATGATTTTTTTCATTTTCTTTTCAAATTCACGTCGTGGCATCATGACAGATTGGCCACAACCTTGGCATTTAATGCGGATATCCGCACCTAAACGAATGATTTTCCAAGCATTTTCACCACAAGGGTGTTGTTTTTTCATTTGCACGATATCGTGCATGCCATATTCTTTGTCTCCCAAGACATACACCTCTAATCTTCAAATTTAATATTCAAAATATCTAGAATACGGGTTAAATCTTCTTCAGAAAGGTATTCGATTTCGATTTTACCGCGTTTTCCGCGACTATTGATTTGAACATTCGTCCCAAATTTATCCATTAACCGGTCTTCGCTTTCGCGGATATAAGGTGGCACGACTTCTTTCTTGCCGTCGTCTTTTTTAATATCCTTGTCCGCTGGCTCGTTTAAGGCTTGTACCATTTTCTCCAATTGGCGAACGGTAATGCCTTCTGCAACAACCTTCTTAGCTAGACTTGATTGGTCTTTTTTCGATTTTAAACCTAAAATAGTCCGGGCCTGACCTGCTGATAAAGCACCTGATTGCACTAAGGCTTTAATATCGTCACTCAAACCTAGTAAACGTAAATGGTTGGTGATATAAGTTCTGGATTTCCCCAGGCGTTTAGCCGCTTCATCTTGCGTAATTGCTAAAACATCAATCAATTGTTGATAAGCCATAGCTTCTTCTAGGGCTGTTAGGTCTTCACGTTGTAAGTTCTCGATGATAGATGCTTCGATCATCTGTTCATCAGAAAATTCACGTACAATGGCTGGAACAGTCGTTAAACCGGCGATTTTAGACGCACGAAAACGTCGTTCACCAGCAATAATTTCATACCCTTTCACCGCAGATTTACGTAGGGTGATCGGCTGAAAAATGCCTTGCTCTTGAATAGATTTGGCCAAGTCGTTCAAGGCATCTTCATCAAATTGGTGCCGGGGTTGGTAAGGGTTTGGACGAATATCTTCAACACTGATTTCCTGCACCATTTTGTCAGTCGCAGGGGCTTCAACAGTCGCTTCGTTTGCAGTTTGCTTACTTGTTTCAGCTGTAACTTTTACGTCAACTTGCTCTTGGTCTGTCTCATCCTGGGTAAAAAGTGCTTCGCCGCCAAAAAAGGCATCAATCCCGCGGCCAAGTCCCTTATTATGCTTATTTGTTTGTTTCGCCATTATTTTCTAGCACTTCCTTTGCCAATTCCAGATACACTTCAGCGCCACGAGAACGAATATCATAATCAATGATGGATTGTCCATATGATGGTGCTTCAGACAAGCGCACATTTCGCGGAATCAAGGTCGTATACACTGCTTGACCAAAGTACTTCCGGACTTCTTCTACAACTTCATTCGATAAGTTTGTTCTTGCATCATACATTGTCATTAAAACACCTTCAATTTTTAGCCCTGCATTGAAGTGTTTTTGAACTAATTGGATTGTGTTCAATAATTGACTTAATCCTTCTAGGGCATAGTATTCACTTTGTACTGGAATCAGTACGGAATCTGCACTAGTGAAGGCATTGATTGTCAAGTGACCTAGTGAAGGCGGACAGTCAATGAAGATATAGTCATAGTCATTTCTAATCGGTTGAATGGCTTCTTTCATCTTTTGTTCACGGTGGGCGATACTTGTAAGTTCAACCTCAGCCCCTGCCAATGAAATTGTTGCCGGTACAACAGAAAGGTTCTCGCGTGACGAAGATACTACCGCATCTTTTACGGCAACTTCGTTAATCAACACGTCATAGATGCTGTTTTCAACAGAACCTTTAGCAATCCCTAGACCACTCGTCGCATTCCCTTGCGCATCACTATCGATTAATAAAATTTTCTTTCCTTGATAGGCAAGTGCGGATGCTAAGTTGACAGTTGTTGTTGTCTTCCCGACACCACCTTTTTGATTGGCGACTGCGATTACTTTACCCATTTTCTAACCCCCTGCGTTGTATACATCATTTTCAATAAAAAAGGAACGGAATGCGTTTCCGTTCCTTTCGCATTCATTCAAAATAGTTTGGCCTATTTTTCGCAATATTATGCTTCTCATGTCATTTATTCTTTACCATTGTACCAAAAAAGCCTATATATTGTTTAAATAATTCTATTATCACATAAAATACTTTTAATCACTTTATTTATAGCGGACTTTTCGCTGGCTTTCCTGGTTTACGCGGATACTTATTTGGTGTTTCTTTTGGTTTTTCAATCCGTAAAATATGACGCTCCCCAGCTTCAGCTGGTAAGTCAAATTGAATGTCTTCGGCAAATTTACCACCTAAGACAGCAATAGCATGTTTTGCTTCCTCAATTTCATCATCAGATTGCTGTGCTTTCATCGCTAAGAATTGGCCATCCTTTTTCACTAGGGGTAAACAAAATTCTGCTAATAAGTTTAATCTAGCCACCGCTCTAGCAGTAGCAAAATCAAACTGACCACGGAATTGTGGGTTTTGACCAAAAGTTTCAGCGCGATCGTGGTAGGCATGCACTCCTTCTAAACCAAGTTCATTCACCACTTCATTGATAAAGTTGATACGTTTATTCAATGAGTCAACAATAGTGATGTCTAAGTTTGGAAAGGCAATTTTTAGTGGAATGCTGGGGAACCCAGCGCCTGAACCGACGTCTACTAAACGGTACGTTTGATCGGCCATTTCAACGTGCATAGCGACAGTCAGTGAATCATAGAAGTGTTTCAAATACACTTCTTCTAGTTCTGTAATGGCTGTTAAATTAATTTTTTCATTCCATTCAACCAATAATTCGAAATAACGGTTGAATTGTGTCATTTGTTGGTCATTTAAGTGGATTCCTGCATCCGCTAAGCTACTTTTAAATAATTCTGGGTTCATGATTGTCTACTTTCTATATTGAATTCTGGATGGACCGATAAAGTAAGGTTATTAATTAAGCGCGAATATAGGCATAGCCATCATGTTGACGGTTAATTAATTCGGCAATACCTGATGTAATCGGGGTAAATAAGCGATTATTCACCATTTCTGGATCAAACCCTTGAGCTTGTAGCGCATGTTGGCATAACTCAATCGTCACACCTTGTTTCACGAGTTTTTCTAAGCTTTGGTGAAATTCTTCACGCACAGCAACCCGGACAGCACGACCATTGGCTAGGACAATCACTTGTAAATCTTCCACATCATTTAGCGCATTTTGAATAGTTGGTAAGATGGTTTCCCAATCTTTCATCTCATGTACATGAAAAATAACACGTTTTAACATTAGATTACTCCTTTTTATTCATTTACCTTGGCATTTGTTTTCGTATAGCTTACAAATTTACTAGGACCATACAGCTATTATCTTGCTTTAAACGATCTTGTAATCAATCGTTTCATTCCCTTAAATTATAGCATATGCCCTAAGTCTATTATAGCCGTTTACGATTAGATTCATTATACGTTAAAAAGCTATCCCAGAATTGTAGGATAGCTTTTCATATCTTCTGACTTAAACACGTGCGACGTGACCACCTTGCAGGTAAACCATGATAATGGATACATCTGCAGGGTTTACACCTGATACACGACTAGCTTGTGCTAAGGTGCGTGGGCCGATTTCTTTCAAGCGCTGGCGCGCTTCAGTGGCTAAGCTGTCGATGGCATCCCAATCGATGTCAGCTGGAATCGCTTTTTGCTCTAAACGGTGTAATTTTTCTACTTTACGTTGTTCTTTAACAATATAACCAGCATATTTGATTTGGATTTCAACTTGTTCTGTTACTTGACGTGATAAATCCTTGTCGCTTGGGGCGAATTTAAGGATATCATCAATTTTAAGCTCTGGACGACGTAGTAAGTCGCTCGCCATAATCCCATCTTTTAAGGCTGCGGAATTTTTCTCTGCTAGGTAGTCTTGTAATTCTTGAGTTGGTTTCAAGCGAACATTGGCTAAACGGTCTAATTCTTCAGCAACCTCTGCTTGATTTGATTTGTATAAGCTGTATTGTTCTTCAGAGACTAAACCAAATTCATAACCTTTTTCAGTTAAACGAGTATCAGCGTTGTCATGACGTAATAATAAACGGTATTCAGCGCGTGATGTTAATAATCGATACGGTTCAGTTGTCCCTTTTGTGACTAAGTCATCGATCATTACCCCAATATAGCCTTGGTCACGGCCGATAACAAATGGCTCTTCGCCACGGATTTTAAGGACGGCGTTGATCCCTGCGTATAAACCTTGACCAGCAGCTTCTTCATAACCAGAAGTACCGTTTGTTTGACCGGCTGTAAATAAGTTGGCCACTTGTTTAGTTTCTAAGTTTACTTTCAATTGGTTTGGTTTCACCACATCGTACTCAATGGCGTATCCGTTACGCATGATACGTGCGTTTTCCAAGCCTTTAACTGAATGAATCATGTCATTTTGAACGTCTTCTGGTAGTGAAGTTGAAAGTCCTTGGACATAGATTTCTTCGTTATCTAACCCTTCAGGCTCAAGGAAGATTTGGTGTTTTGGTTTATCTGCAAAACGCACAATCTTATCTTCAATTGACGGACAGTAACGGGCACCTACACCCTCAACGATACCTGTAAACATTGGTGCACGATGTAAGTTTTCACGAATCGTTTCATGGGTTGCTTCATTGGTATAAGTCAAGAAACATGGGACTTGGTCTACTAATGGTAAGTAATCCGCGTCTTTAGACATGAATGAAAAATGATTTGGTGCATCATCACCCGGTTGGATTTCCGTTGCATCATAGTTGATCGTACGTTTGTCCACGCGTGGCGGTGTACCAGTTTTAAAGCGGGCAATATCAAAGCCGTATTTTTCCGCCATATTCCCAGTCAATTTCTCAGCTGGTTGCGAGTTGTTTGGACCTGAAGAATATTTTAATTCCCCAATAATAATTTCACCACGGGCTGCCGTACCAGTTGTCAAAATAACAGCATCTGCACGGTAAATAGCACCTGTGTTAGTGATAATCCCTTTAACCGTATCATCTTCAATAATCAAGTCGTCTACTAACCCTTGACGTAGGGTTAAGTGGTCTTGGTTTTCGATAGTTCTACGCATTTCTTTGGCGTATTCATCTTTATCTGCTTGCGCACGTAAGGCACGGACAGCTGGTCCCTTACCTGTATTCAGCATACGCATTTGGATATATGTTTTATCAATATTGCGGCCCATTTCACCACCAAGGGCATCGATCTCTCTTACAACTACCCCTTTAGCTGGTCCCCCAATTGACGGGTTACATGGCATAAAGGCAACCATATCAATATTAATCGTGATCAACATGGTTTCAGCGCCCATACGCGCTGCGGCTAAAGCTGCTTCACTACCTGCATGCCCAGCACCAACTACAATGACATCATATTTGCCTGCTTCATAAGTTTGCATCATCTCATCCTTTCTACGCTTCTTTTATTTACCTAAACAGAATTGACTGAATAGTTGTGTTAATAGTTCATCCGGCGCATTTTCACCAATAATTTCACCTAAAATTTCCCAAGCACGGGTAAAGTCGATTTGAATCAAGTCAACTGGCATGCCCATATCAATCCCGTTTTTCACTTCGTCTAATGATTGACTCGCTTTTTGTAAAAGGTCTATATGACGGGCGTTAGAAACATAAGTCGCGTCTTTTTCCCCTGATTGACCAGAGAAGAAGTAGTCTGCAATTTTCTCCTCTAAAGCGTCAATACCTTCTTGAGTCATCATAGACGTAGCAATGATTTCGTCCTCTTCAACCCACTCTAATAGGGATTCTTTTAAAAGTTGGTTTGGTAAATCAATTTTATTCATGATAATAATTCGTTTATGGTCTTGGGTTAAGGCTAAAAGCTCACGGTCACCAGCTGTTAAGGCTTCAGATTGGTTGAGTAATAATAACACCAATTCTGCTTCCATTAAGGCTTTCTTCGACCGTTCCACACCGATACGTTCCACCACATCTTCTGTGTCACGAATACCCGCTGTATCCACTAATTTCAAGGGTACCCCGCGGATATTGATATATTCTTCAACCGTGTCACGCGTTGTGCCTTCAATATCCGTTACAATGGCCTTTTCTTCTCTTAATAAGGCATTCAGTAAGGAAGATTTCCCTACATTTGGACGACCCACAATGGCAGTTGAAATCCCGTCACGCAAGATTTTCCCTTGTTTAGCGGTCGATAATAAGCCATCGATTCGGTTCTTGATAATAGTTGTTTTCTCGCCCAATAATTTAAGGGTCATTTCTTCCACATCATCGTATTCCGGGTAGTCAATGTTTACTTCAACTTGCGCCAAGGTATTTAAAATGTCTTGACGTAAATTTTCGATTAAATTGGATAATTTTCCGTCCAACTGCTTCACAGCTAAATCCATTGACCGGTCCGTCTTAGCACGGATTAAATCCATCACAGCTTCTGCTTGGGTTAAGTCAATTCGCCCGTTGATAAAGGCACGTTTGGTGAATTCACCTGGTTCTGCTAGGGTAGCCCCTTCACGCAAAACGAGTTCCAGCACGCGATTTGTCGCCACAATCCCACCATGGGTATTAATCTCAACAATATCTTCACGCGTAAATGTTTTTGGCTCACGCATAACAGACACCATCACTTCGTCAATCTCTTGACCATCTTTTGGATCTACAATATGTCCATAATGAATAGTATGACTATCTTGCGTACTCAATTTTTTCTGACCTAATTTGTAAACCTTATCTGCAATCGCTAGTGCGTCATCACCTGAAAGACGGACAATCCCAATCGCACCCTCGCCCGGTGCCGATGAAATAGCTGCAATTGTATCAAAACCACGAGTAATCATGAATATGTTCCTTTCTATCTAAATTTATCTACTATTGTTTATATTTGTGCAAATAAAAAAGCGCCCAATCTACCCCTCCCATGGCCTGGTCGGACTAGAAAGACACTTTGACTGTCAAACTACTTTTTTATACATTCGGTATTATACGCAATCTCAATTTAAAAGTAAACAATTTCAATTCAGAAATTGCGACTTTTTTATCCTAGTTTACTACTATTTAAAAAAAGGCAAACAGTTTTTGCTGGGCACCCATTATTAAACGCCCAGCTAGATTCAGGCTGAGCGTTCATTTTGTCATCTTTATCTGTCGATTTACCTGTCATTTAAGGCTGAATATTTTTAGGGACTTCGTATAATGGATAAGCTGGGGTTAATTCAACAACCCCCTCAATGACCATATAGTCGCCTTCAATAGTAGGTTGAATGTAGTCAGCATTATAATACTGGACCACCGTTGCCATCATGGCATCCAACTTAGCCTTCCCTTGTGGATCATCCGCCAATTCACTGATATTTTCGCTAAAGTCAACATAGACATTCTTGCCCGCTCTTGGGTCCTGACCGTCAACACTGATGCTATTGATATCAACACTGTTAGCCATCATTTGTTGGTCCGCGCTGTTGCCACCCTGGAAAATCTGCGTGAATTTCAGCGCCATATCATTATTGGTCGTCATAGCCACCGTTTCATTTGCTTGTTCAAATTCACCTTCGCCATTTGGATAGTAGAAAGTAACTTCCTCACCCCAACCTTCAAAAGATAACTGACTCAAAATTTGAGTGACGAAATAGTACGCTTCAGGGTCAGTACTTTCATCTTCTGCGTAAACCAGTCCCACACCTGGGGCATAATACTCTCTTCGAATACTATTTTCACTGTATTCACTGACCTCTAAAGTCTCGTAAGTGCCAGTCTTCGTTTCAACAGGCACATCGATACCAGTAATTTCACGTTGCCGTCCGTCACTATCCCAAGTATGGCCCACTTCAATCGGCCCCTCAATCAAGACTCTCGTTGGCTCATCTATTTGGGTAATCATATCGCGGGTCAATTCTTCATGGCTATAAGTTTCTGGCTTGGTCACGATTACTTCAGCCTTATCTGCTGTAATCGCCATTAACTCTAGTGTTGTTGTTCCTGTAGTTGCCGTCCGCATAGTTAAAAACTCATCATTAATAAAATCATAGGTCCGGGTAAAGCCCGCAAACTCATTCCCATCACCCTCAAAAACTGCCTGATACCCTTCAATCATTGGAAAATAGTTAGCCACTGTTAAAGCTGGCGCCACTTCTGAGGAAGAACTTTCACTTGCTTCATCATCTGTGAAACTTTCTGCAGTTGAACTCGACTGACTGGATTGCGGATCTTCTGATGTTTCATCACTCGCACTATCACTAGTACTTGAGGACACTTGTTCAGACGAGGATGCCTCACTTTCATCATAAATATCTTCTGCATTATTAAACCAAGAACATGAACCTAACAGTAATGACGTACTCAATAGTAAAAACCAAGTTGCTTTTTGTTTCATTTTTGACACCTCCCAGAATCAACCATGAATACTTTTATCACTTTTATTGTATCTGTTTTCATAATATAGTTAAAGCGTTACGGTAAAACTTAAGTCAGTCTTAAAGACTTCATGCAGTTGAATAGCACAAAGAAAAACCCCCGGCACATAGCCAGGGGTAAGATCTTAACTTTCATTAATGATTAGAATTGGTTGTTATTGTTGTTTTGACCAGATTCTTCTTCAATTTTTTTGTCTAGTTTTTCTAGTTGTTTTTTCGCAAAGTCGCGTCCACCTAAACCAAATGATAAGGCAAAGGCAACTGATAAACCACCAATGATGAATAGGAAGGCCATGTTCACAATATTGTTAGCAAAGTTCAATTGATCTAATGCCATAAATACTGAGAAGACTACGAATACGCCTTTAATGATTGCACCAACCCATTTGCTTTGAGTTGCTTTATTCACTAAGTCGCCAACGAAACGGCCACCAAAGATACCAAGCCCTAAGATAATTAAGGCAATTAATACGTTCGGTAGGTAAGCAATGATTGCTGCACCAACAGTGTTTAAGATCGCTAAGTTTAATACATTTAAGGCTTCAACGGTAAAGAATAAACCAATGACTACAGCAACTACTTGACCAATGATTTCTGAAACATTGATGTTTTTAGTTGTTGCACCAGTTTCACGGTTGAATAAGTTGTTTAAACCAGTGCCCGCAAGTAAGTTTTGTACTAACTCACCAATGACTTTAGCAATCGCAAATCCAATACCTAATAAGATTACTGCTACTAAGATATTTGGAATTGCAGCAGCTACACTATTTAATACACCGATGATTGGTGTTGCAATTGAAGAAATCCCCAATGTCTCAAGGGCTACAACTGCAATTGGAATGAAAACAACAATGTAAGCTACATAAGAAAGTACGTTAGCAATTGTATCTGCTGTTTGTCCGTCTGCTGTTTTGTTACCAGTAAATTTAGCCACATACTTGTCGATGTTAACTGTTTTAACTAGTGAGTAAACTAATTGTTTCACTAAACGCGCTACCACTACCGCCACAATCATAATGATGATTGCACCAACGATTGATGGTAAGAACCCTAAAGCATTTGCTGTCATATCACGAATTGGTGTCGCAATAGAAGCTAAACCAAATGTATCGAAGATGCCTGGTAAGAATAGCACCCAAACAATGTAGTATAGAATTTGCGCGATGGTATCAAACGTTGATTCCGCTTGATCCTCAGTCTCTGCAAGATTCCATTTCACGAAGCGACCTGCTAATCCCACCGCTCGTAAACCTTTTGAAACTGCCTTTTTAACTAATACTGCCACGATCCACGCAATAAGAATTAATAATATACCACCAATGATGGCTGGTATGCTAGCAGCTAAGCTAGCCCATAAACCTGCTAAATCCATTTTTTCCATCTCCTTTTATCTAATAATTTATTTGGAAATCTTCAAAAATAAAGAATTCCTTAAGACTATTTCTAGTTTACTATATTTATAAGTGATATTCACGCGATATACTTTGGGTTATTTTATAACCTTTAGCATAATGGGGTTTTGCGTTTTTTATTTATACATAAAATACATTATAAATACAATTTTAGATATTTTTGTATTTTAACCCCTTGAAAAATGATTATTTCAACCACACGCTAAATAAAAAAGAGCTAACTTTACCCCTTAAGATAAGCTAACTCCTTATATATTCATTTAATTTTCTATATTAGGCTGCTTCAACGCTATCCAACAAAGTCATAATTTCTGCCTCATTTTCAGCATTTACCAATTTCACCACGTTATCAAGGGTTGAACAGAAAATAGCGATTTTAGACAGTAAATCCAGGTGTTCATTGTTAACCCCGGCAATCCCAAAGACAACCATTGCCATCTTTTCTTCATTGGGGTCGTCAGAAAAATCTACCCCAAACGGGATTTGTAGGACCGAAATGCCTGTAGAATGGATGCTTGTTTTGGCCTCATCCGTACCGTGAGGAATGGCAATGAAATTACCCATGTAAGTTGTTACCTCATTCTCGCGGTCGAGCATGGCCTCCACATAAGTGGAATCGACATGTCCGTTATCGACTAACAATTGACCTGCTGCCCTTATCGCAGCTTCCTTCGTTTGAAAATCTTGCTTTAATTTCACCATATTTTGATTAATTTCCATTTAATCATCACCCTTCCCTGACTCCTGTATCGCTTCAACAAATAGTCTACTCAGTAAATTCTTTAAAGTTTCTTCATTCCCCGTATTATATAGATCGGTATTAATATTATTTTCGATAATAGATTGGCTGATCCAACCTAAAACTGTTTTAACGTTGGCATCTAGTGGCGCTGGTGCCAACAATAACAGTATCCGTTTTAGTGAGATCATCTGCCGATCCATCCCTTCAACATAAAAGGGACTCGACAGATTATAGACCTTAAACACCGGTGTCTTCACATCTTCGTGCACACTATGAAATAGAGACATATTGGTCTTTGGAATACCAATTGGCGTGGTCTTGTAGCGTTTAATAATTGCCTGTGACACCAAGGCATCATCCGACACAGCAAGTGGTTTCAGCGATTGTATCACTGCCTCAACGGTCGCCTCCACATGCTCTTTGCTGTTAATGTCTTTGACCTCAAACTGCTTTAACAAATCATCCGCAATCAAGATGGAATCCCGCATCTCTTCAAAGGTTAATTTGTAATTATCATCCCCAAAGTGGTTGGTCAAAGGGTTTTTGTGGCCTAGTTTGTAGGTTTCGATAAAGTCCTTTAACAAGTCAATATCCTTGTCAGCTAGTACCGGTGATATCAATTGGTATTCAACCGGGAAATTTTTAAGCGGGGCTGTCGACAGAATCATACTGTATGACCCGACATCTAATCGGTCAATTTTAGATAATTGTGTGATATCCACTTGAAAAATAGCTTGGAACTGCTTTTCTAGCCGCTCTTTGATAATTTTACCCGCCCCACCATAATTGGAGACAATTACTAATAACCGTGGTTGATAGTTTAAAGAAGGCCCTGCTTCGTAAGATGCTGCAAAGTGCATCAATATATAAGCCGCTTCTTCGTGTGAAATATCGGTTGAAAAAACCGCTTTAAAACTTTCTTCTACTTTGACATACAAGTCTTTGTATTGGTCGACAACCGGTGCTAAACTAGTATCTTTGAAACTCGTGATGGGGTCATTTTCAATCCGCTTCAAGGCGGCCCGAATGTGAGAAATTAACCCCTTGTACAAGCGTTTGTCCTGTCTAAAGTCGTTACTCGTTTTTTCAGAAACGAGTCGGATAAACTTCTGTACCTTATAGGATAATTGGGTGTCAAAGTTCACATTGAAAATCGATTCTTTATTCTTAAAATTGATGCCTTCCAGTTGGTTAACCAATAAATTACGCTCATTGATTGGAATGTTGATTTTCAATTGATTAGCAATATGCCCCGTAATTTGATAAGCCAAATTGATGATATCGCTTGGGACGTTGGTCTCAATACTGACAATATCGCCTATGGAAAAGCCTGCCTGGATTCGGTCAAGGGCATAAGCCAATTGAATCAAAACAGGCCGAATTTGATTGTCATTCATCTTCTTACCTGAGTTTAGGTCACTCTGATGAAAACTTTCCACCACTGCTTTCAAACTGTTATCAGAAATAAAAGTGAGGAAGAAGGGTTTATCGATAGCAGCGCCAATTTCAGATAGATCGGATAAATAAATTGCGCTATCAGATGGAGATAGATTGTTGTAAATGGTTGTCGCCACAATGTTTCGGTTGTTGATTTCATCCACATCCAAGGTAAAGCCTTGCGCCGGTAACCGGTTTACGCGATTAGCCCCCAATCTTTCTTCAATAGCATCTATATCTTGATAGATGGTATTTAAACTGACAGCAAATTGTTGGCTTAAAACTTCTGCTGTCACCGGCTCTTCATTGACCAATAAGGTGGTAATAATGCCATCTTGCCGTTCATCTTTAGAGAAAATATACTGGTTTCGAGCAGTATTTTCTTCCCTCAACATATTTAAAGTTTCCGCATGGCCAACAAGTTTATAGCCCTTGTTCCGTTCGTTGACAATCTCAATATTTAAGGTTTTGAGTGACGCCTCTAAATTCGTAATTTCCCGGTAGACTGTCCGTCGACTCACTTGCAGTAAACTTTGAAAAGAAGAGATAGGAATTTCCGTATGACTATATAACAACTGGTCTAATATAATGGCTTCCCGCTGTGATAGATACATTTGGCACCCGCTCCCTTCTTTTGTTTATTTCCTGCTTGTTTTCTATTAGTTTCCTTTGTTTCTTACTTGTTTCTTATTTAATAATGACTTTTCCGATATTTCCAAGTCCTTATGATTCAATCAGCTGGTCGTAAGCACTGGCTTCTAGTAAATCTTCAATGACCAGGCCATCTAAATCTGGATATAACTCCTGTAAGGAGTGGACGATTGCTTTGTTTCCGATAACTAAAGTAGCGTCGGTTTTATTGGTATGGACTAAATCTTCAACTGCCACAGCCTTGACGGTCACATCATGGATATTGATCTTCTTCAATTTATTCCGTAGAATAGACGCCGCCATGGTGGTTTCGCCTACCTTATCTTCAAATGGTAGATAGATATTGTCGATATTTTGAATCGCTATATTTGTTGTTTGGCTTGCTGTCGTATTATCTGTTTCTTTAACCTCAATTGGTTGCGCAATCATGGCCCCTAAAATCTCATCATAGCGGTCACCGTCTAAGAAATTGTCTACTGAGACGTGCATACCAGATGGATTTTGACGGCGTGCTCGAGGGGTTAATTCATTTTGCGAAATGACTAATGTACCTGGCTCATCCTGTAGATTGTTGATGGCAGAATTTGAAATAGGGATGTTGAGATTGATTTGTTTGGCCTTTTTCCGTAATAAAGAGGCCCCCATGGCACTTGAACCCATTCCTGCATCACAAGCGAAGATGATTTTATTGACGTTCTCAGCTTTTGGAACGTCGGCCACATTTTCAGCTACTTGCGTATTGCTTGTAGTTTGACCTTTAGCAGCACGTTTCTCTGCTTGAACGGCATCTTTAGAAGCTTCAAAATCCTTACCTTCTGAACGGTCAAATTTGAGGATAGCGACCCCAATGGCGAAGGATACCAAGAAGGCGCCGAATACACCTAATAGGATACCAAATAAATCGCCCGGTGGTGTCATGGCAACCACTGAAATAATTGATCCCGGTGACGCTGGTCCTACAAGTCCTACATCAAATAATTGGAAAATGGCAGTACCTGTTACCCCACCACCAATCACCGATAATACCATCAAGGGTTTCATTAACACATAAGGGAAGTACATCTCGTGAATACCACCAAAGAATTGGATAATAAAGGCACCTGGCGCTGAAGATTTAGCTGACCCACTACCAAATAGCATATAAGCTAACAACATACCGCCACCAACACCTGGGTTAATAGACACTAAATATAGAATAGACTTACCGGCTTCTTGTGCTTGTTGGGCACCTAATGGCGTAAATATACCGTGATTGACAGCATTATTCAAAAAGATAACCTTGGCAGGTTCTGTAATGACATTGGCAAGTGGTAAGAAACCGTCGGAAATAATGGCTTGAATACCTACAGAGGCAATATCTGTGATGGCACCAATCGTTGGTCCAACAAAGTAATAGCCAAGTACCGCTAAAATAAAACCTAGGATACCAGAAGAGAAGTTATTAACTAACATTTCAAAACCTTGCGGAATCTTATCTGCAAATTTATCGTCAAATTGCTTCAACAACCAACCAGCAAACGGCCCCATCAGCATGGCCCCTAGAAACATAGGAATTTCAGAACCAACCACAACCCCCATGGTCCCAATCGCCCCGACAACTGCCCCGCGTTGGCCGTGGACTAAACTACCACCACTATAAGCAATCAATAAAGGTAGTAAATAATTTTTCATCGGGTCAATCATTTGAGCCAATTCTTCATTCGGTAGCCAACCAGTGGCTAGAAATAAGGCTGTAATAATCCCCCAAGAAATAAAGGCGCCAATATTTGGCATAATCATACTACTCAGATAAGAACCAAATTTTTGAATCCGAGTTTTCATAGAAATTTTCGTATTTGATCCTGCATCTGACACTGTACTTGTACTCATTTCTGACATTGCGATTCCTCCTCAAAACTTTTAAATTACTCCCATCATAAATCTTAAAAGCCCTTTCTTCAACATTTTGAAAGCGCTATATTTGTCGTCATCAAGTGTGCCAAACTTGAAATGAAGGGTTGATTTTTCCGTGCTAAGATTTAGGTGACTTTAGAAAAAGGAGTGGGAATACATGAAAATTGGTATTATTGGACTTGGAAAAATGGGTGCTAACTTAGCCTTAAATGGCCTTGACCATGGTTGGAACATCATTGGTTACGATGCCTCAGCCCAGGCTAGAGAATCAGCAACAAAGCAAGGGATTCCAACAGTCGCAAGTCAGGAAGCCTTACTAGAAGCACTGGACCAAGAAAAAATCATCTTACTATCAACACCTGCTGGTCACATTACCAACCAGATTCTTCAAGACTTAGGATCAACATTGCAGGCAGGTGATATTGTCATTGATTCTGGCAATTCAAAATACAAAGACAGCTTATTGATGGGGCAAATCCTATTAGATAAGGGGATTTACTTGTTAGATTGCGGGACTTCTGGCGGGATTGATGGGGCTAGAAATGGAGTCAATTTGATGATTGGTGGCGATCCGACAGCCTTTAAAGTTGTTGAACCCTTCTTTAGTGATATCGCTTGTACAGACGGTTATTTATATACTGGTCCTAGTGGGTCAGGTCACTATTTGAAAATGGTCCATAACGGGATTGAATACGGCATGATGCAGGCCATTGGTGAAGGATTTAGCGTCCTAGAAGCTTCAAATTATGACTTCGATTTTGCAGCTGTTTCTAAATTGTGGAACAACGGGTCTGTCGTTCGCTCATGGTTGATGGAACTTTTAGAGGAAAGTTTCAATGACGACAGTCAGTTAGACAAAATCGTAGGCAAAATAGATTCCAGCGGTGAAGCCAAATACACGGTTGAAGAAGCGTTATCACTGGATGTACCCGTTCCAATCATCGCTCAATCCCTATTTGTTCGAAATGACAGTCAATTACCAGACAGTTTTTCAAACAAAGTCGTCTCCGCCTTGCGTTCCGGATTTGGTGGCCACCCGATTGAACGAAAATAAGCCAAAGTGGCTTAATAAATAGAAATGTTAAAACGCAGACTTCAAATCTGCGTTTTTTGCAATACACTTTTGTTTTCATTTGGTATGGAAGGTTAACCTAGCTTTAATCGGGATTTTATCCCTTTTTCCCGAAATTCAGACCTTATCTATTGATTAAAAATAAATTTATCCGAACAATATTTCATTATATTTATTTTATAATTCGTATATTTATTAATTTGTTCTATACTTTTAGGTCTGATTATGGTTATAATACTATTCAAATTTTCAAATCCGATTAATCGACCTGAAGTAGTGAAAAAAGATTCGCTACTTCCAACAAGTTTAACTTCAATATTTGGCAACTAGGTAGCAAAAAAGGGGACAAGCATGGAAAATCTAATTCACGTCGCAAATGGCAAAGCATTAGCTGATATCGTCTTAAAAAACGGTTATGTGATTAATGTATTTACAGAAGAAATCATCCAAACTGATGTGGCCATTATAGGCAACCGGATTGCGGCCTTAGGCGACTATGAAGGCAAGCAAACCATTGATTGTACAGGCAAATACATTGCACCTGGCTTTATCGACGCCCACATGCATATCGAATCTGCCATGGTGACGCCCTTAGAATTTTCAAAATAC